>JAXIXR010000040.1:0-19149 GCA_036304905.1 Collinsella sp. | reverse complement strand
CGCCGTCGCATGTGAGGGCGGCAACGCCAGCTCGACGCCGGCTAAAGGGTGGACAGACATTACTTCACAGTGCAAGGTCTCGACCGAGGGCAATGCCTTCACCGTGCGTACCGGCGACCTCATCGCCGCGCTCGGCGGGGCCGACGCCTTTACCGCGGGCGCCCGCGTGGTCGCCGTGTACAATGCGCCGCTCACCAGCGCATGCAACCACGGCATCGCGAAGGGCAACCCCAACGAGGTCTACCTGCGCTACCCGCGCTCTCCCTTTGCCGACCAGTCCGGCGACGCCGGCTTCACCCGCACGCCGAGCGACGATGCGTGCGCCTACACCTGGGATCTCGCGCTCACCAAGCGCGGCAGCGACGGCGACAAGCCGCTTGCCGGGGCGGTTCTGAGCATCGCCGACGACCGCGGTCGCACGCTGGCGGCCGACGGCACGTGGGATGCAGAGGGCAAGGCCACCGTCACCACGGGCGAGGACGGCCGCGTGACCGTTTCGGGCGCGGACTCGGGCAAGCTGGAGGTCCACGAGCTCAAGGCACCCAAGGGCTACACCGCCTTCGAGGGCACGCGCTCCGTGACGGTCGAGGCCGAGGGCTTGGACGTCGACCAGGTGGCCGCCGCCAAGCCCAAGCTCACCATCACGGCCGAGTCGCCCCTGCGCGCCGACAGCGCGGACGGGTCGACGGGCAGCCTGGAGGCGTCGCTCATCAACACGCCCACCGGCACACCCCCTAGCATTACCACCGGAGGCTTTATGCCCTCGACTGGCGATATGGCAATGTATGCCGCGGCCGCCGCAGCGGTCGCCGGAGCCGCGCTCATCGTAGTCGCGCTCCTGGTCAAGCGGGGAGGTGACAGCCATAAAGAGTAGCTGGCAGCCCCGCAGAGAGCGGGGCGAGACGTAACGAAGCAGATGCTAAGACACAGACAGGCAGATTTAGATCAAATGGAATTCGAGCAGAAAGCAGAGGAAAAGAAGATGAGCATGAACAAGAACATCGCACGCCTAGCAGTAACCGCCGGCCTCACAGCAGCGCTGAGCTTCGGCGGAGTCATGGCCCCGGTGACCATGGCGTTTGCTGATGGCACGCCGAAGGTGGCCGAGAGCGGCAGCGTGACGATTAAGGAGGATACCTACAAGGATACGACCTTTAAGGGAATCAAAATTTTCTCGGCGAAGGTCACGCAAGACTGGAAGGATGATGGTACCTGGGACTCCACTGCGGAGAAGACGCTTTCCGATATCGAATGGGCAAGTGATCCCGTAATGAGCGCAGTGACTACGGCATTTAATAACGATGATCCCAAGCCTGTTGACTTGCCGACTGGCAAAGATGCTAAATCTGCTCAGGCGTGGGCCCAGTTCATCAAAAAGCACGGGTCCGATGCTGATGGGGGTAAAAACGTCAAGGCCGGAAGCGTGCTCGACAAGATCGCTGCTGCCGTTGAGAAGGCGAACATTCCTGAAGGCAATAACGGCTGGCTAAATGCTGACAACACCGGTTCTTTTAGTAACTTGGCTACTGGTTACTGGCTCTTCGTGACTAAGAGTGTCGGCGAGAATGCTAATGCTGAAAAGGGTAACACGGATACCTTCAGTTCGCCCATTTTCGCCGTTGTTGGCGGTTCCGCTGAGAACTTAACTCCCAAGAAGCAGGTCCCCACTGTGACCAAGGCCGTCAGGGACGACAGGGATGGCAGCACCTTCGGTACCGATGTGTTCAAAAATCCCAACATGGCTGCAGACTCCCGAATGGACCAGTTTATCGACTATCAGCTCGTTGGCACCGTTGCGGGGAACATCAACACTTACAGCACCTACAGGTACACCTTCACGGATAATCTTCCCAAATCCATGACGCCTCGTCTTGGGGCTGACGGCAAGACGCCAGTTGTTACGGTCAAAATTGGCAATACCGAGGTTAAGACCGGCTACACTGCCAAGTACGATAACGACACGCTGACTGTCGACTTCCTTAATCTCAAGAATTGCATGGCTGAGGGTGAAACTCCTATCTCGCTGGATGGCAACTCTAAGGTGACCGTTGAGTACCAGGCCAAGCTCGACTCTAGCAAGGTTTGCAATGCTGACGGTTCGCTCAATTCAGAATTCAGCAGTTTGCTCGGTACCGCACAGACGAATACGGTTAAGCTTACCTACTCCAACAACCCGCACGGTGAAGGTGAAGGCACTACGGTTGACCATCCTGCTTATGACTACACCTATGGTATCGATGTTACCAAGGTCGGTAGCGACAAGGATGGAGACGGTAACCTCAAGACGCTCAAAGATGTTGAGTTCACCTTGCAGGAGGTTGTTAACGGCAACGCTGAGAAGCAATTCATCGACGCCCGGGGTGTAAAGCACAGCGACGCCAAGGAAGCCACGCTCAAGACGACGAACGAAGGCAAGATCAACGTTGTCGGTCTCGACGAGGGCACCTACATCCTCAAAGAGGTTAAGCCTGCTCCTGGTTACAATAACTCCGCCAAGGACGGTGTCACCTTTACTATCAAACGTGACAGTAACGATCAGCTCTATCAGGCTGGTCAAAGTGTTACTCCGAGTACGGAGTCTGTAATCAGTGCAGCATCTGGCGTTGTGAAGGATGGCACGGCCGCCGCAGCTACCGGTAAGCTCAGCTTCACCATTATCGACCAGAAGGGCTCCAACCTCCCGCTCACCGGTCTCAACGGCGTGACCTTCACTTGGATCGCTGGTGGCGCGGTGCTGTGCATCGGCGTGGCGCACCTCATCCGCAGCCGTAAGCAGGCCGAGGAGTCCGAGCAGGAGTAACGCTCGTTCACCCATCCCCTTGGCAGGTGGGATGTGATGGCCATGAGACTTGCGGACACTTTTCTCGTCCATCCACGTTCTTGCTTTGCCATTCTCTTTCCGGGGCAGACTCCGCGCTGGAGTCTGCCCCGTTTTTTTGGATAACGCAGCCAGCCTCCATCGCTTGTATGATCGAGTGTATGATTAGCGAACAGATGTTTGCAAATATTGCGTTTACCAGCTGTAAGTGCGAGTGCTCGCAGTAAAATACCCTTGCGACGCATCCCGTGCGCGGGCGGCCGACGACTCGATCGGAGGTCCCCAAATGCTGAAATTCCTTAACGCGCTCGCCGCCCTCGCGGCGGTGGGCACGTTCGTCATCGCGTTTCTTGACTCGTATGAGGTTCGGTTTAAGGTCCGTAGGCGCACGCGCGGTGCGGACGGTAGAAGGCATTTGCGCCGCAACAAGCGCAAATAAGAATGCCCGGGGGTCGAATCCCGGGCATTTAACAAAACCAGAAAACTAGGCCGCCCGCGCTCCCAAACATTTACGCGGGGTGCGTCGTTTTCTACTGACATTGTATCCCGAATCGCCCCGCCGATCCGGGACATTTTGAAAACTCAAATGCTGGCTTATCCTCGACTGGACGGTGCAGTCTAGCTGCGTTGCCAGCCGCGGAAGCTCGCTAATCGGCTATTATTTGTTTAGACAACTTGAGTTGTAGAGGAGTGACCGGCGATGGTGCAGGGCACCAAACATATGAAGAGCAATAACGCTGCGGACAACGGCGGCTCAAGCCCTCAGCCCAAACCTCAGCCCAAGCCCAAGGCCAAGCGCCGTCGCAAGCGGCTGCCGCGCTGGGCCGACCGGCTCATCACCATCGTCATCATCCTTATCGGTGTGGGCCTTATGACCTGGCCGTGGATCTTGGACCGGCTCGAGGCATCGGGCGTGTTCAACCAGATCAGCACGGTGTCCAGCACCGTGGACGCGCTATCTGCCGAGGAGCGCGAGCGCATCCTGCTCCAGGCGCGCTCCTTTAACGAGCAGCTGGCGGGCGAGGCCACCGAGCTTCCCGCCGACCAGATCGAGCCCTACGCCCAGCAGCTCATCTTTGACCGCGATCCCATGATGAGCTGGGTCGAGATCCCCTCCATCGACGTGAGCATGCCCATCTACCACGGTACGAGCGAGGAAGTCCTTATGGCGGGCGTCGGCCACCTGGAGGGCACGAGCCTACCGGTGGGCGGCACCTCGACGCACTGCGTGCTCACCGCGCATTCGGGCATGCGCAACCTGAGCATGTTCGACGACATCCACTCGCTGGAGCCCGGCGACCTGGTGCTGCTGCACACCATGAACAAGACGCTCGCCTACAAGATGGTGGACTCCGAGGTGGTGCTGCCCGAGGAGATGGAGTCGCTGACCATCGAGCCCGGTGCCGACAAGGTGACGCTTGTCACCTGCACGCCCTATGGCGTGAACGACCATCGCCTGCTGGTGCATTGCGTGCGCACCAAGTACAGCAAGAAGGACGTCGACAAGCAAAAGTCGCTGGCCGGTCGCCACTGGGGCAAGCGTGAGTTTGCCGTGCTCATCGTGGTCGTGGCCATTGTGCTGTTGCTGCTGGACATCGTGATCCACGCGGTCCGCAAACACCGCAAGGCCAAGGCCTCGGCATAGGACATTCTTCAGAACTACCGCAATGGGGACAGACCACCACAATGGGGACAGGCACCTTTGTGGTGGTCGGGGGCTTCCAAACCATCACAACATTCGATGAAAATCGCGATTTCGGCGAAAAGCGTCGAATGTTGTGATGGTTTTCGTTGTGGGCGGGATGCTTTTCATTGCGGGCAGTACGGTTTTCGCTATGGACGGTGCGGTTTCGTTGCAGAACCGCCAGCCCGCCGCCTGCCAGCCCGCCGCCCTCGTTACGTTTTCGCTGCATTTGGGTAAAGCGCCTGCTCCAAGCCGGCGTTGCCTTGTATACTAGAGCGGTTTATCTGTTATGCGGAAGGGAGCGCCTATGGCACTCAGCGAGAAAGACGTGCGCGGCATCGCCGAGTACGCAAAGATCGCACTGACCGATGACGAGCTCACCCAGATGACGTCCTACCTGAACGACGCCATCCAGATGCTCGAGCCCGTCTTGCAATATGACTTGCCCGACGTGGAGCCCACGTTCCATCCCATCGGAAGCCTGTCCAACGTGATGGGCGACGACCTGCGCGAGCCCGAGCGCGACCTGCCGCTCGACGTTGCGCTTGAAAACGCTGGCAGCGCGCGCGACCGCTACTTCCGCGTGCCGTCCATTTTGGGAGAGGGGGAGAGCGAGTAATGGCGCAGAGCTTCGATTCCCTTACCGCCGCCCAGATCGCCGCGGGCGTTGCCGCCGGCGACTTTACCGCTACCGAGGTGGCCCAGGCCTCTCTTGCCGCCATCGAGGCGCGCGAGGGCGGGGTCCAGGCATTCCTGCAGGTGGCGCCCGAGCTTGCGCTCGAGGCCGCCGCGCGCGTGGATGCCGACCGTGCCGCAGGCAAGCCGCTGCCCCCGCTTGCGGGCGTGCCGCTGGCCATCAAGGACAACATGAACCTTGTGGGCACGCGCACCACCTGCGCTTCCCGCATGCTCGAGAACTACCAGAGCGTCTACACCGCTACCTGCGTCCAGCGCATGCTCGATGCCGGCTGTCTGCCCATGGGCAAGGCCAACATGGACGAGTTTGCCTTTGGCAGCTCCACCGAGAGCTCGGCGTTCCACCGCACCAACAACCCCTGGGATACCGAGCGCGTGCCCGGCGGTTCCTCGGGCGGCTCCGCTGCAGCCGTCGCCGCGGGCGAGGTCGCGCTCTCGCTGGGCTCGGACACCGGCGGCTCCATTCGTCAGCCGGCGTCGCTGTGCGGCGTGGTGGGCTTTAAGCCCACGTACGGCGCCGTGAGCCGTTACGGCGTGGTTGCCTTTGGCTCGTCGCTCGACCAGGTGGGTCCCTTCGGTCGCACGGTCGAGGATGTCGCGCTGGCCATGAACGCGCTTACCGGCGCGGGTCACGATCCGTATGACTGCACCAGCCAGGATTGCGCCGTCGACTTTACCGAGCATCTTAACGACAGCATCGAGGGCAAGCGCGTGGGCATCATCCCCGCGTTTATGGAGGCCGAGGGTCTGACGCCCGAGGTCAAGGCCGCTGTTCAGCGCGCCGCCCAGGAGCTGCAGAACCAGGGCGCCGAGCTGGTCGAGGTTGACCTGCCGCACCTGGACGCCGCCATCGCCGCCTACTATGTCATCGGCCCGGCCGAGGCGTTCTCCAACCTGGCCCGCTTCGACGGTATTCGCTATGGCTACCAGGAGGAGGGCTGCGCCAACCTGTCCGACCAGAGCTCGCTTTCGCGCGCCCACGGCTTTGGCGCCGAGGCCAAGCGCCGTCAGATGCTCGGCGCCTACCTGCTGAGCTCGGGCGTGTACGACAAGTACTACTACGCAGCGCAAAAGGCCCGCACGCTCATCACGCAGGACTACGACGCCGCGTATGCCAAGGTGGACATCATCCTCATGCCCGCCTCGCCGCGCACGGCCTTTAAGTTTGGCGAGATCAGTGACCCCACGCAGATGTACCTCTCCGATCTGTACACCATCTCGCTCAACATCTGCGGCAACGGTGGTATCTCGGTGCCGCTGGGCCTGGGCGAGGACACCAAGCTGCCCGTTTCTGCCCAGCTGGTGGGGCCTGCCTTTAAGGACCGTCAGCTGCTCACGTTTGCCCGCGCCCTGGAGCGCGGCTTTGCCGATGCCGCCACGGGTGCGCCCGCACTTTCCGTCGCGCCCGATTTTGCCGGGAAGGGGGGCGAGCTGTAATGAAGGAGCTTTCCGAGGTCCTGCAGGATTGGGAGGCCGTGATCGGCCTGGAGATCCATACCGAGCTCACCGCACTCGATACCAAGATGTTCTGCAACTGCAAGCTTAGCCACGATGACGAGCCCAACGCCAACGTGTGCCCGGTGTGCCTGGGCCTGCCCGGCGCCCTGCCGGTGCCCAATAAGCGCGCCATCGAGAGCATCGTCAAGGCCGGCCTCGCCACCAACTGCGAGATTCAGCGCCACTCGATGTTCTACCGCAAGCACTACTTCTATCCCGATATGGCCAAGAACTTCCAGACTACGCAGGGTCCGGTCGCTTTTGCCATGTACGGTCACCTGGACCTGGACGTGACCGGTCGCGGTGCCGCCGAGCGCCCCGACTGCGCGTTTGGCGAGGCCGAGGCCCAGAGCCTGGCGAGCGCCTCGGCCAACGCCGAGGGCCTGTCCACGTCCATGACGTCGACCATGCGCGAGGGCAATCAGCGCTCCGGTCATCTGGCCAGCTATGATGCGTCCAACCTGCAGATGCCCGAGCGCCGCGAGGACGGTTCTTACACGGTGCCCATTCGCATCCTGCGCATCCACATGGAGGAGGACGCCGCCAAGATGGTCCACGTGGGCGGTGCCGAGGGCCGCATTACCGCCGCTGCCGAGTCGCTCGTCGACTACAACCGCTGCGGCACGCCTTTGATTGAGCTCGTCACCGAGCCCGATCTGCGCACGCCCGAGGAGGCCCGCCTGTTTATGGAGAAGCTCCGTCGCATTTTTGTGACGCTGGGCATTTCGGACTGCTCCATGGAGAAGGGTTCTATGCGCTGCGACGGCAACGTGTCGCTGCGCCGCCGCGGCGAGACCAAGCTGGGCACTAAGACCGAGCTCAAGAACCTCAACTCGTTTAAGAGCCTGCATGACGGCCTTGCCTACGAGATCTGCCGTCAGGCCGAGGTGCTCGAGGAGGGCGGCATCATCTATCAGGAGACCCGCCACTGGGAGCCCAGCCGTAAGCGCACCGTGGTTATGCGCGTCAAGGAGACGGCCGACGACTATCGTCTGTTCCCCGACCCCGATCTGGCGCCGTTCGATCTGGACGACGAGTTCATCGACCGCTGCCGTGGCGAGATTCCCGAGCTGCCCGATGCTAAGCGCGCCCGTTTTGAGGCCGACTTTGGCATTAAGGCGGCCGACGCCGAGCAGATTGCCGGCGACCCCGAGTTTGCCGAGTTCTTTGAGGCGGCCGCTGCCGGCATGGCTGGCAAGGAGGCCCAGACGGTCGCAAACCTGCTGGTGAACGAGATGATCGCCTACCTTAAGGGCGCGGGTGTGTCGCTCACCGAGTCCGGCATCGCGCCGGCTCAGGTGGCAGCCCTTGCCAAGCTGCTGGCGACTGATGCCATCAGCTCCAACCAGGCGCACGAGGTCTTTGAGGCCATGGCCCAGACCGGCGACGACCCCAACAAGATTGTTGACGAGCGCGGCATGCGTCAGGTGAGCGATGCCGGCGCGCTGCAGCCGATTGTGGACGAGGTGCTGGCAAACTGTGCCGATCAGGCGCAGCAGTACCGCGACGGCAACCAGAAGGTCATCGGCTTTTTGGTGGGTCAGTGCATGAAGGCGAGCCGCGGCAAGGGCAACCCGAAGCTCTTCAACGAGTTGCTGAGAACGTCGCTCTCGTAAGCGGGAACCCGGGAGCCCCGGCAGGGCGAGTGCTTCCTCAAAATTTCAAACAGTCCTGCGCAAGACGAAGGCCACATTAAGTGGCCTTCTTTGCGTGCGGAACTCATTTTGAGGAAGCACCCGCCCTGCCGGGGCTCCCGGGTTCTGCAACGACTCGGCCGTTCGGGTCAGGCGGGGCTGAATGGAATTTGGTGAATGAGGCAAAGGGGCTGTCCCTTTGCCACATTGTGGGAGTGACGGAAATCGGGGTCTAATACTTTTCCGCGAAGTGAACGACCTATTTTGGACCCTTGAAACATCAACACTTTTCTGGCTCGGTTTCCTGCGGTTTTGCCGAGTGTTTCCTGCGGTTTTGCTGGCGAAAAATGCGGATGCTTCGGGGGTCCAATTTTGCTCGTTCACTTTGCGGAAAAGTATTAGACCTCGAATCGTCGGGTCGGGAGAGAGCCTTTCTTGGATGCCGGAGATGTACGTTGCGACTGGCGGATCGTCGGAAGTCGGCCGGTCTGCGCCCCAAGATTTCCAAAAAGTTAACCTTTGTTGACCTCAATAGTTAGATAAACTAAACTATTTTCCAAAAGTGTGCTCGAGTAAACTTATTTACTCGGGTGCTGAGGCACCGTGCCGCGTCCAATGCGGCAAAAGGGAGAGACATCATGAAGAAGTCCACGTTCAACACCCTGCTTGTTGGTGGCGGTTTTCTGCTCGGTACGGCTGGCATCAAGCTGCTCACCAGCGCTCCGGTAAAGAACGCCTGCGTGCAGGGTATCGCGTGCGGCATGCGCATCAAGAACGGCTACCAGGACATGGTCGAGCAGGCCAAGGCTAATGTCGACGACATGGTTGCCGAGGCTGCTTACATCACCCAGAGCGAGGCCGCCGCGGACAACGCAGCCGAGTAGCGCTCCCAGGCACAAACTATGAGATTCTCGATTATCAGCGAGATCCCCGGCAGGACCCGCCTCCAGTTGGCGGGTCCTGTGCCAGAGAGCGATCTCGATGCGCTTTTAAAGCTCAGCGGCGACATCGACGGCGTGCGCAAGGTGCGCGTCTACGGCCGCATTGGCCAGATGGCGCTCGAATACGACGAGCCGCACCGCGATGCCGTGCTGGCCGCCGTCGGTGCGCTTGACGCTCAGGCCATTGCCGACGCAAAGACGGGTTACGTGATGCAGCTTGAGCCACGCAAGCACAAGCTCGTCATGGATCTCGCCACACTTATCGGCGCCCACTACGCGCGCCGCTGGTTTCTGCCTACGCCGCTGCGTGCGGTGTTTGTCGTGGCCGGTTACATGGCATTTTTGCGCGCTGCCCTTCATGAGCTGGCGCAGCCGCGCCTGACCGTTCCTGTGCTCGACGCTTCGGCCATCGGCATTTCGTTCGTCAAACGCGACGTCGACACCGCGGGCCAGACGATGTTCCTGCTCAACGCGGGCGAGCTGCTCGAGGACTACACCCGCGCCATGAGCGAAAACGAGCTCATCAACTCGCTGCTCGACGTGCCCGACAAGGCGCAAAAGGTGGTCGGTGACACCGAGGTAAGCGTTGCCGCCACCGAGCTTGAGCCCGGCGACTTGGTGGCCGTGCGCACTGGCATGTCCATTTGCATCGACGGTGTTGTCGAGCAGGGGAGCGCCATGGTCAACCAGGCGACCCTGACCGGCGAGCCGCTTGCCGTCGAGCGCAGCGCAGGCGACGACGTGTTCGCCGGAACCGTCGTGGAAGACGGCAGCATCTTGGTGCGCGTGCGCGCCGATACGGCCCAGACCAAGCTCCGCTCGATCGTCTCGCTCGTGCAGGCGGCCGACTCGCTCAAGTCCGAGGGCCAGTCGCATATGGAAGACCTCGCCAACAAGATCGTCCCGTGGAACTTCCTGCTTGCGGGCTTGGTTGCGTTCACCACGCGAAGCCTCATCAAGACCTCGGCGGCGTTGATGGTCGACTACTCGTGCGCACTCAAGCTCACGGGTTCCGTGGCCGTCATGACCGCTATGAGCGATGCTGCCAAGATGGGTGTCATGGTCAAGGGCGCGAAGTATTTTGAGTCGTTTGCCAAGGCCGACACCATTGTGTTTGATAAGACCGGCACGCTGACCGAGGCACAGCCGCGCCTGGCTTGCGTGCTTACCACCGATGGCTGGAGTGAGGACGAGATTCTGCGCCTTTCCGCTTGCCTGGAGGAGCATTTTCCGCATCCGGTGGCGCGCGCCGTGGTCAATGCGGCACGTGAGCGCGGACTCGAGCACCGCGAGCGCCATGCCGCCGTCGAGTACATCGTGGCGCACGGCATCGCTTCGTCCATTGAAGAGCGTCGCGCCATCATCGGTTCCGCGCACTTTGTATTCGAGGACGAGGGTGCGCAGCTTGAGTCCGACATCAAGGAGCGCATCGAGTCCCAGATGCAGGGCTTGTCGCCGCTGTACCTGGCGGTCGACGGCACGGTCGTTGGCGTGCTCGGTATCGAGGACCCGCTCAAACCCGGCGTGCGCGAGGCCATCGCCGACCTGCATGCGCTGGGCGTCAAGCATGTCGTTATGCTCACGGGCGATTCCGAGCGCACGGCCGAGCGTATTGCGCGAGAGGCAGGAGTCGACGAGTTTAAGGCCGAGCTGCTGCCCGAGGACAAGTACGCGTATGTAGAGCGCATTAAGGGCGAGGGGCGCCACGTTGCCATGGTGGGCGACGGCGTTAACGATTCGCCGGCACTCGGTTTGGCTGACGTGGGCCTGGCGATGGGTGGCGGAAGCGACATCGCCAAGGAGGTCGCCGACATCATCCTGACCGACACGGATCTGGCCGCGATTGTTCGCCTGCGCCGCATGAGCCAGGGCCTCGTTGATCGTCTGACGAGTTCCTATTCTAAGGTGATGCTCACTAACTCAGCGCTCCTGGCGCTGGGCATCACCGGCGCGATTACCCCGCAGGCGTCATCGCTGCTGCACAACGGCTCGACGATTGCCTACAGCCTGGGCAATGCGAAGGCATATCTGCGCTAGCAGACGTGTTCGTCTACGTTATCTGCCCTGCGCCTGGACGGCATCGATGTCGTCTGGGCGCAGGCCTTTTGCGTTTGACCATGTGCTAGCTTGTCTATATAGTGTTGCTAGCAGGGCTAGCAATTGAAGGGAGCGGGATCGACGTGGGTGCTGTTAGCGGCATGGCGCAGGTGAACGTTCGCGTGGATCGCCAGGTCAAGAATCGTGCCGAGGAGGCGCTGCGGCTTTCGGGCAGGTCACTGCCCGAGCTCATCAAAAAGGTCGTGGCCAAGGTCGCACAGGGTGGCGGGCAGTGTGAGGAAGTGCTGTCTGCCGTTGATGGCCGGCAACAGACCGTCGCACCCGATACTCCGTTCGCCGCGTCGTGGGCAGCGGCAGACCGGCTTTATGCAGATTTGGGCATCGCTACGTCGCCCGTATCCGACGATCGCGGTTGGGACACAATCTATTCCGAAGCCATGGACGAGCGCTATCGCCAAAAGGGGATGATCCTGTGAGTGGGGCTCCCCTCAAGATCATGGTGGACGCCAACGTATGGGTTGATTCATTTTGCGTCGACCATGCCGAGTCGCTTGCCGCGCGTGCGTTTATTGGGCAGGCGACGGAGACGGGGGCGCTGCTGTTCTTCCCGGTGCATATCGCTAAGGACGTGCTGTACGTTGTCCAACACGAGTTGAAGCGTAGCGTTCTTGCCAGCGGGGGAGCGCTTGACGAGGCATCTGCCCGTGCAATTGGCGAGGCCGCGCTGGCGTTTGTTCGGAACATGACCGAAAACGCCACGGCCGTGGGTGCAGATTCGTCGGACCTTTGGCTGGCCGACAAATACTTAGCGCTCCATCGCGATTACGAGGACAACCTGGTGCTCGCCGCATGCAAACGCGCGCAGGTCGACTACTTGGTGACCAACGATCGCAAGCTGCTCGAACATGCCGATCTTGCGGCAAAGACCCCGCGCCAAATGATGCCGATTCTCGCCTTGGCCGAACGTGGTGGCGCGGCTATCGGTTGACGCAAACTGTTTGCGGGCCTCTTGGACGACGATGCACCAAGGGGCCCGCGTCTGCTATTTACAAAAGCTCGGCCTTAATGGCGGGACTTTCTGCGAGCTGCTCGGCTGCCTTTTCGTCGGAGTTGTCGAGTGCTGCCAGACTGCGGTAGACCCACTCGTCGACCTGGGTGTTCTTGACGCCTGTGGTCTGCATAAGGGCGCCTACCTCGCGGATTGCTGCGAACAGATCGGCTTTGGGACCCGCGAGCTCGACCTCGATGCCGTGGTAGGCGGTCACGCCGCGGTTCTCACTCACGTGGTCGATAAAGCCCTCAACGGTCTCAAGCTGCTGGGCGAGAGCCGCATCATCGTCAGCGTCCAGTGCGACGAGTGCGTTCGATACCGTGAGGGCGGGATGTCCGCAGGGGACAAAGCCTTCGATGACATCCATAGCTTCGCTAATGGTCGAGCCCAGGCCTGCGAGGGCATTGACGAGTTGCTGCTTGGTATCCATAACGGTCCTTTCGACGGGTCAATTTTGCTTGGCGAAAATATACGTGACGCGTTCGGTGACAAAAGTGCGAAGTATGGTGCACATTAGGGTCTTCACAGCTCGTGCATAGAGCAGCTGTCTGCCTTTAGAACGTGGTAAGATAGCTATCCACGAGCGGGGTTCACCCCGCGTGTTCCTTGAAAAGTCGACGGTTATCGGGTGTTTGCAGGCCCGATACCATCCAGACTTTCCCGACATTCGGGGGCGACTGGTTTCGACACGATAGCTCTGAGAGAGGAAGCAAGCCGAGGTCTCCTCGCCTCGTTAAACAGGGGTACCGTCAAATTGAATTGACAACAACTCTTCTTTTGAGCCTATGGCTCTCGCTGCTTAGTTTATAGCGGCGCGTCAACCCGGTGATTTCCCCGACACCGGCGCGACGTCATGTTAGGGGAATGCTCCCGCGCACGTAATCGGTATGGCGCGGGCTAAGACCGAACCGGTTGGGATGCCGCGAGCGTGTCGCTGCGCGCAAAGCGTCCGAGACTAAACCAGCGACTGAGCTTGGAGATGCCAATCAGGGGGCTTTCGTGGACCGGAGTTCGATTCTCCGCGCCTCCACCATAAGCAACAGGCAGGTAGATATTCGTATCTACCTGCCTTTTTATTTCTAGTCCGTACCGCGGAGAATCGAACTCTGTGCAGGGCGCGAGCGTAAAGAAAACGCGTAAGCGTTTTTAGCCCGCGGGCGAGGACGCCGACAGGCGGCCGAAGCCGGTGCGTATTTGCGAAGCAAATACGCAGATTCTCCGCGCAAAGTCGCGACCAGATATAGATGCGATGCCGATTAAGCTCCGGCTGCCCATGCCCCGCGCCAACGCAAGCCCCAAACCGCGGAGAATCGAACTCTATGCAGGGTGCGGGCGTAAAGAAAACGTCGCAGCAGCGCAGGTGGGACACGCTTTCCCGATGGCAGCCCAGGCGGAAAGCACGTCCCGGAATCCGCGCTCAGACTGGGACGTAGTTTCCGGATGATGCCTCAAGCGGAAACTGCGACCCGGAATCGAGCCGTAGAGTGGGATATGCTTTCCCAATGGCAGCTCAAGCGGAAAGTACATCCCGGAATCCCGCCTCAAACTGGGGCACACTTTCCGCTTCACCTGCCGCCTCGAAAAACCTGCGCGCTCGCCATCCCAAAACTGGGTAGAAGAAAGCCAAAACGCAATCGCAGGAGGTCAATATGACTGCAGAAGATAAGGCAAAGAACGCCGGCAAGGTCGCGCTCGTCCTGGAGGGCGGCAGTTTTCGTGGGCAGTTTACCGCGGGCGTGCTCGACGTTCTCATGGAGGCTGGCGTCGAGATTCCGGCTGTCTACGGTGTATCGGCCGGCGCCCTCAACGGCGTGAACTACAAGTCGCACCAGATCGGTCGTGCCAACCGCATCAACCTGGCTTTCTGCAATGACAGCCGCTTCATGGGCGCCGCATCGTTTGCGTCCACGGGCTCTATTGTGGGTTACGACTTTATCTTCAACGATGTTCAGGACCGCCTGGATCCCTTTGACAACGAGACGTTCGACGCGAGCCCCATCGAGATGTACGCCGTCGCGACGGACATGCTTTTTGGAACCGCCACGTACCTGCCGGTCAAAAGCGCCGTGCTCGATCTCGACGCTGTTCGCGCTTCGACGTCGCTGCCGCTGGTGACGCCGCCGGTCGAGATTGACGGGCACAAATACGTCGACGGCGGCGTTGCCGATTCGGTTCCTATCGAGCATGTGCTCGAGGAGGCGGGCTTCGATCGCGCGGTTGTCATTGTCACGCAGGACCGCTCGTACGAGAAAAAGCCCTACGAGTTTATGCCGGCCGCGCGCGCCCGCTATGCCGACTACCCCTATCTGCTTGAGGCTATCGAGACGCGCCACGACCGCTACAACATACAGCGCATGCACCTGTGGAAGTATGAGCGCGAGGGCCGCGCGTTGGTCGTCGCTCCGCAAAAGCCGGTCGAGGTCGGCCATGTCGAGCGCGATTCGGCAAAGCTCCTCGACCTGTATATCCAGGGCCGTCAGGAGGCAAAGCGCCTGCTCGCGGAAATCCAAGAGTTCGTTGAGCGCTAGCGACGGCGAACCATCAAAAAATGACAACAGCTAAAGAGCTGGAAAATCACGGCTCGTGGATGACATGTGCAGAAACTCTGGTCGGAGCCAAAATACCTGTTGACTCGTACGGCGAGCGGGGTAATATGGACGGGTTACTTGCAGAGCCCCGTGAATCTCTGTAACAACACGTACTGTACATGGAGGAGTCTAAGTGATTTCGAAATCGACTCACTACGCCAAGCAGGGCGAGGTCCAGCGCAACTGGGTTCTCGTCGACGCCGATGGTGCTGTCCTGGGCCGTCTTGCCACCCAGATCGCAATGATCCTGCGCGGTAAGAACAAGCCCCAGTTCACGCCCAACAGCGACTGCGGCGACTTCGTTGTCGTCATCAACGCCGATAAGGTCCAGCTTACCGGTAACAAGGCCGACACGAAGACCTATTATCGCCACAGCGGCTACAACGGCGGCCTCAAGGCTGAGAGCTTCTGCCAGGCTATGGAGAAGCACCCGGAGAAGGTCATCGAGCGCGCCGTTCGCGGTATGCTGCCCAAGACCACCCTCGGCCGTGCCCAGATGACCAAGCTTAAGGTCTACGCTGGTGCCGAGCATCCGCATGCTGCCCAGAACCCCACGAAGATTGAGCTGGAGGCTTAAAGATGGCTGAGAACACCGTTGTCTACCAGGGTACCGGCCGTCGTAAGAACGCCGTCGCCCGCGTCCGTCTCGTCCCCGGCACCGGCAAGGTGACCATCAACAAGCGTGACGCCGAGCAGTATTTCGGCCGTCATCAGCTCGTTGAGAACGCCCTTGCTCCCTTCAAGGTGACCGACACCGCCGGTCAGTTCGACGTTATCGCTCTGTGCGATGGCGGCGGCATCTCCGGTCAGTCCGGCGCTCTGCGCCTGGGCATCGCTCGCGCTCTTCTGAACGCTGGCGACTACCGTGCTGACCTCAAGAAGGCCGGTTTCCTTACGCGCGATGCTCGCGTGGTCGAGCGCAAGAAGTACGGCCTCAAGAAGGCCCGCCGCGCTCCCCAGTTCTCCAAGCGCTAAGGTTTTATCTCCTTTCGAGATACAATGTACAAGCGGGGCCTGCCGATTCCTCGGCGGGTCCCGCTTTTCTTTTTCGACTAGGGCGGGCGGTTGCATATCGCCTGCTAGGGAAGGAGCGATCCTATGCCCCAGAACATCTTCGGTACCGACGGCGTTCGTGGCGTCGCCAATGCCGATCTTTCGTGCGACCTCGCGTTTCGTCTGGGTCGCGCGGCGACCAAGTTTCTTGGTCCGGATATCTGCATCGGCCGTGACACGCGCCTTTCGGGCACCATGCTCGAGAGCGCTCTGACCGCCGGCATCATGGCCGAGGGCGGCCGTCCGCATTGCTGTGGCGTCATCCCCACGCCTGCTGTGGCGCTGCTCACTGTTCAAAACGAGCTCGATGGCGGCATCGTCATCTCCGCTTCGCACAATCCGCCGGAGTTCAACGGTATCAAGTTCTTTAGCCGCAAGGGTATGAAGCTCCCCGATGCTGTCGAGGAAGAGATCAGCGCCTGGGTCATGTCCGAGGAAGCCATGGCTGCCGACACGCTGCCGACCGGTGCCGGCGTGGGCCACATCATCAAGATGAAGGACGCTCGCAAGGCATACGTCGACCACGCCATCGATACGCTTGATGGCCTGAGGCTCGACGGCCTGGTCGTTGCCGTCGACTGCGGTCACGGTGCTTCCTGCCAGACCACGCCCGCCGCGCTGCAGCGCCTAGGCGCCACGGTGCACGCCATCAACACCGATTACTGCGGCACTGACATTAACGTTGAGTGCGGCTCTACGCACCTCGAGCCCCTGCGCGAGCTCGTGCTGCGCACCCATGCTGACATCGGTCTGGCCCACGACGGCGACGCCGACCGCGTGCTGTTCGTGGACAGCGAGGGCAATGAGATCGACGGTGACTACATCCTGGCTATCTGCGGTTCCGACCTCGCCGCTCGTGGCAAGCTCGCCAACTCCGAGATCGTCTCGACCGTCATGTGCAACCTGGGCTTCTCCATCGCTATGAAGGAGCAGGGCTTCGAGATGGTTCAGACCGCCGTGGGCGACCGCTACGTTCTGGAGCGCATGCTCGCGGACGGTGCTGTCATCGGCGGCGAGCAGTCCGGTCACATCATCTTCCTGGAGCACAACACCACCGGCGACGGCTTGGTGACGGCTCTGCAGCTGCTGGCCGTGCTCAAGCGCACCGGACGCACCCTCACCGATCTTGCCGGCATCATGAAGAAGTACCCGCAGGTACTCGTCAACGTGCATTCCGACAACAAGGCTGGTCTGGACGATTGCCAGCCCATCTGGGATGCCGTCGCTGCTGCCGAGAAGGAGCTTGATGGCCGCGGCCGCATTCTGGTGCGCCCGAGCGGTACCGAGCCGCTGGTCCGTGTGATGGCCGAGGCCGAGACGCACGAGTTGACCCAGCGCGTTGTTGACGACATCGTCGAGGTTGTCAAGCGCGAACTTCCCTAATGGCCAAAAACGGGTGCCAAGTGGTAAACTGACAAGGTTATTTTGATTGATTGGTATGTCCGAGGGGGAGCATGTTCACTAAAGTCCTAAGGTCTTTTGGTATGCGTGGTCGAGTCCTTACGCTGGATGCTCCCATCTCGGGTGATGTCATTCCGTTGTCCGAGGTCAATGACCAGACGTTTGCCACCGGCCTTTTGGGCCAGGGCGTGGCGATTCAGCCTACCGGCACGCGCGTGATTGCGCCGGCAGACGCCAAGGTCGAGGCCATTTTTCCCACGGGACACGCCGTTGCGCTTAACACGGTCGATGGCTTGGACGTGCTCATCCACGTTGGTTTGGACACTGTTCAGCTCGAGGGCAAGCACTTTACCGTACATGCGCAAGTGGGCGACATCGTCCATAAGGGCGATGTGCTCATCGAGTTCGATCGCGAGGCAATTGCTGCCGAGGGCTACGATGTGACGGTTCCCATCTTGGTGTGCAACTCCGTTGAGTTCTCGAGCATCAAGGGCTCCGTTGGCGTGCATGTCGAAGAGATGGACCAGCTCATCGTTGCTCGCGAGCGCTAGCAAGTGCACGTGGCCATTAGTCTACAATTCAAACACGTTTACGGAGGGCGCCCTTGAAAGAGGACGCCCTCAGTGGCAAGATGGGATTTGTCCGAAGCTAAAAGGCTTTGGGTCACCGTGGACGGGCAGGGGCCTCGACGCGGCTAGACACGAGACACATACATTACGCGACCTCGCCCTGGTGGCCGCACACGTTGGTTGCGGCCGACGCGGGCCGCGGGCAAGTGCTTGTAAGGGAGCCTTGCCTCTCTTGTACGAGAAAGGACGCGTAATGAAGATCATTAAAGCTAAAGACTACGAGGATATGAGCCGCAAGGCCGCTAATATCATCTCGGCCCAGGTTATCCTCAAGCCCGACTGTGTGCTGGGTCTTGCCACCGGCTCCACCCCGATCGGAGCCTACAAGCAGCTCGCTACTTGGTACAAGAAGGGCGACGTCGACTTTGCCGAGGTCAGCACCTACAACCTGGACGAGTATCGCGGCCTTTCGCACGACGATCCCCAGAGCTATCACTACTTCATGCGTGAGAACTTCTTCGATCACATCAACATCGACCTGAACAACACGCATGTGCCCGACGGTTCCAACCCCGACGCCGCCGCTGCCTGCTCTGAGTACGACAAGATCGTCGCCGACGCCGGTTACCCGGATCTGCAGCTGCTCGGCATTGGCAACAACGGCCACATCGGCTTCAACGAGCCCGATGACCACTTCTCCAAGGGCACGCACTGCGTCGACCTCACCGAGAGCACCATTCAGGCCAACAGCCGCCTGTTCGACAGTATCGACGATGTTCCCCGTCAGGCCTACACCATGGGTACCCAGACCATCATGTATGCCCGCATGATCCTGGTCGTCGCTAACGGCGAGGCCAAGGCTCAGGCCGTGCATGACATGTGCTATGGTCCGGTTACGCCCGAGTGCCCGGCTTCGATCCTGCAGCTGCACACCAACTGCGTTGTCGTTGCCGACGAGGCCGCTCTTTCGCTCTGCGAGTAGCGCGAATCCCGCAGCTCGACATAACCCTGCCTAAGGCCTGAACTGCACCCCAAAACTTGGACGGCTTAAATAAGAACTACGCCGCAAGGGACTGTCTCCGGAACTCCTCCGGGGTCAGTCCCTTCAGTTTAACCTGGCGCCTCCTCGTGTTCCAATGGACCACGAAGTCGTCGAGGT
>JAXIXR010000039.1:0-168136 GCA_036304905.1 Collinsella sp. | reverse complement strand
CTGCCGGTTCGACCGGCGCGCCACGGGTCAAGATGCACTAGGCCTGGACGAAGTCCGGGCCCGCGCCTTTAGACGCGAGCCCGGGGCCCGTGGGTTATACCCTAAGAGCAAACCACCCTTTTTAAGGGTGGTTCTGATTTGGGGTCCCTGTCTTCACAATTTCCGTCAAGCTTTTGGTTAGGTTTTGGTCGGTTGGCGCAAGGGTGGAAGGGCAAAAGATCATTCGACAAAAAAGCTCAGAGAAAGTGCTGGTAGGGGAGTTGTTGAGGTTTTCGACAGCTTTTGTCAACAAGAAACTTTGCAGCTATTGCCACGGATTGCGTTGCCGTGGCCTTGGCGGTGCGGGATGCTGGGCGCAAGCGTCGAATGCTCCGATTGAGGAGGCCAGCATGGATCTGTTTCTTGAGACCCCGCAGCAACAAGCCGAGCGCATGTTGCGCCAACAGCAACGGCTTATGGAGATGCAAATGCAAGGGGCGGCCGTCCAGCCTCCTGCGCAAAACGCCGTGCCCGCGGTATCGTCTGCGGGTGAGGTGGACCCAGGAGCCTATTCCGTACAGCAGGATTCATATGCGCAGGAGCTCGCGTTCGACAAGCGTCGTGCGCGTCGCCGTCGCTGGGCCCAGCGCCTGCGTACGCTGGCGATGATCGTGCTGATCCCGTTGGGGCTCGCGGCAATCTTCTTGGCCTCATATGCCCTCACGTGCATTCTCAACGGCGCCTCGCCCAGCGAGGTGCTTGAGCACTTGGCAGTTCTCGGCCAGCGTCTAGGCGATGTCGTAACAACCATCCGCGCCGGCTGGGAGAGTTAGCGTTTGTCACATTAGGACTTCTAGGGAGTAGGGATTATCGCCACGAGTAAAATTCTTGCATCCTGTGGGTCCTGTCGTGCGACTGAATAGTATTATTGAAAATGAATAATAATAGGATTTGCTATGTATAAGCAGGATTTAGAGCAGATCCCTCTTGGAGGATCTGGCGGTAATGAAGCTCTATGCCTACCGTCCGAACGACATCGTCGATCTTCATAGTCAGGCATTCGTCGACCGACTTGATTGGGATCTGCTCGAACGGCTTATATTCGACGAGGGAGAAGCGCTGGCGTCGTCGCCTTCGGAGCGAAGCTATCAAGAGATGGTCTGTGCATACAGGCAATACAAAAAGGAGGTGCTCGGTTGAATCTGACTTTTGAGGGATTTTTGAAAGGCTATTGCCGAGAGCTGTCCGGGCAACAGTCGCTGAGTTTTAGAAAACTGGTTGAGCAGGCGACGACGGTTGCGCCGCGCGTGGCGGAGCCTCTGTTCTTGCTCGCTTTGGCGCAGGGAAAAGCCGAATACGTTCTGGGTTTATCCGAGGGCTCGTGGATGGAACGGGATTACCGAGACGTTTTATCCTTGTACGGTCAAGCGGGTAGCATGGCGTCTCTATGCGCCAAAAGTGAGCTCCCAAATCGTTATGCCAACGTTTGGCGTGCGTATAGAGCGGTGAAGGAAAAGCCAGCGGCCGACAGAAGGGTGAACGCCCTGATGAGAAAGAGAACACTGGAAGCATTGGAGGAATCGGGTGTAACGCGCTATGGCATCTGCCGTGCTCTGCACCTGAATAAAGGAAACGTATACGCATACTTGGCCGGCGATGACTCAAAGGTGAGCAGGAAAACGGCGCGCCGCATTATGGAATATGCGGAGGAGAGGGGCACCCAAGAAGGGGCCGGGCGCCCGGTGCGTGTGGCGGGGTAAGATTGATCGCAGTTTTGATTGATAATCGATTGGGTTTGTTGGGCGGAATCTATGTCTGCTATTGATATTGCGCTTGTTGTGATTGCCTTGGTGGCGGTGGGGGTTGCCGTGGCTTGTGCCCTGCAGCTTAAGAGCCTTCGCGCCGAGCTGCGGGAGCGCGGCGATAGCGGTGCGGAGACGCTGGCGGCGCTCGAGCAGGCCAACAGCACGCTTGATGCCCTCAACGTCGCGCTGGCAGAAACCCGCCGCACGGCAAACGCCATCGCACAGCAGCAGACGACCGACGCCGCCGTGGAGCAGCAGCGCTACCTGACCATCGCGCGTGAGTTCTCGCAGGCTGGCGACCGTATGGATGACCTGCGCCGTGAGACGGCCCAACAGCTTGGCGCCAACCGCGAGGGCATCGAGCACCGCCTGGACAAGGTGCGCGAGACGGTCGATGCCCAACTGGGCGCCATCCGCAAGGACAACAACGTGCAGCTCGATCAGATGCGCGCGACGGTGGACGAGAAGCTCTCCCGTACGCTCAACGATCGCCTGTCTGCATCGTTTAAGCAGGTGAGCGACCAGCTCGAGGCCGTGTACAAGGGCCTGGGTGACATGCAATCTATCGCCACCGGCGTGGGCGACCTTAAGCGCGTGCTGGGCAATGTTAAGGCGCGCGGCATTTTGGGCGAGGTGCAGCTGGGCGCGATCCTGGCGGACATCCTTACGCCCGACCAGTATCTGGAAAACGTCGCCACCAAGCCTGGTGCCTCGGAGCGGGTCGAGTTTGCCGTCAAGCTGCCGGTGGACGAGGGCGACCCCGTGTTGCTGCCGATCGACTCCAAATTCCCGGGCGATGCGTACGAGCATCTGCTCGACGCGCAAGAGTCGGGTGACGCTGAGGCTGTTGCCTCTGCGCGCAAGATGCTCGATGCGATGGTGAAGCGCGAGGCAAAGGACATCTGCGAAAAGTATCTGAGCGTGCCCGCGACCACCAACTTTGGCATTCTGTTTGTGCCGTTTGAGGGCCTGTATGCCGAGGTCGTCAGCCGCCCCGGGCTTATCGAGACCCTGGGCCGCGACTATCACGTCAACGTTGCCGGCCCCAGCACCATGGCCGCCATCCTCAACAGCCTGCAGATGAGCTATCAGACGTTTAGGCTGCAAAAACGTACCGACGACGTGCTGCGCGTGCTTTCCGCCGTCAAGGCTGAGCTGCCGCGCTATCAGGCGGCGCTGCGTCGCGCGCAGCAGCAGATCGAGACCGCGGGCAAGACGGTCGAGGGCATTATCACCACGCGCACCAACGTTATGGAGCGCAAGCTCAAGGACATCGATGCGCTGGAAGACGCGCGGGAGGCCGACGCGATTTTGGGCTTGGAGTCCGCAGGCCTGCTCGCAGACCAAAAAGATGAGGACTAGCTGCATCTGACGGCGGGGCGCCGGCGTAAAGACGCGGGCGCCCCGCTGCTTCTCGCATTGTGCTTGCCTGAAGTGCGCTTCAATGTGCAACAATGGCGTTTCGCCCTATCAGACGCGAAAGGAAGCCCATGTCTCAGAGAAGCACCAGTCCGCTCAAACGCTCCACCGTACGTCGCACGCTGCAGCGTTTTTGGGACGTCACGCGCACACAGCCACTGATCGTCTTTCTCTCGGTATTCTCGTCGGCGGGTTATATCTTTTTGCTTACGTTTGCCAACACCTACGTGATGGCCCTTATCGTCGACCGCGTCCAGGCCGGCCCCGTGGCGGGCGACCAGGTGTTTGAGGTCTTTGGTCCCTACATTCTGGCACTCGTGCTCGTTAACCTAGTGGGCCAAATCCTCTCCAAGCTGCAGGACTACACCGTCTACAAGCTCGAGATTGCGGGCAACTATCACCTGGCGCGCCTGTGCTTTGACACGCTCTCCAATCAATCCATGACGTTCCACACCAGCCGCTTTGGCGGATCGCTTGTGAGCCAGACGAGCCGTTTTATGAGCGGCTACACGGGTCTGGTGGACGTAACGGTGTATTCGCTCATCCCCACCATCACCTCGGTCGTCTGCACGGTGGCGGCGCTCGCCCCGGTGGTGCCGACGTTTACCGTGATCCTGGTGGGCATCATGGTCGTCTACATTGCGTTTGTCTGGCTTATGTACAAGCGCATCATGCCGCTTTCGGCCGCGACGTCCGCCGCGCAGAACAAGCTGTCGGGTGTGCTGTCCGACGCGGTCACGAACATCCTGGCCGTCAAGACCTGCGGGCGCGAGGACTTTGAGCGCGACCTGTTCGATACCGCCGACCGTGCCGCGCGCGATGCCGAAACGGTATCGATGCACGCCATGATGCAACGCAACTTTACGACCTCGGGCCTTATCGTTATCACCATGGCCGTGGTGAGTGTGTTCGTCGCGGGCGGCAACGCGTGGTTTGGCATCTCTGCCGGCGCGCTCGTCATGATCTTTACCTATACGTACAACCTCACCATGCGTCTGAACTACGTGAGCTCCATGATGCAGCGCATCAACCGCGCGCTGGGCGATGCGGCCGAGATGACGCGCGTGCTGGACGAGCCGTGTCTGGTGGCAGACGACGAGAACGCCCCCGAGCTCAAGGTGAGCGAGGGCGCGATTGATTTTGAGCACTTGAGCTTTGCATACCGTGATGCCGCGGCGGGCGAGAGCGTGTTCGACGACCTGACGCTCCATGTGGCGGCGGGCCAGCGCGTGGGCCTGGTGGGCAAATCGGGCTCGGGCAAGACGACACTCACCAAGCTGTTGCTGCGCCTGGACGACGTACAGGTCGGCCGCGTGCTCGTGGACGGCCAGGACGTTTCGCGCTGCACGCAGCAGAGCCTGCGCCGCCAAGTTGCCTACGTGCCGCAGGAGGCGCTGCTGTTCCATCGCTCCATTCGCGAGAATATCGCCTACGGCCGCCCCGACGCTACCGACGAGCAGATCCGCGAAGCGGCTCGCTTGGCTAATGCGACCGAGTTTATCGACCGCCTGCCCCGTGGCTTTGACACCATGGTGGGCGAGCGGGGCGTTAAGCTTTCGGGCGGCCAGCGCCAGCGCGTGGCCATTGCCCGCGCTATTCTGACCGATGCGCCGATCCTGGTGCTCGACGAGGCGACGTCTGCCTTGGATAGCGAGTCCGAGGCGCTGGTGCAGGAGGCGCTCGAGAACCTGATGCGCGGCCGCACCTCCATTGTGGTGGCACATCGCCTGTCCACCGTGGCGGCGCTCGACCGTATCGTGGTACTGGCGGACGGCGAGATTGTCGAGGACGGTACGCATGCGCAGCTTGTCGAGGCTGGCGGCGAGTACGCAAGCCTGTGGGGCCGCCAGACCGGCGCATTTTTGGAGGCGTAAAGACCCCATACGTGGGACAATCGTGCCCATAGGTTTGTTATGCCGCCGAGCCGAGGAGTCGTTATGCCACGCGAGACCAATGCCGCCAAACGCGAGCGCGCCATCGAGGTGTGCGAGCGCCTTAACCGTCGCTATGGCCCGGTCGAGTGCTTCTTGGACCACGAGAATCCCTTTAGGCTGCTCATCGCGGTGCTGCTCTCGGCGCAAACGACCGACGCGCAAGTCAACAAGGTGACGCCGCGGCTGTTTGCCCAGTGGCCCACGCCCGAGGCCATGGCCGGGGCAAGTGTGACCGACGTGGCGGACACCATTAAGTCACTCGGCTTTTATAAGAGTAAGGCCAATCATGCCGTGGAGGCCGCGCGGATGATTGTTGCCGACTACGGCGGCGAGGTGCCGGCCGACATGAAGGAGCTCGTCAAACTGCCGGGCGTGGGGCGCAAGACAGCGAACATCGTGCTCAACGTAGGGTACGGCATCGTGGAAGGCATCGCGGTGGATACGCACGTCAACCGCATCGCGCACCGCCTGATGCTGAGTCCCAAGACGCACGCCAAAGAGCCGCTCAAGACCGAGCAAGATCTGCTCAAGATCTTGCCGCACGAGTATTGGGAGTCGGTCAATCACCAGTGGATCACCTTTGGCCGCGAGGTCTGCGACGCCCGCAAGCCTAAGTGCGACGAGTGTCCGCTGGCGGATTTGTGTCCCAGCGTGCGCGTGGCGGGGTAGGGCGGAACGCATTTTCGTCTGGCGTTTTTTGCGGGGCTGGGTTTGCCCTTGAGCTGGAGTCCTCTCCATGCGCTACCATGACAAGCAATGAATTTGACGAACGACCCGCCGAGCTTGCCCCGGCGGGCTTTTGGCGTTGCAATGCCGGAGGAACAGCATGCTCATTCACCGTATAGCCGCGCAGCTCTACACTGCCGAGGCACTGCAAACCGTCGAGGCCGGGCTCGATGCTGGCGAGGACGTGACGCTGGCCGTGTCTCAGTCGGGTCGCACGCTTATGGCCGCCGCCCAGTTTGCGCGTCGTCCGCGCCCCACGGTCTACATCGTGAGCGGCGAGGATGCGGCCGATCGCGCCGCACGCAGTCTGGCCGCCTATGTGGGCCTGGCGCACGTGTGCCGCTTTCCCGAGCGCAAGGACTATCCGTGGCGCGAGCAGGCGCCCGACGACGCCGTGGTGGCGCAGCGCTGCGAGGCTCTGGGGCGCATCGTGCGCGGGGACAACTGCATCATGGTCGCCTCGGCCCGCGCGCTGCTGCGCTGCGTGCCGCCGGTCGAGAGTCGCTATTGGGAGTCCACTACTTTTGCGGTGGGCGAGGAGATTCCCTTTGACGAGGTGCCGCAGCGTCTGGTGGGCATGGGCTACGCCAATGCCGGCGCCGCCGACGCGCCCGGCCTGTTCCGCGTGCACGGCGACACCGTCGAGGTGTTCCCCGCGCAGGAGAAGGCGCCCGTGCGCATCGAGTTCTTTGGCGACGAGATTGACCGCATCCGCCGCATGGTGAGCTCCACGGGCCAGACCATCGGCAACGAGGACAGTATCGAGATCTTCCCCTGCCGTGAGCTGGCGCTTACCGACGAGGCCGTTCACAACATGCACGTGGCGCTCTACCGCGCAAGCCAGGACGACAGCAAGTTGGCGGCGCTGCTCGAGATGGTGGATGCGCGCATCGTCACGCCTGAGCTCGACCGCTTTTTGCCGGTGATGTACGGCCAGACCGTGAGCCCGCTGTCGCACGTGAGCGGCAAGGCGCTCGTGGTGCTGTCCGAGCCGCGCTCGCTGTTCGACGATTGCCTGCGCGCCTACGAAGATATCGAGGCGCGTGCCGGCGGGGCGGGGGTCGACCGTCTGGACGGCCTGTACGTGCGCGCCCAGCAACTCGACTTTGGCTCCCAGCAACGCCTGAACTATGTGAGCCTCATCCGTGCCGGCGGTGCGGTGACGGCCGAGCTCAAGATTGAGCAGCCTGCCATCGCAGGCTCGGACAACCGTTTCATGACGCGCATCCAGGAGGTCGTGGGTAAGCGCTATGCCTGCGTGTTTGCCATCCCCGACCGCGGTGCGCGCGAGTCGATGGAGCTTACCTTTGGCGACGAGGGCATTACCTTTGAGGAATCGCTGACCGCGGCGCCCGAAAATGCCGGCGCTATTGGCGACCGTGTGCGCGTGGCAGCGGCGGATTCCGCCGATCGTGCCGCACGCCAGGAGGCCCATGCTTCCATTCGCGAGCGTCGCGCCGACGCGCTCAACGCCCGCTCGCTCGAGGCGGGCGCCGCGCAGGCTGCCGCCGGAGCCGCTGTGCCCACCATCTCGCGCGGGCGTGTGACCTTTGTGGACGCGGCCCTGCCGCAGGGCGTGGTGGTGCCCGACGCCAATTTGGCCGTGTTCTCGATCGCCGACCTCAACGCCCGCATGGATGCCAACCGCGCGCGTAGCCGCCGCAAGGTTGACATTACACAGATTACCTTCCCGTTTAAGCCGGGTGACTACGTCGTTCATGCCACCCACGGCATCGCGCTCTTTAGCGAGATTGCGCGCCAGGAAGTGGGCGGCAAGGAACGCGACTACTTTTTGCTGGAATATGCCGATGGCGACAAGCTCTACGTGCCGTTGGAGCAGGTCGACCGCATCACGCGCTACGTTGGCCCCGACGGTGACAAGCCGCGTCTGACCAGACTCAACACCGCCGACTGGACGCGTGCCACCAACAAGGCACGCAAGAATGCCAAAAAGCTGGCGTTTGACCTGGTCGATCTGTATACGCGCCGCTCGTCGATTGCCGGTATCGCCTGCCCTCCCGACACGCCCGAGCAGATCGAGATGGAGGAGAGCTTCCCTTACGACGAGACGCGCGACCAGCTGGAGGCCATCGCCGACATTAAGGCCGACATGGAAGCGCCCAAGCCCATGGACCGCCTGCTGTGCGGCGACGTGGGCTTTGGCAAGACCGAGGTCGCTCTGCGTGCGGCGTTTAAGTGCGTGGACTCCGGCCGCCAGGTCATGGTGCTCTGCCCCACGACCATTCTTGCCCAGCAGCACTACGAGACGTTCTTTGAGCGCTTTGCTCCGTTTGGCCTTGAGGTCGAGGTGCTCAGCCGCTTCCGCACGCCGGCGCAGCAAAAGCGCGCGCTCAAGGCATTTGCCGAGGGCACGATTGACGTGCTTATCGGCACGCACCGCCTGCTTTCGGCCGATGTGAACCCCAAGAACCTGGGCCTGGTGATCATCGACGAGGAGCAGCGATTTGGCGTGCAGCACAAGGAGCAGCTCAAGAATCTGCGCGAGCAGATTGACGTGCTTACGCTTTCGGCAACGCCGATTCCGCGAACCATGCAGATGGCCACGAGCGGCGTGCGCGACATGAGTCTGATCACCACGCCTCCGACCGGGCGTCGTCCCGTGATCGTGCATGTGGGGGAGTACGACCCCGATGTGGTGAGCGCGGCGATTCGCCTGGAGGTGGGCCGCGGCGGTCAGGTGTACTACGTGTCCAACCGCGTCAAGACCATCGACGACGCCGTGGCGCGCGTGCACGAGGCCGCGCCCGAGGCACGCGTGGGCGTGGCGCACGGCAAGATGAGCCCGCGCGAGGTCGAGGACGTGATGATCGAGTTTGCGACCAAAAAGATCGACGTGCTCATCGCCACGACCATCGTGGAGAGCGGCATCGACAACGCGACCGCCAACACGCTCATCATCGAGGATTCGCAGCGCCTGGGCCTGGCGCAGCTCTACCAGCTCAAGGGCCGCGTGGGCCGCTCTGCCACGCAGGCCTACGCGTACTTTATGTTCCCGGGCGAGCTGCCGCTCACCGAGGAGGCGACGGCGCGCCTGACCGCACTTTCCGAGTTCCAGGACCTGGGCAGCGGCATGCGCATCGCCATGCGCGACCTGGAGATTCGCGGCGCCGGCTCGCTTATGGGCGCCGAGCAGCACGGCAACCTGTCGAGCGTGGGCTTTGACCTGTTTACGCAGATGCTGGGCCAGGCAGTGGCCGAGGCGCGCGGCGATGACGATGCCGGCGTGGAGGCGGCGAGCGTGGGTATTAACCTGCCGGCCGACTACTTCTTGTCCGAGGAGTACCTGCCGGCGGTGGACCAGCGCGTGCTCGTGTACCGTAAGCTCGCAGCGGCCGAGGATCTGGAGAGCATCGACGAGGTGCAGGAAGAGACCGAGGCCGCGCATGGCGAGCTGCCGTTGGCGGGACTCAACCTGTTCAATCGCGCGCGCATCCGCATTCGCGGCGAGCGCCTGGGGCTCGAGAGCGTCACGCTCAGCGGTGGACGCATTACCTTCCTGGGGGTTGACGTTCCCAAGAAGGTGGCCTTTGAGCTTAAGACCCGCTATGGCGCGGTGAACTTTCCCAAGAGCCGCAAACTGTCGGTGCCCTACAAGGCGGGTGCCGGCGCGGGCAGCGGCCTGGGTCGCGGTCTCGACGCCAGCGACGGCACCGGCCCCGTGGCCGCGGCACTCATGCTGCTGCAGCAATTAGGCACGAGCGACGATGACTAACAAGTAGGGGCGTGGCGGGGCATAGCTACCAGTTGTTCTTTGCCCCGCCACCTCGCAGGTTGATTCCAGCCCCATCGAAAGGAAAGCATGTTCGGATACATCTATAAGAAAGATGTCGCTATTATCGCGGCCGTCCTGTGCCTTTGTCTGGGCGTGGGCAGCTTCTTTGATTATCAGATCTCGAGTGCGCTGTTCAACATCGGCAGCGTGTACGGTCGCTTTGTCGAGGCGGCCGGCGAGCTACCGTTCGAGCTGACGGCGAGCGTCGCGGGCGTTATGCTCGTGCGCGCGGTGCGTTCCGACTCCAAGGCGAGCAAGTGGCTCGCTGCGCTGGGCGTTTTGATCAACGTGGGTCTGGTCGGCTACGAGATTATCGGATCGCTGCGCGTCGGCGGCAAGCTTATTGCGTTTCAGCTGGTTCTGACGTTTGCGTTGGTCATCGCAGCCAACTTCATCGCCTACCGCCTCACGCGCACGACCGAGCCCGACGAGCTTACGCGCTGGGCGTTGATGGTGCTGGCCGTGTGGGTCGCTCAGGCCATCATCCTCAACGTCATTGTTAAGCCGTTATGGTCGCGCCCGCGCATGCGCGTGATCGAGGTCACGCCGGGGCTCAATTTTCAGCCGTGGTGGGTGATCGGCAACCCCGACAAGTGGGCCTATATCGCCGCCGGCGTGATCAAGGACGGGTTCAAGTCGTTTGCGAGCGGACACACGGCGCATGCGGCGATCGGCCTTATGCTCGCCGGGCTTCCCGCGGCAGCCTTTAAGGAAAAACCTTCGCGTCGCCGCGTGATCTTTTGGGCGGCGGTTGTTGTTGCAGCGCTCGTCGCCTTTGGCCGCATCGTGATCGGAGCGCACTTTTTGAGTGACGTGAGCTGCGGCTTTGCCCTGGTGCTGGCGCTTGAGTGCCTTGCCGCGCGCATTGCCTATCCCAACGGCGTACAATAGCTCCGTTTGAATCATCTGGCCGATACCCGGTAAGAGAGGATTGCCATGCTCGCGTTTAACAACGATTATTCCCACGGTGCACATCCGGCAGTGCTGCAGGCGCTCGTCGACACCAACATGGAGCCGCAGCCCGGCTACGGTACCGATGCACACACCGAGCGTGCCAAGCAGCTTATCCGCGAGGCCTGTCAGGTCCCCGATGCCGACGTGTTTTTTCTGGTGGGCGGCACGCAGGCCAATGCGACGGTGATCGATATGCTGCTTGCGCCCTACGAGGGCGTCGTTGCTGCCGAGACTGGCCACGTCGCCTGTCACGAGGCGGGCGCCATCGAGTTTGGTGGCCACAAGGTGCTCACCATCCCCGGCTACGAGGGCAAGATGCACGCCGAGGACCTCGAGAACTATATCCAGGTGTTCTACGAAAACGAGAGCTACGAGCACACGGTGTTCCCGGGCGCCGTGTACGTGAGTCTATCGACCGAGTACGGCACGCTGTACTCCAAGGCCGAGCTCGCGGCGATTCATGCGGTATGCCAGAAGCGCGAGATTCCGCTGTTTGTGGACGGTGCTCGCCTGGCCTATGCGCTGGCGGCCGATGAGTGCGACATTACCCTGCCCGAGCTGGCGCAGCTGTGCGACGTGTTCTACATCGGCGGCACCAAGTGCGGCGCGCTCTGCGGCGAGGCTGTGGTGTTCTGCGGCATGCACGCTCCGGCACATCCCATTCCGCGCATTAAGCAGCACGGCGCGCTGTTGGCCAAGGGCCGCCTGACGGGCGTGCAGTTTGAGGCACTCTTTACCGATGGCTTGTATTTTGAGATTGGTCGACAGGCGATCGAGACGGCCCAGACGCTACGTCGTGTGCTGCACGAGCGCGGTTACCAGTTCTTTTTGGAGACGCCCACGAACCAGCAGTTTGTGATTCTGCCCAACGAGGATATGGCCCGCATTCGCGAGCATGCCTCGATCGAGTACTGGGAAAAGTACGACGATACTCACACGGTGGTGCGCTTTTGCACCAGCTGGGCCACGACGCAGGAGGACATCGACGCGTTGGCGGCTGTTCTGTAGCCTGATGTAATGACAAGGGGCCGCCTTGCGCTGGGTTTGGCGCAAGGTGGCCTTTGTTTTTGAGGGGGAAGGGTTGTATGACCGAGATGTCCGATCCGACGATTCGTCTGGCGACGCCCGATGATGCGCCGGCGTTGCTTGCCATCTATGAGCCGTATGTGCGCCAGACGGCGATTACCTGCGAATACGAGGTGCCGAGCGTTGAGGAGTTCGCCGGGCGCATCGAGCGCACGCTCAAGCGCTATCCGTATCTGGTGATGGAACTGGACGGGCGTCCGGTAGGCTATGCCTATGTGAGTCCGCTCAACAGCCGCGAGGCATACGACTGGTCGGTCGAGACATCGATCTACCTGGCGCGTGATGTGCGCCACGGCGGGCTGGGCCGCAAGCTGCATGACGCGCTTAAGCAATGCCTGATCGCGATGGGTATCACCAACATGTGCGCCCTCATCGCCGTGCCGCACGACAAGGACGATGAGTACCTGACGCACAACAGCCAGGACTTCCATGCCCATATGGGGTATCGCCTGGTGGGCGCCTTCGATCGCTGCGCCCAAAAGTTCGGCCGCTGGTACGACATGTGCTGGATGGAGTTGGTCCTAGCCGAGCGCGTCCCCAACCAACCCAAACCAACCTGGTTCCCCGACCTCCTCAAACCTACCATTTAGGGACAGGTTTATTTTGGCAGGTTAGCCGATGGGCTCGGTGTATTTGGCACGGTCGGTGCGCTGGATGCGCTTGGAGACATGGAGCGGTCGGCCGTCGGTGTCGTACACGTAGTCGGTGATCAGGATCAGCGCCTGCCCGCGCCCAACGTTGAGCAAAAACGCCTCGTTTTGCGAGGCATAGCACACCTCAAAGGTCTTATGTCCCTGTGCCGGCGCGCGATGGAATTCCTGGCGCAGCGTGGCGTAGAGCGAACCGTTGATATCGCGATCGATGAGTGCTTCAAAGCTCGGTGGTAGATAGGTGGTCTCCAGGCACAGCGGCGCATCGTCCAGATAACGCAGACGGACAAGTTTGACGAGCTTGCTGCCCACGGCGACATCGAAGAACTTGGCCGCATTGCCCGCGGCCTTGGCAAAGCCCGAGTCCACCGTGCGCGTGGTGGGCTTCATACCCTGACCCTGGACCTGTGTCGTGTAGCTCGAAAACACCAGGTTGTTCTCGTGGAGTGCCGGCGTGTCGGCCACAAAGGCGCCACGCCCGCGCTCGGTGCGCACCAGGCCCTCGTCAACGAGCACCTTAAGGGCGTGGCGTACGGTGCTGCGCGACAGCCCCGATTCGTCCATGAGTTCCATCTCGGACGGCAGCTTGTCTCCGCGCGCGTAGGTGCCGGAGGCGATGCGGTCGCGCAGCATGCCCGCCAAGCGCTCGTATTGGGTCAGTCTCTTTTTAGATGAAGCGTTCATGCGATCAACCTGTATCTAACCTGTATGCGTATCTAATTAAGCATGTATTCAATACAACAACAAAACCGCTGGTATCAAGTTATCGAAAACCGTATCAGCAAATTTTTTAAGACAAATATAGCATACAACTAGTCGACATAACCAAAACATGTATGTAACTTGTATGCCATCGAGAGCATCAAACGAGAAGAAAGGCTGATGCACGATGACTACTCAGGAACAGGTTAAGGACGTCGTCTCCCAGGTTTTGGCCGACAAGGCAGACAAGGGCGGCATCAAGCGCGTCGTGTGGATTGGCGCCGGCGGATCCAACGGCGGCAACTATCCTGCCCAGTACTTTATGGAGCACGAGGCCACGCAGGTCGTGAGCTCCAGCTACACCAGCAATGAGTTCGTGCACGCCACGCCCGCCTATGTCAACGAGAACACCCTGGCCGTCGTCGTGTCCATGCGCGGCACCAAGGAGACCATCGTCGCCGCCCAGGTCGCCAAGGACCACGGCGCCAGCACCATCGCCATCTATGTCGATGAGTCCGGCCTCACCGAGGTCTGCGACTACAAGATTCAGTATGACAGCCTGGCCGTCGACGAGTCTTGCATGGGCCGTACCAACTCCGCCGTCGTGACCATGATCGCCATGGAGCTTACGCAGCAGACCGAGGGCTATGCCGAGTATGAGACCGCTATGGCCGCCTTCGACCTGGTTGACCCCATCTATCGCAAGGCCGTCGAGTACACCCGTCCGCTCGCCGCCAAGTGGGCCGAGCAAAACGCCGACAAGCCCTGCATCAACGTGATGGCTCAGGGTCCGCTCTTTGGTGCCGCCTACGTCTTTAGCATCTGCAACGTGCAGGAGATGCTGCAGATCGACTCCTGCACCATCAACACCTGCGACTTCTTCCACGGCCCCTTCGAGATCCTGGACAAGCGCACCTCGCTGTTCCAGCTCATCAGCGTCGGCCGCAGCCGCTGCAACGACGAGCGCGGCATCCGCTTCGTCAACCAGTACGGTGGCGAGCGCGTCTATCAGCTCGACGCCAAGGAGCTCGGCCTCAACGACATCAAGGACAGCGTGAGCGAGTACTTCAATCACCTGATCTTTGCCCCGATCCTCAACAACGTGTACATGCGTGCGCTCTCTGCCGTCACCCACAAGGACTACATGACGCGCCGCTACATGTGGAAGCTGGACTACTAGGGGATAGAGCGGCCTAACAGCTCGATGTCCTCATAAGTTGCGGTGGAATAGTTCCTGCTTGGGGGCTTGAAGCCTCTATTTAGGAACTATTTCACCGCAACCGCCCAGTAATCCGCTGGGGGCGGAGGAAAACGGATCACTTATCCGCTCGCCGATTTGTGTCTTGAAAAATGTATATAACGACTATAACGTAGTATGAAACATATTGGAAACAATACCGAGGAGGCTGCGTTGAAGAAAAGCAATCTGGGCTATGTGCTGGTGCTGATCGCCGCGCTTATGTGGGGCAGCATCGGAATCTTTGTAAACGGCATCTCGGCCATGGGCGTTTCGTCCCAGAGCATGGCTGCCTTTCGCTTGTTGGTCGGAGCGCTTATCTTGGCGCCGGTCCTGATGTTTATGGGCTGCCGTCCGGGTGAGGGGTCTACCGTGGCTCAGGGTCCGCTGGCCCTGTTCAAGGCAAGCCCTAAAGAGCTTGTTCCCTGTGCGCTTGTCGGCATCGTCGGTTTGGCCGCCGCCAACACCTGTTATTACGAGTGCATGGGCGAGGTGGGCATGTCCACGGCCTCGGTGCTGCTCTACACCTCGCCGGTGTTTGGCGTCATGCTCGGCCGCGTGCTTTATCGCGAGGACGTGACCCCCAACAAGCTCGTTGCCATTGTCTTTAACATCGTAGGCTGCGTGCTTGCAGTGACCAATGGCGACCTTTCCGGTTTTCATTTTTCGGTTTGGGGCGTCACGTCGGGCGTGATTGCAGGCCTTTGTGGTGCGTCGCTCGCGGTGTTTAGCCGAATAGCAACCAAGACGGTCCACCCGCTGGCTGTCACGTTTTGGGGCTTTGTTTTTGGCGGTGCGGTTATGGCAGCTATCGCGGCTCCGTGGCCGGATGTCGCCGCGGCAATGTCGCCACAGCTGCTGCTGCTGTTCCTTGGCTTTGGACTCATCCCCACAGCCGTTGCTTACATCTTATATATGCAGGGTCTGTCCATGGGGCTCGAGACATCGAAAGTTCCCGTCGTAATGTCTTTCGAGACGGTCGTCACCGTACTGGTGGGCATTGGTGTCTACGCCGAGCCCGCCGGCGCGATTAAGGTCCTGGGCATCGTGTTGGTGCTCGCGTCCATCCTGATTATGAACACCGACTTCTCCAAGCTGCGCAACAGTGTGTTTGTCGGTCATGTCATTGAGAGCATGACCTTTAAGCCCAACGCGTGGTGGACCGAAAAATCTCAGGACATGGATCTGTTTAAGGAACGCACCGGCATTGCGCTGGAACCCACCGTACAGGAAAGCCCCTGGTACTTCGTGCGATAGGGGATTGCGCGCAGGGTCTGACCTGGGGTTATCCAGCTAGCGCCGGCCTACCCAGTCCAACGTTTCGAGTACGTTAAACCCGTCAACGGTCGATTTTCACCCGCGAACGGTCTTTATACTAATTAGCAATATAAGCAACGTATAAGACGTTATAATGACCATAACGAAAAGGAGGAGGCAAGATGAATCAGATCATTCTCGCATCTCATGGCGGCCTGGCCGCAGGCGCCAAAGACACGCTCGAGATGGTTCTCGGCGACGTGTCGAACGTCCACGTCGTGTCGCTTGCTCGTGACGACAAGGAGCCCATCACCAATAAGGTTGAGGCTATGATCGCCACGTTCAACGCGGACGACACCGTCTATGTGCTGACCGATATGCTCGGCAGCTCGGTCAACAACAACATGGTCGAGCTTTCCAAGAACGGCACGAAGTTCACGGTTGTCAGCGGTTTCAACATCCCGTTGGCGCTCACGCTTGCTATGAGCCCCGCCCCCGTCAAGGGCGCCGAGCTCGCGGCCCTCATCAATGAGGCCCGCACCGGTCTGACCAACCCCAACGCACCGGTCGAGGCCGCCGCGGCTCCCGCCAAGAAGGCCAAGGCGTCCCGTCACAGCTCCGGTCCCGCCAAGATCGTCCTCGCACGTCTTGACTACCGTCTGCTGCACGGCCAGGTCGTCTTTACTTGGACCACCAAGGTTCAGGCCGAGCGCATCATCGTCGTCGACAACGCTGCCGCCAACGATGACATCAAGAAGGGCGCTCTTAAGCTGGCCAAGCCCCAGGGCGTGCGCCTGAACGTCTTCACCGTCGAGCGTGCCCTCGCCAAGATGGACAAGCTCAACACCCTCGGCGAGCGCGTCATGTTCGTCTTTGGCAACACCGCTGAGATGCTGCAGTTCTGCCAGGGCTACAAGCTCGACGCCATCAACCTGGGCGCCACCGCCAACCACGACGGTGCCGATCAGGTCGGAGGCAAGGACAGCTCCGTCTTCCTCGACGCCACCCAGAAGGCCGACGTCAACCAGCTGCTCGACATGGGCATCAAGCTCTATGTCCAGCAGACCCCTACGTATCAGAGCGTCGACATCGACGCCAAGCTGTAATCAACCAGGCTTTTGCCTGACTGAAAGGAGAAGGGTATGAATACGTTCATCAGTGCGGTGCTCGTCGGCCTCGTCGGCGTGTTCTGCATGTGGGACTCCCGCCTGCTCGGTCGTCTTAACTTCGAGCAGCCCCTCGTTGGCGCTACGCTCGTCGGTCTGCTGCTGGGCGATGTGCCCACCGGCCTTGCCGTCGGTGCCGCCGTCGAGCTCGTGTCCATGGGCCTGGTGCAGGTCGGCGCCGCCGTTCCGCCCGATATGGTCCTGGGCGGCATCGTGGCTGCTGCCTTTGCGTGCCTGACCGATGCTTCCGCCGAGACCGCCATGACGATCGCCATCCCGGTCGCCGTCCTGGGTCAGCTCCTCGGCATCGTGTTCCGTTCCATCATCGCCGCCCTCACCCATGTGGCAGATAGCGCAATCGATAACGGAAAGTTCAAGACCGCCTACCGTATGCACATCTGCGCCGGCTCCGGTCTGTACGCCGTCATGTACTTCCTGCCGATCTTCCTCGCCGTCTTTGTTGGCACCGACCTGGTTCAGGCCATCGTCAACATGGTTCCCGAGTGGCTGTCCACTGGTCTTAACGTTTCGACCAAGATCATGACCGCCTACGGCTTGGCCCTGCTGCTCACCATGATGATCAAGAAGGGTATGACTCCGTTCCTGTTCATCGGTTTCCTGCTCGCCGCTTACCTCAACCTGTCCGTCATCGCGGTCGCTCTGATCGGTGTGTGCCTGGCTGTCGTCTTCATGGGCTTCAAGTTCAACGGTTCCCATGCAGCCGCCGGTGTCGATTCCGACTATGATCCGCTCGAAGACGACGAAGACTAAGGAGGAACACACTATGGCAACCGCAACCAAGGACGTGTCCCTGAACAAGAAGGTCAGCCAGTTCTTCTGGCGCTCCTGGGCCATCCAGGCCTCTTGGAACTACGAGCGTCAGATGAACATGGGCTTCCTCTACGGTATGGTTCCCACGCTCGATCGCCTCTATCCGGATGAGTCCGACCCCAAGCAGCTCGCTGCTAAGAAAGAGGCTTACCACCGTCACATGGCGTTCTACAACTGCACCCCGCAGACGAGCGCCTTCATCCTAGGCCTCACCGCCTCCATGGAGGAGGAGTACGCCAAGGATCCCGAGAACTTCGATCCCGATTCGATCAACGCGGTCAAGACCTCCCTCATGGGTCCGCTTTCCGGCATCGGTGACTCCTTCTTCCAGGGCACCATCCGCGTTATCGCCTTTGGCCTGGGCGTTCAGCTGGCTCAGCAGGGCTCCATCATGGGCCCGATCCTGGCCATGCTCATCTCCATCGTCCCCTCTGTGCTGATCACCTGGTTCGCAGCCAAGATGGGCTATCAGGGCGGCCACGAGTACCTGAGCAAGCTTCAGGGCGGCGACCTCATGGAGAAGCTCATGTATGTCTGCGGCATCGTGGGCCTTATGTCCGTGGGCGGCATGATCGCTACGCTGATCGGCGCCACCACCCCGCTGCAGTTCGCTGAGGGCACCGTCGTTATCCAGGACATCCTGGACGGCATGATGCCCCAGATGATTTCCCTTGGCCTCACCGGCCTTATGTACTGGCTCATCAAGAAGAACGTCAACACCGGTTGGCTTCTCGTGATCGCCATCGTGGGCGGCATCGCCCTCTCCGCGGCCGGCATCCTGGCCTAGTCGCGACCAAGCGTCTAACCGCTTTCCCCCGGGGGCCTGCCTGGCATCCCATACCCCAGGCGGGCTTCCATCCCTAAAATGCGACAATGGGACAGTCCCTTTGTCGCATCCTTAACGGGCCGGCGACTCGGTCCAAACCACGGTAACCCTGCGAGCGCCCGGCAATGTGGCGCCGCAAAAATCGAAAGGAATGTGTCAGATGTACGAGATCGACCTTAACCTCCCTAAGCAGATCGTCGCTGACGTCCTGTCCAACCACGAGATCCACAGCGTCGCTTTCGTCGGCTGCGGTGCTTCCATGTCCGACCTTTACCCCGCCAAGTACTTCCTTGCCAACAACACGGACAAGCTGAACGTTCAGATCTTCACCGCTAACGAGTTCAACTACGACACGCCTTCCTGGGTCAACGAGCACACCTTCGTGATCACCTGCTCCCTCGGTGGCTCCACGCCCGAGACCGTCGAGGCCAACAAGACCGCCAAGAAGCACAACTGCCCGGTCGTCTCCCTCACCAACAAGGCTGGCTCCGCTCTGACCGTCGACGCTGACTACGTCATCGTTCACGGCTTCCACGCCAACTTCGCTGCCAAGTGCGAGAAGCCCGGCTACGCCATCGCTCTTGCTGTCGAGATCCTTCAGCAGACCGAGGGTTATGACCACTACGAGGACATGATCACCGGCCTCACCAACGTCTTCGAGCTCTGCGAGAACGCCGCTCAGTCCTGCAAGAAGCTCGCCAAGAAGTTCGCCGAGGACTTCAAGGACGACAAGATGATCTACTTCATGGCTTCCGGTGCCTCCGAGAAGATGGCTTATTCTCACGCCGCCTTCCTGTTCACCGAGATGCAGTGGATCGACGCCGCCGCCTACAACACCGGCGAGTACTTCCACGGCCCGTTCGAGGTTTCCACCGAGGGTAAGCCCTACGTCTTCTTCATGTCCGATGGCGCTACCCGTCCGATGGACGCCCGCGCCCTCACCTTCCTTGAGCGCATGGGCGCCAAGGTCGCTCTGATCGACTCCAAGGACTACGGCCTGGCTGACGCCGTGCCCGCGAGCGTCGTCACCTACTTCAACCCGCTGCTGCACCTCGCCGTTATGCGCGAGTACGGCAACCAGATCGCCGAGGCCCGTCAGCACCCGCTGACCATGCGTCGCTACATGTGGAAGCTTTCCTACTAATCACAAGTAAGTAGACCTTACGGGTTGATTGAGAGGGGATGGGGTTTGTGCCCCATCCCCTTTTTTGCTCTGGGGAAGGCGTGTCTGTCGCGCCATAAAACCCCGGATAAAACCTACCAAAATAAACCTGTCCCTTTTTGGCAGGTGGGAGGAGATGCGTATGATCAAGGCAGTGCTGTTTGACATGGACGGAGTGCTGGTCGATACCGAGTGGTTCTACAACCGTCGCCGCGTGGCGTTTATGGAAGAGAAGGGGTTCCACTTTGACGAGATCCCCGATCTTTCGGGGTCTAACGAGCCTGCCATTTGGGAGGCGCTGGTGCCCGACGATGTTGAGCTGCGCGAGCGCCTGCGCGTGGAGTATAAGCAGGTCTACAGCCCGGACCATCCCGTTCCGTATGCCGAGCTGCTCAATGAGCAGACGGAGCCGGTGATGCGCAAGCTGCACGAGCGCGGCGTGAAGTGCGCCATCGCGAGCTCGTCCTATCGCGAGCTGATCGACGAGCTGGTGGGGATTGCCGGTATCGCCGGCGTGCTGGACTACACCATCAGCGGTCACGAGTGCAGCGCGTTTAAGCCCGACCCCGAGATCTACCTGCGTGCCATGGAGGCGCTGGGGGTGGAGCCTGCCGAGTGCCTGGTTATCGAGGATTCGCCTTTGGGGATCGAGGCTGGCAAACGTTCCGGCGCCCGCGTCCTGGCACTGCGTCCGCACGAGGGCGTCAACCTCGATCAATCGCGAGCCGATGCCGTTATTGATAATCTGACCGACATTTTGGCCGCTTTGTAGTGTCAATCCGCCGCGAGAAGCACGGGTTCAAACGTTTTTTGCGGTGGACTGGCTCAATTTGGTTTCGATTTTGATCCGTTTGGCTTCGATTCGGACTAAGTGAGTAGACTTTTTGGCGCAGGCCGAGCACAATGCATATCTTCCTTTGTAAAACCGCAGGTCACAGGGGTGGCGGTTTTGGGTGTGCTCGGCAGATCGTAAAAAGTCTACTCACTTGGAATTTTGCCCTTTGGTCGTGGGGGTTGCTGGTCCCGTTTTGGTTGTCGAGGGAGGTTGAATTGAAGCGCCCCCGCACGCTCCATGCTACAATCGCGGGCATGCCCCACAACCACATCTGCCTTCGAAAGGAGCCTACGTGGCGAACGCCATCGATCAGCTCACGGACCGCGTGCTCATGCTCGGCCGCCTCACCATCGTCCGCCGTGCCATTACTGCCGTGGCGGTCACAATTTCTGCCGTCCTCCAGACATTCCTGATCCAGGCGTTCATTCAGCCCGCCGACCTGCTTCCGAGCGGCCTCACCGGCGTTGCGGTCCTGCTCGATCGCGTTACCTCGCTGGGCGGCGTTCACATCGACATTTCGCTCGGTATGCTCGCGCTCAACATCCCCGTGGCGCTCCTATGCTGGAGCGGCATTAGCAAGCGCTTCGTCATCTTCTCGATGATGCAGGTCGTGCTCTCGTCGCTGTTCCTCAACGTCTTTCACTTCGCTCCATTTTTGGGCGACAAGATCATGCTCATCATTTTTGGCGGCGTGGTCTCGGGTCTGGGCGCTGCCATCGCACTTAAATCCGGCGCATCCACCGGCGGCACCGACTTTATCGCGCTGTGGGTTTCCAACCACACGGGCAAGACCATCTGGGGCGTCATCTTTGGTTTTAACTGCTTTATCCTGGCGATCTTTGGCTTTATGTTTGGCTGGGACAAGGCGGCGTATTCCATCGTGTTCCAGTTTATTTCGACCAAGACCATCGACAGTTTCTATCGTCGCTACGATCGCGTGACGCTGCAGATTACGACGCGCAAGGCAGACGAGGTCATGACTGCCTACGTAAACCATTTTCAGCACGGCATTAGCTGCGCCGAGGTCGTCGGCGGATACAGCCGCGAAAAGATGTACCTGCTGAACACCGTTGTTTCGACCTACGAGAGCCAGGACATTATCAAGTTGGTGTGCGACGTTGATCCCGGCGCCGTGATCAACGTGTTCCACACGCTCAACTTTGTGGGCGGCTGGTGGGGCGGTCATGTCGACGAGCCCATGCCCACGGCCGTTCCCGATCCCGACAAGCCCGCACGCATGGCCAGCAGGCAGGCGCGCCTCAGCGAACAGGACAGCCTGCAGCAGGACGACGGCAAGTAGGGTATTGGCATTTTGCCGGTCCTGCGCAACCCATCCGAACGAGCCCCCCGAAAGCCCCGTTGCTTTCGAGGGCTCTCGTTTGCCCAGATAAAACCTACCAAAATGAAGCTGTCGCTTTTTGGTAGGGAGGGTGTATCGTTTTATCAATATGAGGTAACATGAAACTAGACGTTATATACGTATTAGAAATTTAGCTATTTTGATAAGAGTGATCAGATATGCCTGCGCCCAAAAATGCACCGCTTTACCAGCAGATTTATGACGAAATCAAGGATGCGATCGAGAAAGGTGTTTATGCACCCAAGGAGCGTATTCCGTCCGAGCTTGAACTAGCCGAGCAGTACGAGGTGAGCCGTATTACGGTGCGCCGCGCTGTCGAGGAGCTGTGCTCCGACGGCTACCTGGTTAAGCAGCAGGGCCGTGGCACCTTTGTCTCCACGCCGCACATCAATCGCCAGTTTCACGCCTCGACGCTGCAGACGTTTACCGCGCTGTGTGCCGGCAACGGCATGAAGGCCGGTGCGCACGTGATCGATCGCCAGATCGTTCCGGCGCGCCAAAACGAGATGGAGTTCTTTGGCCTGCAGAAGGATGCGCTGCTGCTGCATATCAAGCGCGTGCGTACGGCCGACGGCGAGCCCATCTTTGAGGAGAACATCTTTGTGCCGTTTGATGCCTACCGTGAGCTGTTGACGGCCGATCTTGAGGACAAGTCGATTTTTGCCGAGGTCGAGCGTGTTGGCGGAACGCCGATTGTTTCGGTTGGCTACCGCACGGTCGAGGCCGTTCGTGCCAATACCGAGCAGGCGGCCGAGCTGGGCATTGCTCCGCACGATCCGCTGCTCAACCTGCGTGCCGGCTTCACGGGCCCCAATGGCGAGCCGGTCCTGATGGGTAAGCAGTACTACGTGGGATCGCGCTACGTTATGGTCATGTAGCTCTAGTTGCGCGGTTTTCCAAACCGCGCAACGGCTCGACGCTGCAAGCCCGCCAGAGCGGCAATCTGCCTTTCAACTTCGGCGGCATGACCAGAAGGTCAATGCCGCCTCGTTTCAAGGCACCTTGCTCGCTCTGGCGGGCTTTCGCTGTCCGCGCCAAAACATCGGCGTTGCCGGGCCGGCACTTGGGGACGTTCCTTTTCTGTCGGCACCTGGGGACACTCCTTAGCCGTTGGGGGCGTTCTTAAACGACTAGTCTGGGCGGCGGCCGTGTGCTGCTGTCCGCGTGGCGGCGTATAATCGGCGGCAGATGACTTGGACGTTAGGAAACCATGACCGATAACATGCAGCAGATGGCGCTCGACACGCTCGGCGCCTATTTTGGCTACACCTCGTTTCGCCCGGGACAGGACCGCATGGTCGATGCGATCCTTGCCGGTCGCGATGCGCTGGGTGTTATGCCCACGGGCGCCGGCAAGTCCATTTGCTACCAGGTGCCCGCGCTCATGCTGCCCGGCATCACCTTTGTGGTGAGTCCGCTGCTGTCGCTTATGGAGGACCAGACCCGTGCGTTGCTTGCGGCGGGCGCGCGGCCCAGCTATCTCAACTCCAGTCTTACTCCGGCCCAGCAAAACACTGTGCTCAAGCGGGCGCGCGAGGGCCGCTACCAGCTTATGTACGTGGCGCCCGAGCGCTTGCTCGAGCCGCGCTTTTTAGCCTTTGCGCAGGAGGCCGCGAGTTCTGCCGGCATTGGCGTGCCGCTCGTGGCCATTGACGAGGCCCACTGCGTGAGTCAATGGGGCCAGGATTTCCGCCCCGCCTACCTGCAGATTCGCGAGTTCATCGATTCCCTGCCGCAGCGCCCCATCGTGGCGGCCTTTACCGCCACGGCGACCGAGCGCGTGCGTGCGGACATTCAGCAGATGCTCGGCCTGCAAAACCCCGCGACGGTGGTGACGGGCTTCGATCGCAAGAACCTCTACTTTGGCTGCGAGGAGATGGGCGACAAGGCCAAGGCCGCGTGGGTGCGCGACTATGTGATTGCGCATTCGAGCGAGAGCGGCATCGTGTATTGCTCGACCCGCAAGACGGTCGATGCGCTGGCAGGTGAGCTTGCCGAGGCGCTGGGCCCCAGCGGCATTCGCGTTGGCCGCTACCATGCCGGCATGGGCAACGACGCCCGTCGTCAAAGCCAGCGCGCCTTTATCGACGACGATACCCAGGTGATGGTTGCCACCAACGCCTTTGGCATGGGTATCGACAAGCCTAACGTGCGCTACGTGATCCATAACAACGTGCCCGAGAGCATCGAGGCCTACTACCAGGAGGCGGGCCGCGCCGGTCGCGATGGCGACCCGGCCAGCTGCCATTTGCTGTGGAACGGCAACGATTTTCGCATGCGCCGCTTTTTGATCGATCGCGGCGACGCTGCCGACGAGGCGCTTGACGATGAGCAGCGCGCGTGGGCACTCCAGAATCGATATCGCCTGCTCAGCCAGATGGAGGGCTACTGTAATACCACCGGCTGTCTGCGCGAATACATGCTGCGCTACTTTGGCGACGAGGCCGCGGCCGAGCATGCTGCTGCGGCTGGTGCGGGCGCCACCGCCACGGATGACGCCGAGGGCTGCGGCAACTGCAGCAATTGCCTCACGCAGTTCGAGGTCGAGGACGTCACCGACATGGCCCGCGCCGCCGTGCGCTATGTGGCCACGCGCCCCATGCGCTTTGGCAAGTCGCTGATCGCCGACGTGCTCCACGGCGGCAACACCGAGCGCATTCGCCAGATGAACCTGGATCAGGACAGTGGCTATGGTGAGCTGTCGAGCGAATCGGTCGGACGCATTAAGGACATCATCGGGCAGCTGTGCGGGCGCGGCTATTTGGCTACCTCGCAGGGGCAGTACCCGGTCGTGGGACTGGGCCCGCGCGCCGGCGAGGTCGAGGACGAGGTGTTTGCCTTTACCGTTAAGCGTCGTGCGTCCAAGCGCAAGGCCTCGGCCCGCGCCCGCCGCGCCGTCGATCTGCTGCGCGAGGAGGCCGAGCTGGATCAGCGCCCGCGTGTTGGCGACGATGCCGAGCTGTTCGAGCGCCTGCGTGCCCTCCGCAAGGAGATCTCGACGGAGCTGGAGATGGCGCCGTACATGGTCTTTTCCGACAAGGCCCTGCGCGGCCTGTGCCGCCTACGCCCACAGACGCGCGACGAGCTTATCCAGGTCAACGGCATCGGCGAGAAAAAGGCCGACGCCTTTGGCGAGCAGTTTATGGCGGCGATTGAAGAGTTTGAGTCCGAGCATGCACGGAATGGAGCATAACGATGGCATTCGACGATAAAACCGACCGCTCTGGCGCATCCGCCGTGCCGCTGTATCAGCAGGTTATGGACGACCTGAAAGGCGAGATCGCACGCGGCGTGTACGCGGCCGGCTCGCGCATTCCTTCCGAGATGGAGCTCGCGAAGTCCTACGGCGTGGGGCGCATCACCGTGCGCCGTGCCATCGAGGAGCTGTCGCGCGCGGGGTATCTCAACCGCCAGCAGGGGAGGGGCACGTTTGTGTGCGCCCCCAAGCTCAAGCGCAAGATTCGCCAGAAGGGTGACGTCCAGAGCTTTACTGAGGGTTGTGCTGCCAACGACATGGTGCCGGGTGCGCGTCTGGTGTCGCGCACGGTGGTCGCGGCGACGCACGAGGATGCGGCGTTCTTTGGCGTGGAGCCCGGCTGCGAGCTTATCGTGGTCGAGCGCGTGCGCACGGCCGACGGCATCCCCGTCATGCTCGAGAACAACGCCTTTGTGCTCGCCGACCATCCCTACCTGCAGACGCTGGCCGACGAGGACCTCACCGATAACTCAATCTTTGCGCTCGTTGCCGAGCATTCGGGTCGCGCGCCGCTCAAGTCCGACCCCTGCACCGTGGAGATTGCGCTTGCCGATACTCAGACGGCCCCGCTGCTGGAGGTGCCGGTCGGCGAGCCGCTCTTCTATATGGAGGCCTACTTTACCGATGAGGACGAGCGGCCCCTGCTGCTCGGTCGTCAAAAGATCGTGGGCTCGCGCTACGTGTTCGACATCTAACGTTCACGAATAGAACAACATGGAACAAATTTACCGCAATGGCTTCCACCGTGGCTGCATGCGTGGTATATATAGAACAACATAGAACGACAGCAGGTACGAGCAGCCGTCGCCAAAAGCCGCCACACAAGGAGGGGCATCAGCATGAACGCACATGATCTGATTCAGGAAATTATCGAGCGCAAGGGCAAGATCGAGAACGTCTTTTGGATCGCTTGCGGCGGTTCGATGATCGATCTCATGCCGGCCAACGAGCTGCTCAAGCGTGAGGCCACCACGTTTACCTCGACGGTCTACACGGCACGCGAGTTTTGCCTGATGGCTCCCAAGAGTCTTGGCGAGAAGTCGCTCGTCATCGCCTGCAGCCACAGCGGCAACACGCAGGAGGTCGTCGACGGCTGCGAGATGGCGCTGGCCGCCGGTGCCGAGGTCATTGCCCTTACCGACTGCGAGGGCTCAAAGATCGACAACGGCAAGTGGACTACCTGGGTCTATCCGTGGGGTGAGGGCGTGTCGCAGGCCGAGGTGCCGCAGGGCATTGGCGCTCTGATCGCCGCCGAGTTGCTCGACCAGCAGGAAGGCTACGAGTCACTCGCCGACATGTATGAGGGCCTCAAGCAGATGGATGCGCTGCTGCCCGCCGCCCGTGAGAAGGTCAACGCCGAGCTGGGCGCCCGCTTTGCCGAGCTCTGCCAGCAGCACAAGTTCTTCTATATCCTGGGCTCCGGTCCCAACTTTAGCCAGACCTATGCCATGGCGATCTGCTCGCTCATGGAGATGCAGTGGCAGCACTGCTGCTACATCCACTCCGGCGAGTACTTCCACGGCCCGTTCGAAGCCACCGAGCCCGGCGTGTTCTACTTTGTGCAGCTCGGATCGGGCGAGTGCCGCCCCATGGAGGAGCGCGCGCTGGCGTTCCTCAACACGCACACCGATACAGTCATGGTGCTCGATGCGCTCGAGTACGGCGTGGGCGAAGTGCCTGCCAGCGTGCGTTCGTTCCTGGAGCCGATCTTCTTCTACAACATGAGCTGCGAGCTGCGCGCCGCCCGCGGCAAGGTGTTCGACCACAGCCCCGAGATTCGTCGCTACATGGGCATCGAGCAGTACTAGGTAACGGGAAAAGCATTCACCTTCGATTCGCGAGCGTGTCGCATGAGCCAAAAAGCGGGCCGTGCCGGGGATTTCCGGCGCGGCCCGCTTTGCATAGCGTCCGTATGAGCGAGGTGTCGCGTCAAGCGGCGGCCTACTTCGCGTCGTAGGCCTCGGCGTCCCACCAGTCGAGCTGGGCGATGTTGTCGCGGATGTGCTGGCAGCTCTTGTGGAAGCCCTCGAGCTCGTGCTCGGACAGGTCCAGCGTGTAGACCTCCTCGACGCCCTCGGCACCGATCGCGCACGGCAGGGAGGTGAAGATGCCCTCCTCGCCATACTGGCCGGTCATGAGCGTGGAGGCGGAAAGCACGGCGTGCTCGTTATGCAGCACGGCGGCGCAAACGCGCGCGGCGGAGTTGGCGACGGCGTACTCGGTGCACTGTTTGCCCTGGTAGGTTACGTAGCCGCCCTTGCGCGCGAGCTCCTCGACCTCCATGTGGTCAAAGGCGTACTTGTCGGGGTTCTCGGCCTGAAGCTCGTTAAGGCTCTTGCCGGCGATGGTTGCGGCCTTAAAGGCGGCCAGCTGGCTAAAGCCGTGCTCGCCGATCATGTAGGCGTCGATGGACTTGGGGCTCACGCCGACCTTCTTGGAGATCTCGGTGCGCAGGCGGGCGGAGTCCAGGCCGCAGCCCGAGCCGATGATCTTCTTGGGATCGTAGCCGGTCAGGTGCCACAGCTCGGTGCACACGACGTCGCAGGGGTTGGAGATGCTCACGAAGATGCCATCAAAGCCGGCGTCGACGATGCGCTTGGCAAAGGTGCGGGCGGCGTCGGTGGTAAAGAACAGCTCGCCGTCGCGGTTGCCGGCGGCCAGCGCGACCTTGCCGGCGGCGTTGACGATGACGTCGCAGCAGGCAAGCTCCTCGTAGTGGTCGTAGCAGTTGACGATCTTGGTGTTGTACGGGACAAACGAAAGGGAGTCGCGCAGGTCCTGGACCTCGGACGTCACCTTGGCCTGGTTGATATCGCACAGGTACAGCTCATCGGCAATGCCCTGCATGAGCAGACTGTTGGCAACATGTGCTCCTACGTGGCCCTGGCCGACCACACCGATCTTACGCGTCTGGTACATATATGTATCCTTTCGGCCGAGTTTTTCGCGTCGAACCATTGTAGCGTCCTGCTGTTACTTTGCTAGGCTAAAGTGCCGTAGATTTTGGGACATGCCTTAATCTCTACTTTTGGAGTGATTTGGGCCGTTGACGGCATCGCTGGGCGATGCGCTCGCGCGGATGGGGCCGGTCGTTGTACCATAGCTGCAACTGACTCGTAAGGAGCATCCATGCCCATTCGTATCCCCGACGCTCTCCCTGCAGCCGCGCAGCTCGAGAGCGAGAACATCTTTGTCATGACCGAGTACCGCGCGCTGCACCAGGACATCCGTCCGCTGCGCGTGCTCATCCTCAACCTCATGCCCACTAAGATCGCCACTGAGACGCAGATCATGCGCAAGCTCTCCAACACGCCGCTGCAGGTGGAGGTGGACCTGCTGCGCACCAAGACGCACGAGGCCACGCACGTGAGCGCCGGCCACCTGGAGACGTTCTACCGCACGTTCGACGACATCCGCGACATCCACTACGACGGCCTGATCATCACGGGCGCGCCGGTGGAACAGATGCCGTTCGAAGAGGTCGACTACTGGCCCGAGCTCTGCCAGATCATGGATTGGTCAACCACGCACGTGCACTCTACGCTGCACATTTGTTGGGGCGCGCAGGCCGGCCTATACCATCATTACGGTATCCAGAAGCACGACCTGCCGGCAAAGGCGAGCGGCGTGTTCGAGCATTATCTGGTGAAGCCGCAAAGCCCGCTGGTTCGCGGCTTTGACGACCGTTTCTATGCCGTGCATTCGCGCAACACCGATGTGCGCCGCGAGGACGTGGAGGCCGAGCCGCAGCTTGAGGTTGTGGCCGTGTCCGACGAGGTGGGCTTGTACATCGTCAAGTCGACCGACAGCCGCCGCTTCTTTGTCTTTGGCCATCCCGAGTACGATACCGACACGCTGCGCCTGGAGTACGAGCGCGACGTGAAGCGCGGGCTCAACCCCCAGGTGCCAGCGCATTACTTCCCAGGTGACGACCCTACCGCAGAGCCGCGCAACGTCTGGCGCAGCCAGGCTCAGCTGCTCTACACCAACTGGCTCAACTACTACGTCTACCAGACCACGCCCTACGACCTGGCCCGCGCCGGCGAGGAGCATTAGGCTGTCGGGAGGTACGCTGGCATTTAGGCGCTGACGATGTTGGGCAGTGGCAGGTCGTGGGCATCGGTGGGAACGTGGTCGACACGCTGTTCGTCAAAGGCGATGCCGACGATTTGGCATGCGGGCGAGAGTATGGGCAGGTAGCGGTCGTAGCAGCCGCCGCCGTAGCCTAGGCGCGCGCCGGTGCGGTCGAAAGCCACGAGCGGCACGATAATCATGTCGAACTCGGCGGCAGGCACGGTGGGGAAGCGGCTGCTGTCGACGTCCGTGGCTGCGAAGGCCCGCGTGGGGTGGGCGATAAACGGGGCCTCGGATGCATCGCCGGCAGAGACTTCCCGCATGCACATGCGCTGGCCACAAGCCATGGCGTCTGTTGCCGAGAGCATGCACGGATAGGCTACACGCCAGCCACGCGCGACGGTCGCAGCGGCAAATGCGGCTGGGTCGACCTCGGAACCCATGGCGGCATAGACGGCAACGGTGCGTTGGCCCGCAGTGCCGTTGGACTCCATCAGCTCAACAAGCCGTGCGCATACAACAGCAGACTTTGCCGCCCGCACATCCAAATCAAGAGCATCGCGCCGGGCAATCACCGCCCGCCGCAACTCAGCCTTATCCATCCCAGCCTCATCTCCCAAACCTTCCAAAAAGGGACAGGTTTATTTTGGCAGCTTTTATCTGGGCAAACGTGACGGATTCACCCTAAACCACCACAAAGGTGCCTGTCCCCTTCGTGGTTGTTTGGGCCTGTGCGTTAATGCTATAACGCTGCAGCGATCGCCTCAGTCACAAACTTATTGAGTGACTCACCCTTCTTTGCCGCTGCCAGCGCTGCTTGCTTGTGGAGCTCAGGGCCCGTTCTTACGTTGAACGACCCCTTAAAAGCCCGCTCGGGTTCCTTGCCCTTCTCGGCGCAAAACTCAAGGTAATCGTCGACGGCGTCGTGGAAGCATTGCTCCACTTCTTTAACCGTGGAGCCTTCAAATACGATTGCGTCCCTAATGCCGGTGACCATACCTGTTAGCACATGCTGTTCGGCATCGAACTCGACTGGGGCGAAATAACCCTTGTATGCCAAAACGTTACTCATGACTACCTCCGACATCTTGCAGAAATCGAACGATGTTTCGAATGGTCCCCGCTGTCAATTCGTCAGATGGATGTGGCGCGTGCATTACGAACATCCTGCCATCTGATGGCCTGTAGAAGCGAACGCGCAATCCGGATGTCTTGCCTTTGCTGTCCATTTCAAAGCCATATGAAGCCATAACTTTAAGAAAGTCAGCAAATCTATACGTTGAAGGACAGCTAAGCAGCTGGGCGATGAGTTTATCGGATCGAGTCATCCCGCCTCACATTCTGCAACTATATTCTAGTTGCAATTTCAGTTCGATGCAAGCACCTCTACTATAGAACATGTGTGCGTATAGAACAAATGTTCGAACTACCACGAAGGGCGCCTGTGAACTGCGCCCTTCGTGGTAGTTTTGCTTGCCGTGCCTTAGCCCAGCAGGTCGATGACGTTGAAGCCGGCGTTGCTCTTGGCGATGACGTCGCGGCCGCCAAAGACGCAGGTGGGTGACTCGGCTGCGATGCGCGTTACGTCGGCGCCGAGCGAGCGAAGCTCACCGGGCGTGGCGGCGAGCATCTGGGCGCGGCGCTCCTCGCGCGCATGCGGATCGAGCCCGGCCAGGTAGGTCGTGTTGCGGCGCTTGGTGAGCGCGTACGGCTTCACCGGCGCGTCCATGCCGCTCACGCAGCTCACGATAAAGCCCTCAAAGGCGGCCTCGTCGGGATCAAAGCTGCCGAGCCATTCGCCCGCGCGCGCCACGCGCTCAATCGAGGGGTCGATTGCCGGGTCGCGGTAGGTGTAGAACGCCGCCTGACGCTCGCCGGCCGCGCGGAATCCGCAGCCGTACGCGCCGCCCTTAACGCGGATCTCGTTCCACAGATAGTCGTAGGAGAGCGCGTTGGCGGCAACCGCCCAGGCGCCCGTCACGTCGATGCCCAAGCGACGCGGGTCGCACGCGCTTGCCGCAAAACAGATGTCGCTGGGGATGACAAAGGCCTCGTGGCGGTCGCACGGCGTCGGCACCACGAGCGCGTTGCGGCCGGCATCGGCGCCGTCGCCAGCGCCCAGCTCCAGGTCGCCCGCGGCGGCCCAGTATGCGTTAAAGTCCTCGTCGCTGCCGGTAAAGCTCGCCAGGCAGCCATCGGCCACAAAGATGCGGCCTGCCAGCTCGGCAAGCTTGGTACGCAACCCGTTCACGCGCTCGTCAAAGTGGTCGAGCAGGTCGCGCAGGAACAGATAGAAGTCCACGCCCGAAAGCTGCTCGCGCACCACGGCCGAAGGCGAGCTGTAGCTCATCGCGCGACCGAGCGCCGCCGAGTGACCGTTGTTAATGAAGCCCTGCTCAAGCCCAATGCGAATCTGCGTGAGCACGTCGCGCACGCGGTCGGCGTCGGCATCGAGCAACAGCGTGCTCGACCACACCTCGCGCGGCAGGCTCGCCAGCGCATCGATCTTTTCGGACAGGGCGCCGGCGCTCACCAGCAGGTAGGGGCGCACGCCGTCCACGTCGGGCTGGGTCATGACCTCGGTCGTAAAGCTCAAAAAGCCCAGCTTGCCGGCGATAAGGTTGTCGAGCTCCTCGGCCGAGTGTTCGCTCGTGGGTAGCTGTTTGAGCAGGCGGCAGAGTAGCGTCACATAGGGCAGGTCTTCAAACGCGACGCGGCTCAGGTCGAAATACTGCATGGCGTAGGCCAAGCGGTTGGTGGGGATGCCGTGGCGCAGGCAGGGGATGGGCGCGGTCGTGTCCACAACGAGCGGCGGCTCGGGGCGCGCCTCGCCAATGTCGGACACGCGCAGGCGTGGCAGCGTGGCCTTGGCCTCGGGCGCGTCATCCGCCTCCTGCGCGGCGCGCAGCGCAGCCGTGCGCTCGACCACATCGGCCAGCTCGGCATCGGTCATGGTATCGCGCTTGGCTGCCAGCTCGGCGGCCTCGGCACTCTCCGCACCCTCGGCGGCATCCACCGGCACCAGCTCGACCAGCGCCATGTGGTCATTCTCCAGCACGAGCTCGCGCAGCAGGTCCTCAAAGTAGCTGCCGTCCAGCTCGCCGCGCAGCTCCTCGTACACCGGGCCGTACTTGAGCGCCAGCGTCGCGGCGTTGTCATCGTAGAGCCAGGTGCTCAGCGCGTCGCACGCAATGGCCACGCCGTCGGCGATGCCGTAATCACGCTGGCGCAGGTCGTACTCGTTGCTGCTGATGATGGCTTCCAGGCGCTCGCGCGGAACGCCATGCTCGCACAGGTCGCGGCAGGCGTCTTGGAACACGCGGCGCAGCTCGCGCGCCACACCGGGCTGCGCGTTTTGCAGCATGATGAGCTCGTAGGGCTGCAGACTCTCGGCCGCGGTGTAGCTCACCACGTTGCCGCCCACGCCGGCGGCCAGGATGGCCTTCTTAACCGGCGCCTCGTTGGAGCCCAGCAGTGCCTCGAACAGGATATCCGCCGCGATCGTGCGCTTGCGGTCGAGCGCGCTGCCCAGCACCAGACCCAGGCCCACCAAGGCGTTCTCGGGCGTGGTGGCCATCTCGACGCGCTTATACTCGCAGGTCACAGGCGCCTGCACGTCCAGCGGATTGGGTGCCAGCGTGGACGGGTCCTCGCCGGCGGCAACGGCAGCGTCCATGCGGCGGCTCGCAGCGCTCGACTGCGACAGATAACGCTCGTCCAAAAACGCCAGCGCGCGGTCTACATCTAGGTCGCCGTAGAGCGTTATATAAGAGTTGGAAGGATTGTAGTGGCGCGCGTGCGTATCCAGGAACTGCTCGTAGGTGAGCGCGGGAATCGCGCGCGGGTCGCCGCCGCTCTCGTGCGCATAGGCGGTGTCGGGATAGAGCGCGGCGTTGACGGCGTCGTCCAGCACGCTCATGGGATCGGACAGCGCGCCCTTCATTTCGTTGAACACCACACCGTTATAGCGCAGTGTGCCCTTGCGCAGGCTCGCGGAGCTGTCGCTGCCCTCGCTCTCGACGCCCTCCGGCAGGTCCAGCTCGTAGTGCCAGCCCTCCTGTTCAAAAATGGTGGGCTTGGTATAGATGGCCGGGTTGAACACCGCGTCCAGGTACACGTCCATCAGGTTGTACAGGTCCTGCTCGTTGGTGGTGGCAACGGGGTAGATGGTTTTGTCGGGGTAGGTCATGGCGTTGAGGAACGTCTGCATGGAGCTCTTGATCAGATCGACGAATGGCTCCTTGACGGGAAACTTGGCCGACCCGCACAGCACCGAGTGCTCAAGAATATGGAACACGCCGGTGGAATCGGCCGGCGGCGTCTTAAAGCCAATGGCAAAGGCCTTGTTTTCGTCGTCGCACGCCAGGTACAGCAGGCGAGCGCCCGAGGCAGTGTGGCGCAGCACGTAGGCGTCCGAGTCGAGCTCGGGCACGGTCTCGCAGCGCTCGACGGCAAAACCGTGGCAGGTGGTACCGGGCACCAGCAGCGCGGCAGCAGCGGCGCGCGGGTCGGTTGAGGTGGTGGGCATATGCAGTCTCCTTTGACGCCCCAGCGGGGGCGAATCGAGTCGAATCCCCGAGAGTATACCCATATGGGGCCGCGGCTCTGCGGCGAACTGAAGACGATGTGGGTGGACTAGCCTAGCTAGGTTGATAACGAATGCCGCGGGTAGCCGCTGCATCCCGCTAAAGTGAAATAACACCCCGTTTACCGAATCATTTAGGAAATATATGGACTCCTAAAAAGTTCTAATACAATATAAGTCATCTATCTATAAACTGCTGATTCCTTGCAAAGGTATGGTTGATATGGTTGAAGCAAATAGCGTTGTCCCCCTGTACAAACAGATTGTCCGTGCGCTTTCTGATTCGATCGCCAACGGCACGTACCGCCCGGGAGATAAGCTCCCGACCGAGGCGGAGCTCATCGAGCAATTTGGCGTGAGCCGAATAACGGTTCGCTCCGCAATTAAAGAAATGGAAGATGCTGGGCTTGTTGAGAGGACCCGCGGCAAGGGCACATTCGTTTCGTCGGACACACAGATGTATGCCGCGGACGACCGTGAGAGCTTTACCCATTCGTGCCAGCTTGCGGGAAAACAGGCGTCTACCAGGGTTCTCGCAATGGGCTGGGACTTCCCAAGCCTGCGAGACGCGAAGTTCCTGGGCGTAGACGATACCCAAAAGGTATTGCGTAGTCGTCGTCTGCGCCTTGTGGATGACAAGCCCACGATGCTGGAAACCAATAGCTATTCCGCTGTGCTTTCTTTTTTGGAGCATGAATCCCTCGAGGATTCGCTGATGGCGGTACTCGATCGCCAGGGGATCAAGATGGGCCCCAACACGCGTACGCTCGAGGTCTGCTATGCGAGCGAGCTCGAGGCGGCATACCTTAACGTGGAGCTGGACTCTCCGCTGCTTCTGTTTGTCGATAGACGTTATGCTCCAAGCGGCGAGCCGCTTTTCATCTCCCGTCAGGTGTACTGCACCGAGCGACTGAAGTTCTATTTGTAAATTAGAGATAGATTGGTCAATTTACCGACCAATTGCTACCGTTCGCGGATTTGGAAAATAGACACACCGCGTAGGGTAGATTGCTAATATACTTTGTTATGACAATATAGTACGTCTTATTGATATTGGAGAACTATGAATAAGATATTGCTAGCGAGTCATGGTTATCTCGCCCAAGGTATGAAAAGCTCTCTGGAGATTCTGATGGGCGCCAACGACCGAATCGAGTGTCTGTGCGCCTATGTCGATGACGACACGAGGGATGTCGCAGCGCTTATCGATGCTTGGATGGAGTCGAAGGATCCGGCCGACACGTGGTTTGTCGTAACTGACATCTTTGGCGGCTCTGTAAACAACGAATTCATTCAGAGACAGACCACCGGATCGTTTACGTTGATCGCCGGAATGAACTTGCCGCTGCTGGTGGAAATGGTTACACAGCTGGACTTCCTGGATGCGGACAAGGCCAAAGCCGCGGTCGAGGGATCGCGTTCGTTTATCCAGCTTTGTGAGGCGGCGGATATGCTCGCCGATGTCGAAGAAGAAGAGTTCTAGCTCAAGCTTCAACGAATAATTCAACCCTGTCATTACCTTTATTACGCGCGGAGATGATTACGATGATTAAGCTTACGAGGGTCGATTACCGATTGATTCACGGCCAGGTCGCCATGTCTTGGACACATGCGCTGGATGTCGATTGCATCCTGTGTGCCAGCGATGCCGTGGCAAAGGACGACATGAGAAAAGCCGCTTTGAGGCTAGCTCGTCCCAACGGCGTGAAGCTCGTCATAAAAGACGTAAACGCGGCCATCGAGGCGCTCAACAGCGGCGTCACCGACAAGTATTCGCTGTTTATCATTGTCGAGACGATCGAGGATGCCTATCGCCTTGCTAAGGGTTGCAAAGACATCAAAGAGATCAATTTGGGCGGAACTCGAAAGTCTCCCGAGACCACGCTTCATCCGACTCCCGCGATCTTTGCGACCGAAACCGATGCCGAGCATATCCAAGAGCTTGTCAATGACGGCGTGGTTATCGAAATCCGTCAGGTCCCCAATGACTCAAAGGTATTTGCCAAGGACGTTTTCTAGCTGGAAACATGCCATTGTCTAGCATTTATTAACTAGGTCCTCCTTTCTTAAGCCCGTCGATCATTTAATCGGCGGGCTTTTTATTAAAGAAAAATCAAAAAAATCTGAAATAGTTCTTGCATAGTTAGTTATATAAAGTATTATAACGTCATGGGATGAATGAAGGGTTCATCCAAGTGAGTTAGGAGTAAGGGATGTTCAATTTCGATGAGCCTCGTTACGAGAAGGTTGTGAGCGATGCCCTCGCTCTCCGTCCTCAGATTGAGGCTGCCGTGGACAAGGTCTGCGAGCAGGGTTATTCCAACATCTTCTTCATCGGCTGCGGCGGCACCTGGGCCCACACGCTCCCGATGAAGTATTGGGTCGAGACCACCACGGCCGACGTCGACGTCCACTGCGAGATTGCCGCTGAGTTCCTCGCATGCCCGCCCAAGACCTTCAACAAGGACTCGGTCTGCGTCTTCTCCACCCGTACCGGCACCACCCCCGAGATCATCGAGGCCGCCAAGTTCTGCCAGGAGCAGGGCGCCCGCACGCTGATGTATGTCTCCAACGACAACACCCCGGCAACCGAGTACGCCGATTACAAGTTCTTCAGCTTCGCCGAGGACGACGTTCTGTGCGAGGCCATCTACACCTACCAGATCACGCTGGTCGCCCGCTTCCTCAAGAACGCCGGCGCCTTCCCCAAGTACGACACCTTCATGGAGGAGTTCGGCAACATCGCTCCGTACCTCATCAAGGCCAAGGACGCTCAGGACGAGCGCTGCGCCGCCATGGCCGAGGACTTCAAGGACACCGACTACCACATGGTGATCGGCTCCGGCATGCTCTGGGGTGAGGCCTACGACTACGCTATGTGCATCCTCGAGGAGATGCAGTGGATCAAGACCAAGTCCATCCACGCCGCCGAGTTCTTCCACGGCACCATCGAGCTGTGCGAGGAGGGCACGAGCCTCATCATGCTCTACGGCGAGGACGACACCCGCAAGCTCATGGACCGCGTGGACAACTTCACCCACATGCTCGCCGACGAGAAGGGCGTCCATGTCCGCGTGAACAAGTTCGACACCGCCGAGGTCGAGCTGCCGTTCAGCGACCCCGAGTTCCGCAAGATTGTCTCCCCGATGGTCACCTACACCATCACCGAGCGTCTGAGCTGCCATCTCGAGCACGTCCGTAACCACCCGCTTACCACGCGTCGTTACTATCACCAGATGAACTACTAATCCTCTCAAATTGCTGCGGTTGTCTGCAGGCGAGCTGCGCAGAACGCCTCGCCTGCAGACCTGTTTCTGGGGTTGATCGAAATGGTTGTCCAGTATCTTCTAGTTGCACTGGTCGCATTATTGCGTCCATGGACGAGCAATTATTTGGCATTACGATGCTTGGTCGTCCGCTGTTTACGAGCCTGTTTGTCGGCTTGATCCTTGGCGATGTCCAGCAGGGCGTTATCGTCGGCGCTGCTTTGGAGTCCATGTTCATGGGCGCCATCATGGTCGGCGCGGCGGTTCCTCCCGAGGTCTATGCCTCCGGCGTGCTTGGCTGCGCGTTTGCCGTCATTACGGGTACGGGCACGGCAACTGCCGTCGCGCTCGCCCTTCCCGTCTCCGTCTTCCTTCAGGTGTGGCGCAACTTCTGCTACGCCGTTCCGGGTGCCTTTGCCTGCAAGAAGATTGAGACCGCTCTGGCAAATCGCGATCTTGCCAAGGCGAACCTGTACCATCTGACCGTCGTGCCGCTGTCGATTGGCATTCCGTCTGCACTGCTGGTGTTTTGCTCGCTGTTCTTTGATGCCGACCTCATCAACAATGCGCTCAACGCGATTCCGCAGTTTGTGATGGACGGCCTCAACGTTGCATCCGGCGTCATGGTCTGCATCGGCTTCGCACTTCTTATTAGGACCATGGGCGATAACAAGCTGCTTCCTTGGCTGTTCCTGGGATTCATTATGGTCATCTACCTCAAGATGGACGTTATCGGCGTCGCCGCAGCTGCCATTTGCGTCGCACTGCTCCTGGCCTTCCGCGAGGGCTCGTCCGGTCCGCAGGCGGTTGCTGCAGATGAAGAGGAGGACTTCTAATGGCTACCCAGAACACCGACCTCAAAGAGGCCAAGAAGGATGCGATTATGACTCCCGATATGTATCGGAGCATGTTCCTTCGCCAGTTTACGAGCCAGTGCTCGCAGTCGTACGACAAGATGATGGCAATGGGCTTCATGTACACCATTCAGAAGCCCCTGCGAAAGATCTATCCCAACGACGACGATTACTATGCGGCGCTCGATCGCCATACTGAGTTCTTTAACATTACGCCTCATGTGCTTCCGTTTGTAGCCGGCCTAACGGTTTCGATGGAAGAGCAGGCGGCTGCCGATAAGAACTTCGACACGTCCTCGATTAACGCCATGAAGGTCGGCCTCATGGGACCGCTTTCCGGCATTGGCGATTCGTTCTACTGGGGTACGTTCCGCGTGGTCGCTGCCGGCATTGGTATTGGTATCGCTTCGACGGGCAACCCGCTCGGCCCCATCGTGTACGCGCTCATTTACTCCGTGATTAACTTTGCAACGCGTATCGTCGCAGCCCATCTGGGATACGACCTGGGAACCAAGTTTTTGCAGCAGTCCGAAGAGAACAACCTTATGTCTCGCATGACGCATGCTGCCGGTGTCCTCGGAATGACCGTTATCGGCGCCATGATTGCGGCACAGGTCTCACTGTCCACTGCCTTGACCTTTGACGTGGGCGGTTCGGAGATTGTCCTGCAGGATCTGTTCGATTCGATCTTCCCCGGTCTGCTGCCCTTGCTGGCAACCTTTGCCTGCGTCGCCCTGTACAAAAAGGGCGTCAAGACCATTTGGATCATCTTGGGCATCTTTGCAATCTGCATCATCGGAACGGGCTTGGGAGTGTTCGCGGCGGCGTAATGTTAACTCCTATGCTCGCGCGTTGGATAGCTAACTGACCGTTTGAAAACGGGGCTCGGCGTAAGGCCGGCCCCGTTTTTTTGAGGGATTTTCCGACTGTCCAAAAATCAACGCTCGTCCATTGCTTACGCATCTCTCATCTCTCATTCGTCACTAATACGAGAGATAACAGAAAGACGAGAGATGAATATGAGAGATAACTGAGCAGCAAAGAGACAAGAAATCACGGTATTGTCTCAATACTGATTGTTCTACCAGCAAAAACATGTTTAAATGAAACAGATGGTAGATATCTTATCTCTCATCTTTCACTCATCTCTAATACGAGAGATAACAGAGAGACAAGAGATAATTACGAGAGATAACTGAGAGACGAAGGAAATCTATTCGCGGCATTCTCCGCCGGACCGAGCGAAAGGACGTGCAGATGAACGAGAACGAGCTGATCGGTCTGCTCGAGTCTTTAAGGCGCATGGGCTCGGACGATCTTAGCGTCGAGGTCAAGGAGAGCGCCACGACGCTTTCTCGCGACGTATGGGAAACGGTTAGCGCATTCGCGAATACCGCCGGCGGAATTATCGTGCTCGGCGTGAGCGAGCGCGCGGGCTTTGTCCCGGTTGAGGACTTTGAGACCGAGAAGGTGCTCAACCAATTTGTCGCAGGCATGGGTGATGCCGGCGGTCGCGGAAAACTGGCCAATCCGCCCAAATACACTATTGAGCGCGTGGAGCTTCGGGGCACCGTGGTTCTCGTTATCACGATTGAGGAGCTCGACCCGTCGAGCAAGCCTTGTTATGTCATAGAGCGGGGCGCTCAAGGTGGCAGCTACAAACGCATCGATGACAAAGATGTCCCGCTTTCGTCGACCGAGGTCCTGTCCTTGTCATCGTATGAGCGGACGAGCCCCAGTGATCGCGATGCAGTGCCCGGCGCGGTCGCAGGCGATCTTGACGAGGCCCTGGTCGACCGCACGATAGAGCGTGCTTTCTCACTGACACCTCGTGCGATGCGCGGCGCGCCGGACAAGAAAACGAAGCTGGAGCGCCTGAATTTCCTCGACTTCCAGGGCAATGTTACCAAGGCCGGCCTCCTTGCCGCGTGCGTTTACCCTCAGCAGTTCTATCCCAAGCTCTTCATTGACGTGGCTGTCCATGCGGGAACTCAGAAGGGCATGGCGGGGTCGCTGAGGTTCATGGACCGCACAATCTGTGAGGGAACGTTGGGCGAGATGATCTCGGATGCCGTCGCAGCCGTCGCCAAGAATTTGCGGCGAACCTCGACCGTCCAAGGCGTCTCGCGTGTCGACTCGCTTGAGATTCCCGAGGAAGTCCTGCGCGAGGCAATCGCCAACGCCGTAATCCACCGAGAATACGGAGATCGGTTCTGTGGGCAGTCGATCGCTGTTGACGTCTTTGATGACCGTATCGAGGTGACGAACCCCGGCGGCCTATACGGGGGAAAGACTCGCGAGAACTTGTTTGACGGCAGCTCCCGATGCCGTAACGCGACGCTCGTGAAACTCATGTCGATTGTCCCGCTGCCGGATGGCGCAGGTTCGCCGGCTGAGGGCAATGGCTCGGGCATCCCGATGATGATCGATGCCATGCGCGCGCATGGTCTGGCCGAGCCCCTGTTCTGCCCGGGGTTCGATCGGTTCAAGGTCGTACTTTACCGTTCAAAGATCGAGCCGGTCGATCATGGCGGGGGCTTAATTGTGACGGCACTCAAACATTACGGCGAGCTGGGGACGCGTGAGCTGGCAGAGCGCACGGGGCTCACAATTTCCCAGGTTAGGTCGCGCGTCAACACACTCATTGCTCAAGGCGAGCTTGAGCCCACAGCGCCGGCGACGAGTCGCAACCGCAAGTATCGACTGTTGGAGCGTGCGGAATAAATGCGCCAGCGGACGAGGTGACCCAATAATCGACTCTCGATTGGCGCCCGCTAAGGTAAGGCGGTTGTTGCCCAGTCGACGGCGAAGTTAAAAATCCGGCTTACGCTGGCATAGTCCCGAACCCATCCATCAAGAACAGTCTAAGAACCAGCTTGATGACATATCCCGGTTTGACTTCTGCCGCGTCAAAGACGTGGCGCTCGGCGAGCTCGCTGCAGTATGCATAGATGTCGCGGATGAGCTCCGCGCCCGAAAGCGTAAACATGTAGCCTGCGTCCGAAAGCGTATTGGGTGCGGCGGGCAACTTCGCCATGTGGCAAAAGGCCGACAGGTCGGGTGCCATGGCGTTCTGGTAGTCAAGGTGGCTGCCGTCTTCTTGGGCGGTGAGTTCCAGTTGGCGCACAAAATCCAGCGCCGCCGCTAACACGAAGCTCGGCGTAGGCGCATTGACGTCCTGAGTGGTCGCCACGAGCCTGCCCGCCGCCTGCGTGACGAGCCAAGCGACCTCGCGCTGGCAACGCACGGCCTTGCGCGTAATCGGTTTGATGGACGAGAAGGAAACGCTCCCCTTGGGCGAATTCGAAGCAGCCATAAGACCCTCCCATGAACGATCCGGCACAACAAGCCCGGATGAAACACGTGCTACATCAGTATACAGGGGAGTGGGGTAGCAGGGCGCGAGTGTACTAACGGCAAAATGAGAGCATCGATGATGGGCCGATCGCGGAATGTGATCTCGTAATAATTGACTCCCGGCCATATTATTGAGGGGCATGACCCGCGTTCGTATGGTTGTAGGTGCTGGCGATGAACGACATTGACCTTGCTGTTCCGTTGATGGATGGACCAAGCTATGACCGTGCCTGCAGTCTCGTGCCTTCCGAATACGTTGAGGCATGGGAGTGGTTTCTGGGTGAGGAGCAGCGCGGCGGCGTTTGGACTACCCTTCCACACCGCACCAAGGAAGATAGCCCCCAGTATCAGTATCGTTTGAGAATTGGCTCAGACCTCTTTCCCGTAACGCGGGATTCAGGGATCTTCTGGCCGGGTCAGGATTGGGTGAAGCAAGATCCTAATAAGGCTTTTGCGCTTTCGGTCCACAACTCCAAAAAGAGCTTCTATACCGATGTGCCTCCGCTCTATTTGGACGATGGTACGTGGGTTATTAAGTATTCGGTTCAAGCGGCGGGTACCGTTGGTTTTCGAGACCAGAATTACAACCGTAAAATGCTCAACTGCATGGAATGTGGCGTCCCAGTCGGAGTCATATTTGCAACTGAGGCGGGCTATAAGGTGCTTGGCCTTGCGTTTGTTGAGCGCTTTGAGCCCGAAAACGATTGGTTTGTGTTGCACGGACCTGTTCATAAGGGTGGTCCAGACCCCCGTTTTGCACCCGACATGAGTTATCTGAAGCACATACCCGTCGATATTGAGTTTGCCGGACAGGATGCGACCGACGACGAAGAGGTCCGCTATGCGTTAAGGCGCGAGCGATTGGGGCAACAATGGTTCCGCAGGCAACTCGTTGCCGCCTATGACGGTCGTTGCGCGGTGTCGGGTTGTGGCGTCAATGAGGCGCTGGAGGCGGCGCATATTGAGAATTACTCCGGCCCTAAATCTCAGGTTGCCAGCAATGGCATTCTGCTTCGGCGCGACTTACATTCTCTGTTCGATGCTCATCTGATTTCGTTTGAGCCTGTTTGCGGCGAATATCGGCTGTGCGGATCGTACCTGCTGGATAAGACCGACTACGCCTCCTTTGCGGGTGCGACGCTAAGGCAGCCGAATGAGCGTCAGTGGCGACCCAATACGGTGTTTCTTGAGGCCCATCGCATTGAGTTCGATCGCTCGGAAAAGAAGCGTGAAAAGGCGGGGCTTCTGCCGTATTAGCGTATTTGGCTTTGGCATTCTTTGACGATCGTGTTGTTTGATCGGATCGCGTGGCGATGCAATCTCGCGCACGCCCGCCGGTGCATGCTCTTCCTGATTTGTATAGCGAGAGGGGAGCGTGTATGAGCTGGCGAGGCGATATTGCGATGGGGAAGTACGGAAAACTGCCGCGTGCCCTTATCGACAACAATATGTTTCCGAGCGTAGAGGTTGATTGCGGGTCGTTTGCTGTCGCCTGTCCTTGCTGCGGCTCGCAAATACCGTGTCTCGACATTCGATTCATCGATGCACGTGACAGGTTCAGCGATGAAGCGAGGAAACGTACGGGCGTTCATTTGCCGGTGTATTCGGAGAAATGCCCTGTTTGTGGCCTCGATATCGTGTACGACGCCAGCGACGAGGGATAGGTGATGCGGGGGAGCAGGCTGTGAAGGCATCTCCGTCTCTACAAATAAATCCCCTCACCGAGTTGCTTGTGGAACTCGGCGTGATGGTCGCGTGCCCAGGTAAAGAGCGCCTGGTCAAAGTCGGTACGCGTGGCCGGGACGCCAAAGACGCCGGCAACTTCGACGCGTATAAACTCCAGTGCCGGCAGCTTGTTGATGGCAGTGAGGGCAAACGGGGACGAGGGCTCCTCGAACAGATAGCGGCTGCCTTGCAGCGCGTCGCAACTGGTGCACGTGTTGCCGAGCGACGGGGCTTTGGAGGCTCGCGCGCCTACGGGCTTGTAGCCGCAGCGCTTATGAAGGTAGTCGCGGATCTCGCCCGGCACGCAGCCAAGAGCGGGCACGATGGCGAGTGCGTTGGCGTTGGCCGTGTCGATGGCAATGTACCTGGCTTCGTTGGGCGCGTGCGCGATGGCGATGCTCTCGTCGTTATCGGTTCGATAGGGAATGCCGAAGGCCGCGACCGAGGTCTCTTTGTGACACTTCCAGCACTCGCGCTTGCCCAGTACTAGATATATATACGGCGCTGAGGGGTCGGATCGGTCAACACCTGGCAGCCACTCAGCAAAGGGCTCGGGGTTGACGCCGCTGGGTACATACCAGATCTTCTTGGTCCGGTCCCATTTGGCGCCCAGCGCCTTGGCTTCTTCTTTGTGCGAAAAGGGGACATCGAGCTCGGTGCGCATGGCGGCTCCTTGGTGCTGCAGGTGCAAGTGGCTCAAGGATACCGCAGGGCGCAGGCATCGCGGCGTTTTGCTGAGAAGAAGTTGCGGTGTGGACTGATTGGTTACGCCCTGGATTAATTGGCAAGTAGATGGTCGGCTTTTGGCCAGCTGGGCGGCAACCTTGCCAAAAGCTTGACGGATTGCGGTTTAGACATCGGCGGATGAGCATTTGGGGGTGTGCGATGGCAAAATAGCCACGGCCAGTTGCCAAAACTCAAAAAGGAGCGCCACCTGTCGCTCGTGCACATCAAGCGAATTTATATTCGCGATGGATATCAAAGTTATTGTTGATGTTGGGGTATTGAATTTGTTTGGCTGCCATTTGTCGGGTGAATTGATGTTACGTTGCGATGACGGATGGAACTGCCAGCGGATTTGACGACATAAAACAAAACAGCCCAGATGACATAGCCTCTGAGCTGTGAACATTTGGTGGGCGTTAGAAGATTTGAACTTCTGACCTCTTCCGTGTCAGGGAAGCGCTCTCCCCCTGAGCTAAACGCCCGATCAAGGGTGCGCAAGCGCGCAAGGGATAATATAACGGAGTCTGAACTCGGTGGCAAGAACATTTTTAATAATCGCTTACATTGTGGAATTCGGGGGCTTTGTCATATCCATTTCACAAGAGCCTGCTGCCGCGATTTGGCTGTCGCATAATGCAAGGCCATTGCAGTATCGAGCTATGGAAAGACGCCCGCGGAATTGTCCTACCGATAAGCGGACAAGCCTCTAGCTGGTGCCTTCGCCGTGGTAAGGTAAGCCGAATTGTTTCCAAGCTGTTTCGGGGGAGTGGAATGAGCAAAGAGTGTGTCGAGCAGGTCGAAGGCGCAGGGGCTTCGGTGTTGATGACCGATATTTCGAACCTTGATGTGCCCGAGGGCACCGACGAGCTCAGCCGTAGCACCCGCCGAGCCTGGCGCGAGCGCCTGAACAGCGCTTCGACGCGCAAGATGATCACGGGCGTTTTGGCTACGCTGGTGGGCGGTTCGTTTTGGGGCTTCTCGGGCACCAGCGCGAGCTTTCTGTTCGATACCTACCACGTCGACACCCTGTGGCTTATGAGCGTGCGTCAGATTCTCGCCGGTCTACTCTTTATGGCCGTGGTTGTTACGTGCGACCGCGAGCGCCTGATTAAGCTCTGGACCACACCCGCCGATCGCAAGCAGTTGCTTCTCTTTACCGCCTTTGGCTTGCTGTTCAACCAGTTTTGCTATCTTTCGGCCGTGCGCCTGACGAACGCCGGGACCGCGACGGTGCTCCAGTGCCTGCAGCTCGTTATCATCATGGGCTACACCTGCGTGAACGATCGCCGCATGCCGCGTACTCGCGAAGTCATCGGCATTGGCCTGGCTCTGGGTGGCACCTTTTTAATCGCCACCGGTGGCGACCCCACCAGCCTGACTATCTCACCGCTCGGCCTGATCGCGGGTCTCATGTGTGCGGTCAGCGCTACATGCATGGTGGTGATTCCCGCCAAGATTCTGCCCGAATACGGCAGCCCCATCGTCACGGGCTCGGCAATGCTCACGGCGGGCGTGGTCTCGTGTGTCTTCGTGCAGCCCTGGGCGCATATGCCGGCGCTCGACGCTGCCGGCGTCGAGGCGCTCGCGGTGTTCGTGGTTATCGGCTCGTTTTTTGCTTACATGCTCTATATGCAGGGCGTTAAGAATATCGGCTCGGTGCGTGCGAGCCTCATAGGAACTGTGGAGCCGGTTTCGGCGACCATCACCAGCGCCGTTATGCTGGGCACGGTGTTTTTGCCGACCGACCTTATCGGCTTTGCCATGATCATCGTGATGATGTTCCTTACGGTGTAGCTGGCGCCGCCGCCAAGACAGAAAAGGTGTTGTGCCACATTTTCGCCAATTGATGTCCGTGTCTGGAGTTTAGCTGTCGATGCTCAAAATGCCATAAACTAGTAACGATATGGACTTTTTCATTGCGACTCAATTGCGAGGATTTCTTTATGGCTGGTAATCACTTTAAGGGCAGCGGTAGCGGTCGTCCTGCAGTTCCGCCGCGTCCGAACGGGGCTGGTAAGGCCGGCACTCCGGGCGGCGCTGGACAGGGCGGTTCCGGTAAGCGCGTGTCCCCGGGTGAGACGGCGATGTTTACTGCTCTGTACGAGCAGTCTCAAAAGGCAAAAAAGACCGGCCGTGCAAGAGGGAATGTCTTTGCGGGCGGTGCAACCTCCACGTCGCAGCCGAGCGGGGCTCCTTCGGTACCCGCTAACAACGCAGGTGCTGCCAACGTCGCGAATGCCGCCGATGACGTTAATGCCGGCAAGGCCGCCAACAATACTCCCTCTGGCGGTGGCGCGGGACTTACGGGTAACCTTGGCACGATTTACACCGGCGCCTCCGAGACTGGCACGTTCGCCCGCCTGGATGATAGCGGTGCCGAGTTTGCGGGCTCGGGTTCCAAGGAAGATTATTACGATTTTGGCTTGAACTACGGTAGCGACGCTTCGTCGAATTCGACCTTTGACGGTCTGGTCCGTCATCGCCATCGCGAGGGCGAGCGCAAGAAGCGTCACGCTGGTGCCATTGTCGCCGCTGTTGTCGCGGTGCTTCTCGTTGCGCTTGGTGCAAGCGGCTTTATGCTGCTTAACTCGGCAAAGACCGTAAAGAGCGAAGCGAAGGAAGCCGTTGAGATCGTCGACGGCCTTAAGGACAAGGTCACGTCGGGCGATTTTTCGACGCTGCCCGACGATGCGAAAAAGATCGACGAGCTCTGCGACAGCATGAAGGCGGAGACCTCGAGCCCGCTGTGGACGGCGGCTTCGTTTATCCCGGTGTATGCCAGCGACATCAATGCGGCCCGCACCATGATTGATGCCCTGTCCGATGTCTCGAGCAATGCGCTGGTTCCTATGGCCGACAACCTTTCGCAGGCCACGCCCGGCAAGCTGTTCCAAGACGGCATGATTAACGTGTCCGCGCTGCAGGCCGTTGCCGATTCGCTTTCCGATAGCTCCAAGGTGTTCAAGAGCGCCAACGAGAAGATCCAGGGTATTGGCGATACTCATATTTCTCAGGTGACCGAGCTGGTCGATAAGGCCAAGGACGGCTTTGCCACCCTCAACGGCGCAGTTGACGCGGCAGAAAAGGTCGCCCCCGTCCTTCCCCAGATGCTCGGCGCCAACGGCCAGACGCGCAACTACCTTGTGTACGCCATGAACAACGTCGAGATCCGTGCTTGCGGCGGCTTTGGCGGTTCGCAGGGCCTGATTTCGGTTACCGACGGCCAGATGTCGATTGGCGAGTTTGTTCCCCGTATTGGACTCAGCGAGGATGAGGCGGTCGAGAGCGTCGACGAAGAGGATGAGGCGCTGTTCGGCAATCACAGTAACCTGTACAACTCGGGCAATACCTATTCGCCTGATTGGCCCCGCAACTCGCAGCGTGTCGCAGCTCTGTGGAAATCTCAATATGGCCAGGACGTTGACGGCGTCGTGGGTATCGACCCGGTGTTCCTGCAGTATTTGCTGGGCCTGGTCGGTAACGTGTCGCTGCCCGACGGAACGGTTGTCGACGGCACCAACGCAGCAAAGGTCCTCATGCACGATGTGTACTGGAACTATCCGGTCGAGGAGTCGGACGGCATCTTTGCATCCGTCGCCAGCGCTGCCTTTGACAAGATTCTCGGTGGCATCGGCGACGTCGACGTTACAAAGCTTGTCGGTGCATTCGAGCGCGGTGCCGAAGAGGGCCGTCTGATTGCTTGGATGAGAAACGATGATGAGCAGAATGCCATCAAAGAGATGGGCATTGACGCCTCGCTGCCCGATCCGGATGATCCGAGTGCTAATCCCGTTGCCGGCGTTTACTTTAACAACCTGAGCTTCTCCAAGCTCGACTGGTATCTGAACGCCGACACGCAGATTGGCCAGGGCGTGAAGAACGGCGACGGCACGTGCTCCTATCGCATCACCGTTACCCTGACGAACATCATGACGCAGGAGGAGGCTGGCAAGCTGCCCGACTACGTTGCGGCGAGCGCACCCGATGCCGCGCGTGACGACGAACGCCTGAATGTCGCACTGTTTGCCCCGACGGGCGGCAACATCAGTGACCTTACGGTTGAGGGCGCCCAGTTTGGTCTTGGCGCCGCTACGTGGCATGGAATCCCCTTCTATTCGGGCACCGTTGACCTGCATGCTGGCGAGACGACGACGATTACGTATACGCTGACCACGTCGGCCGAGGCGGGGGACAAGCCGCTTACGCTGCGTCAGACTCCTACATGTCAGGCGGCTCGCGACAGCGCGTCGGCGTAGGGTTTTTCTGGTAGCGCAGATAATCGAGTACCATTTTGGGGCGGACAGGCAATCTGTTCGCCCCTATTTTGTAAGGAGAGCGCATGAAGTACTTTGGCACCGACGGTTTTCGCGGTGAGGCCAACGTTGGGCTGACGGTGGAGCACGCTTATAAGATTGGCCGTTTTGTGGGCTGGTATTACGGCGCCAACCGCAGTGCTAAGGCGCGCGTCATCGTGGGCAAGGACACGCGTCGCTCGAGCTATATGTTCGAGGCGGCGCTGGTGAGTGGCCTGGTCGCGAGCGGCGCGGACGCCTACATGCTGCACGTGATCCCGACGCCGGGTGTGGCACATCAGACCGTGGAGGGCTGCTTCGATTGCGGCATCATGATCAGTGCGAGCCACAACCCGTTTTGCGATAATGGCATTAAGCTCGTCAATAGCGACGGTTTTAAGATGGACGAGGACGTACTGGAGCTCATCGAGGACTACATCGATGGCAAGAGCGAGGTGCCGCTGGCCACGGGCAACCATATCGGCGCCACGGTGGACTACATGCAGGGCCGCAACCGCTATATTGCTTCGCTCATCGCCAGCGCGAACTTTTCGCTGCAGGGCGTCAAGATCGGTATCGACTGCGCCAACGGCTCGGCGTCCTCGGTGGCCAAGCCGGTGTTTGACGCGCTCGGTGCCGACGTGCGCGTGATCAATGCCGCGCCCGACGGCTTTAACATCAACGTCGACTGCGGTTCCACGCATATAGAGCGCCTGCAGCGCCACGTGGTGGAGCAGGGCCTAGACGTGGGCTTTGCCTATGACGGCGATGCCGACCGCTGCCTAGCCGTTGATGAGCGCGGTCGCGTGGTCGACGGCGACCAGATCCTGTATGTGTGCGGCGTGTATCTGAACAAGCACGGTCGCCTTTCGGGCGGTACCGTGGTGCCGACGATCGCCAGCAACTTTGGCCTGATTAAGTCGTTGGAACTTGCCGGCCTAAGTGCCGTGACCAGCGGTGTTGGCGACCGTCACGTGTATGCCAAGATGCGCGAGGGCGGCTACAGCCTGGGTGGCGAGCAGACGGGCCATACGATCTTTGGCGATATCGAGCGCACGGGCGACGGCATTATGACCTCGCTGCGCGTGATGGAAGTGATTCGTGCCGAGCGTGAGACGCTTTCGCAGCTCACGGTTCCGTGCAGGCTGCTGCCGCAGGCGCAGGTGGCCATGCGCGTGGCGGACAAGGGCGCCGCGCTCGAGAACATGGGCGTGCAGAACGCGATCGCCGAGGCCGAGGCCGCGCTGGCGGGCGAGGGTCGCGTGCTCGTGCGCAAGAGTGGAACCGAGTCGGTGATCCGCGTGCTGGCCGAAGCCCCCGACCAAGCATCCGCCGATGCCGCCATGAAGCGCATCGCCGCTGCTCTCGAGGCTCTGTAGTTACGCGGTTTTACCAAACCGCGTAACTGCTCGACGCTGCAAACGGCCCCAAGCGGCAATCTGACGTTCAATTTCAAGGGCGCGACCAGAAGGTCAGCGCCCTTTCATTTCACGTCACCTTGCTCGCTTGGGGCCGTTTTCGCTGACGTTGCCAAGACATTGGCGTCAACATGGTTGGCGTTGGCGATGGCGTACTGGTCAATTCTTACAGCTCGTAGAGCGTGGTGAACTTGTCCTGCAGGTAGCTGCAGTAGTAACGGGCGTCAAAGGCCATACCGCAGGCGCCCGAAATAAGCTCCGGCGCGTCTTTGGCGCGGCCCCACTGCCAAATGTGCTCGCCCAGCCAGGCTCGGACGGGCGCCAGATCGCCGCTCGCGCAGGCGCCGTTAAGGTCAACGCCGTCGCGGCACATGGCCGGCACAAACATGGCATCGTAGGCGCTACCCAGCGCATACGTGGGGAAGTAGCCAAACGAGCCGCCGCTCCAGTGCGTATCCTGCAGACAGCCGCGCGTGTCGTCGGGAACGGGAATACCCAGGTACTCGTCCATAAAGCGATTCCAAAGCGCGGGGATGTCCTTGGCCGTGGCCTCGCCGGCAAACAGCATGCGCTCGATCTGGTAGCGCACCATAATATGCAGGGGGTAGGTGAGCTCGTCGGCCTCGGTACGGATCAACGACGGCTGCGCGATGTTCACGGCGCGGTAGAGCGTGTCCTCGCCAACGTCGCCGTAGACCTCGGGCGCGTGGCGGCGCAGTACCTCGAGCAGCGGTCCCATAAAGGCACGACTGCGGCCCACGGTGTTCTCGAAAAAGCGGCTCTGGCTCTCGTGGATGCCCATGGAGGTGCCGCCCTCCAGGCAGGTGCGCGCATAGGCGGGATTGACGCCCAGCTCGTACATGGCGTGTCCCGCCTCGTGGATGATGCTGTAGACGTTGGAGATGCAATCGTCCTCGTAGATGTGCGTGGCGATGCGCGCGTCGCCCACCGAGAAGCCCTCGCTAAACGGATGCTCGGTAAAGGCAAGCGTGGTGTCGTCCAGGTCCAGGCCGACGAGTTTCATCAGGTCAAAGCTCATGGCGCGCTGAGCGGCCTCGGGCACGCGGGCGTGCAAAAAGTCGGCAGCGGGCTGCTGGCCGCGTTCGCCGATGGCGTGCACGAGCGGCACGACCGTGGCCTTAACCTCGTCGCAAAACGCATCGAAGCTCTCGGTGGAAAGGCCGCGCTCGTACTGGTCGAGCCACACGTCGTATGGGTCGCGCTTGGGGTCCATGAGCTCGGCCTGATGCTTGAGCTGGCTGACGATTTTGTCCACATAGGGCTCAAAGCTCGCCCAGTCGTTGGCCGCTTTGGCCTTGTGCCACACGGCGTCGGCCTCGCAGGTGAGCCTGGTCCAGGCCTCGGCCTCCTCGGTGGGGATGACGCTTGCCTCGCGCTGGTCGCGGCCGAGCACGCGAATCTCGTCAAGCAACTGCGGGTCGTCGATCTTTCCGCCGGCGACGGTCTCGCGTGCCAGCGAGCGCACAAGTTCGACAGACTTTTCGCTGGTCAGGAGCTTGTGGTGCTCGCCGGCAAGGGTGCCCATGGCGTCGGCACGGGCGGCGGCACCGTTGGCGGGAGCAATGGTCGCGCCGTCAAACTCGGCAATCTTGAGTAGGTACTCGCGGGTCCACAGCTTGCCCTCGAGCTTGCGGAACTTCTTGACGGCCTTGTCGGCCTTGACGCCCTTGGCGGCTTTTGCCACGGCGGCCTTGGCCTTCTTATCGAGTTTCTTTCCCATACCATATCCTTAATCTCGCAGGCCGCGCCGCCTTTGGGCGCACGGCCAGTTTGCACAGCTACCCGTCTTGTACCCAGCGCGAACAAAACGGAACGCGGCGATACGCTCGCACAATGTGGTATCCTATAGCCCAATGCGTTGACGGAGAGGGTTTTGCCCGCCGCGTCGCCGGCAAGAGAGGGAAGGTCATGGGCTGAAAGCCTTCCTGCGGTGGCAAGGGCCAAGCGTTCACTCCCGAGCAGCGACCTCAACGGGCGCGCGGCCAGCGGCGGCGAAGCCCCAGTAGGGAAGCCGTGAGCCTCGCGATAAGGGGCGCAGAGTGGGCACGGCGGGCCAGACATCCGCCGGGTCAAACAAGGTGGTACCGCGGAATTCAACCGTCCTTGGGCAATGCACATGCCCGAGGGCGGTTTTTTGTTACCGAACCGGGCCGCGTTTTCGCAACGTCAGACGGCGGCAGCCGCCTCGGCAAGCGGGGAGCGCGAGAGACGAAAGGGAAGACATGAGTCTGATTGATGATCTGGTCAAACTCGAGGAAGAGGCCAAGGAGCTCGTCGCGGGCGCCGACGACGCCGCAAAGCTCGAGGCCGCGCGCGTTGAGCTGCTCGGCCGCAAGGGCCGCATCACTGGCCTGATGCGCATGATGGGCAAGCTCGCCCCCGAGGATCGTCCCATGATGGGCAAGCGCGCCAACGAGATGCGCCAGCTGATTGAGGGCATGCTCGACGAGCGCACCACCGAGATGAAGGCCGCCGCCCTCAAGCACACACTCGAGCACGAGGCCGTCGATATCACGCTGCCGGGCATCCGTCCGCAGATCGGTCACCAGCACCTGATCAAGCAGATCATCGAGGAGGCCGAGGACATCTTCTGCGGCATCGGCTACACCGTCGAGTCCGGTCCCATGGTCGACACCTCCTACTACAACTTCACCGCGCTCAACGCCCCCATGGATCACCCGAGCCGCTCGGCCCGCGACACCTTCTACGTGGTCGACAACAACCCCGGCAGCGTCGCACACCCCGAGGCTCACGCCCACGGCGAGTCCGACGTGCTGCTGCGCACCCAGACCTCGGGCGTGCAGATCCACACCATGGAGTCGCAGAAGCCGCCCATCTACATGATCTGCCCGGGCACCGTCTATCGTCCCGACACGGCCGACGCCTGCCACCTGCCGCAGTTCAACCAGATCGAGGGCCTGGTCGTCGACGAGGGCATCACCTTTGGCGATCTTAAGGGCACGCTCGACTACTTTGTTAAGTGCATGTTTGGCGAGGACCGCAAGACGCGTTACCGCCCGCACTTCTTCCCCTTCACTGAGCCTTCCTGCGAGGTGGACGTGAGCTGCCATGTGTGCGGCGGCAAGGGCTGCAACTTCTGCAAACACAGCGGCTGGATCGAGATCCTGGGCTGCGGCATGGTCGACCCCAACGTCCTGATCAACTGCGGTATCGACCCCGAGAAGTACACCGGCTTCGCCTTTGGTATTGGCGCCGAGCGCGTCGCGGCCCTGCGCTACGACCTGCCCGACCTGCGCACGTTGATGACTGGTGACATGAGGTTCTTGAACCAGTTCTAGAACGCTTTCTTCTTAGTTGCAGTTTCCGGCTCAAAGCCGCATTTATGAAAGGAGACCAGTTAGATGCGCGTTTCTTACGACTGGCTCAAGACCATGATCGATATTCCGGAGGATCCCAAGACCCTTTCGGACGAATATATCCGTACCGGCACCGAGGTCGAGGCGATCGACACCGTGGGCGAGTCCTTCGACCACGTGGTGACCGCCAAGGTGCTCACCAAGACCCCGCACCCCGATAGCGACCACATGTATGTGTGCTCGGTCGACGTGGGTGACAAGAACCTCGACGCCGACGGCAACCCCGCTCCGCTGCAGATCGTCTGCGGCGCGCAGAACTTCGAGGCCGGCGACCACATCGTCACGGCCATGATTGGCGCCGTGCTTCCCGGCGACGTTAAGATCAAGAAGAGCAAGCTTCGCGGCGTCGTGTCCATGGGCATGAACTGCTCCGCGCGCGAGCTCGGCCTGGGTGGCGACCACTCCGGCATCATGATCCTGCCCGAGGATACGCCCTGCGGCATGCCGTTTGCCGAGTACGTGGGCTCGAGCGACACCGTGCTCGACTGTGAGATCACGCCCAACCGTCCCGACTGCCTGTCCATGATCGGCATGGCCCGCGAGACCGGCGCCATCTTCGACCGCGATTTCCACGTTGAGCTGCCCGCTATCAAGGTCGAGACCGGCCGCGCGACCGACGACGAGCTTTCCGTCGAGATCGCCGACGAGGGCCTGTGCGACCGCTACGTTGCCCGCATCGTGCGCAACGTCAAGGTCGGCCCGTCGCCAGACTGGATGGTCAAGCGCCTCAACGCCCTGGGCGTGCGCCCGCACAACAACATCGTCGACATCACCAACTACATGATGATGCTCACCGGTCAGCCGCTGCACGCCTTTGACCTGGACACCTTTGCCGAGCGCGATGGCCACCGTCGTGTGGTGGTTCGTGCCGCCCAGCAGGACGAGAAGTTCACGACGCTCGACGGCGAGGAGCGCGTGCTCGACGCCGGCATGGGCCTCATCACCGACGGCGAGCGTCCCGTGGCGCTGGCCGGCGTAATGGGCGGCATGGATTCCGAGATCGAGGACGACACCGTCGACGTGATGGTCGAGAGCGCCTGCTTCAACGCCGGTCGCACCTCGCACACCAGCCGCGATCTGTCGCTGATCTCCGACGCCTCCATTCGCTTTGAGCGCCAGGTCGACGAGACCGGCTGCGTGGACGTCGCCAATGTGACGTGCGCGCTGATCGAGGAGATCGCCGGCGGCGAGGTTGCTCCCGGCTATGTGGACGTGTTCCCCGCGCCCAAGACCATCGACAGCATTAAGCTGCGCCTGGCCCGCGTGCGTGCCATCTGCGGTGCCGACATCGAGCCCGACTTTATCGAGCGTTCGCTCACCCGCCTGGGCTGCACCGTCGAGCGCGACGGCGAGGACTTCATGGTCACCCCGCCGAGCTTCCGTCCCGACCTGCCGCGTGAGATCGACCTGATCGAGGAGGTCCTGCGCCTATGGGGCATGGGCCGCGTTACGGCGACCATCCCGGCTGCCAAGAACCACATCGGCGGCCTGACCCGCGAGCAGAAGCTCACCCGTAAGGTCGGCGAGATCCTGCGCGCCTGCGGCCTCAACGAGACCACGACCTTTGGCTTTGCCGCCCCGGGCGACCTGGAGAAGATTGGTATGTCCACCGAGGGCCGCGGCTGCCCCGTGGTTCTCATGAACCCGCTGGTGGCCGAGCAGACCGAGATGCGCCGCTCGCTGCTGCCGGGTCTGCTGCAGTCTGTGGCCTACAACGAGGCCCACGGCACGCCCAACGTGCACCTGTACGAGGTCGGCAGCCTGTTCCATGGCCGCGAGAACGCCAGCCTGCCCAAGGAGACCAAGTCCGTGGCGGGCGTGCTCTCGGGCCAGTGGAGCGAGCAGTCCTGGAACATGAAGTACCGTAAGCTGCGCTTCTTCTTTGGCAAGGGCATTGTCGAGGAGCTGCTTGCTCAGCTGCGCATCGAGAAGGTTCGCTTCCGTCCCGTCGAGGGCGAGGGCTATGCCTTCTTGCAGCCGGGTCGCGCCGCCGAGGTTCTGTCCGGCGGTACCGTGCTGGGCTGGGTTGGCGAGATTCACCCCGAGGCGCGCGAGGCTATGGGCATTGACGAGGTTGTCGTTGCCTTTGAGCTCGACCTGGACAAGCTGATCAAGGGCGCCCGCAACCAGGAGAACTACCGTGAGTTCTCGCAGTACCCGGCCGTTGAGCACGACCTTGCTATCGTGGTCGACAACACTGTGACCTGCGAGGATCTTGAGCGCCGTATTACCAGCGCCGGAGGCAAGCTGCTCGAGGATGTGCGTCTGTTCGACGTCTACCGCGATCCCATCCGCATCGGAGCGGGCAAGAAGTCCATGGCCTTTGCGCTTACGTATCGCTCCGACGACCACACGCTTACCAGCGAAGAGGTCGAAAAGGCGCACCAGAAGATCGTCACCAAGGTGTGCAAGGGCGTAAACGGCGAGGTCCGCGGCTAGGTCCTGCGCTGGGGTATGGGTCAGCGGTGGCTGCTGCCGAGTCCTACGTGACTGCTGTTTTCGGTATAAGGCACCGTTGAGCCTGCATATATGACACGCGCATTACATAACGGCGTGCTGCTTTGTCGGCAGTGCGCCGTTTTGCTATGATAGCCCGCGGCGTGTTACGAATCTGACATTACGTAACACTGGAAAGGTGATTCAAGCGGCGTTGCAATTCCGTGCGCCGATAACCGGGAGGCGTACATGCACATTCCAGATAATTATCTGTCCCCGCAGACCGATGCCGTCATGGCGGTGGCGATGGTGCCCGTCTGGGCTCACTGTATCAAGAAGGTGCGCGCCACGCTCGATCGCGAGCACATGGCTTTCCTGGGCATCTGCGCCGCATTTTCCTTCTTGCTTATGATGTTCAACGTGCCGCTGCCCGGCGGCACCACTGGCCACGCCGTTGGTGGCGCACTCATCGCGCTGCTGCTGGGCCCCGAGGCCGCGGCTATCGCGGTTTCGGTCGCGCTGGCGCTGCAAGCGCTGCTGTTTGGCGACGGCGGCATCCTGTCCTTTGGCGCTAACTGCTTTAACATGGCCTTCGTGTTGCCGTTTGCCGCAGCCATCGTGTTCCGCGCGCTTAACAGCCGTTTGCACGACAAGAGCTGGGGCACCTCGGTTTCGGCCATCGTAAGCGGCTGGGTCGGCCTGTGCCTGGCGGCCCTGTGCGCAGCAATCGAGTTTGGTATTCAGCCGATGCTTTTCACGAATGCTTCGGGCGCTCCGCTGTACTGCCCCTTCCCGCTGTCCATTGCCATTCCGGCCATGATGATCCCGCATATGTTGGTAGCCGGCGTGGTCGAGGGCGTGGCGACTGCCGCGATCTACGGCTTTATCAAGAAGACGGCGCCGAGCGTTATCGTCGGCCCCGAAGCCGCCGATGGACAGCTTGCTGCCGAGGGCGCTGCTGCAAAGAAGACCTCGCTGGTCCCCACGCTCATCTTGGTTGCCGTGCTTGTCGTGGCCACGCCGCTGGGCCTGCTGGCCACGGGTGACGCCTGGGGTGAGTGGGACGCCGAGGGCGCCGCGACCGCCGTTCAGGAGGCTGGCGACGACAGCCTGCAGGCTTCGGTCGGTCTCGACACCCCGACCTTTGCCGACGCTCTGCCTACGGGTGATTACCTGCAGGCCTATTCCGAGGAGCAGGGTCTCGGCTTTGCCGGTCAGGCTGCCATGTATATCTTGTCCGGCGTGATTGGCGTGGCGGTGCTCACCATCGCATTCCGTCTGATCTCGCTGACGGTCAAGGAAAGCGGAGCCCATGGCGATGGTCGAGCTGCCTAGCTGGCTTGCGGCCGAGGAGCGATACGAGCCCACGGGCGCTCGTCATCGCGTGATGCAAAAGAACGTCCTGCACCTGGCGAGCCTGCTTGAGCGGGTTCGCCTGGGTGGAGGCGCGCACGAGGGCGGGTCGATGGTCGACCGCGCCCTTTCTTGCGTTTCGGCTCCGGTGCGCCTGGTGGGGATATTCGTTTGCGTCCTGTGCGTGTGCCTGACACAAAGCCCGCTGTACCTCATGTTGATGGCGGCCATTGCGCTGGTGCTCGTTGCCGTGCGTCCCATACGCGGGCTGCGCGCGACCTTTGTGCCGGCGCTTGGCGCCGCGGGGCTCGCAGTGGTTTTGGCGCTGCCTGCCCTGCTGCTGGGTGCTTCCGCTACGGGCGCCATGCTCAAGATTGCGCTCAAGACCTTCATTAATGTGTCGCTGGTGCTGGGCGCTTCGTGGACCCTCACGTGGAGCCGCATGTCGGCGGCGCTCAAGATGCTGCATCTACCCGACGAAGTTATCTTTACGTTTGATATGGCGCTCAAGCACATCGAGGTGCTGGGTCGTACGGCGCACGATCTGTGCGAATCGGTCATGCTGCGCAGCGTTGGCCGTGCGCCCGAGGGATTTTCGCGTACCGATTCGATCGCGGGTATCATGGGCATGACCTTTATCAAGGCGATGAAATGCAGCCGCGCGATGGACGAGGCTATGCTTTGCCGCGGCTTTGCCGGTGCGTATCCGGCTCCCGCGCGCGCCAGGTTTGGCTGGCGCGATGCGGCCTATGCGGCCGGCGTGGCGCTGCTGACAGTGTTGTGCGCCGTGCTGTAGGCGCTGCTGGTTCCGACTGGGGATGCAAATGGGGAAGGGCGACGTTTTGACGATCGATATGAATAGTGCGGCGGGCACGAACGGTGTGGGCGGCGCCGAGGTCGTTCCGCTCATCGAGCTGCGCGACGTGGTGTTCTCCTATGCGGGGCATACGGTTGTCGATGGCGTGTCGCTGCAGGTCGATCGTGGTAAACTCGTTGCCCTGCTCGGTCCCAACGGCTGCGGCAAGACGACGATTATGCGTCTTATTAACGGCCTTGAACTCGCGGACGCAGGGGCATACCTGTTTGACGGGCACGTGGTCGATGCGGCGTATCTGAAGGATTCTGCTGCTGCTCAGAAGTTCCACCAGCGCGTGGGCTTCGTGTTCCAAAACGCCGATGCCCAGCTGTTCTGCGCCACGGTGGACGAGGAAGTTGCTTTTGGTCCCGCGCAGATGGGGCTGCCGGCAGACGAGCTCGAGCGCCGCGTGCGCGATGCCATGGGGCTGTTCCAGGTTGCCGACCTTGCCGACGCCTCTCCCTATCAGCTCTCGGGCGGGCAAAAGAAGCGTGTGGCGCTGGCGGCAGTTGTATCGATGAACCCCGATATCCTAGTGCTCGATGAGCCCACCAATGGGCTCGACGAGGATTCATGCGACATCGTGGTCAACTTCTTGCTGGCCTACGTCGCGGCGGGTAAGACGGTCTTGATGAGCACGCATCACCAGGATTTGGTGCGACGCCTGGGTGCCCGTGCAATCTATATCGATCGATATCACCATGTGGTCGAGGCGCCTTCGCCGTCGTATGGAACCGAAAGCGGTACTACGGACTAGTTGCTGCGTAGAGCGTGCGTAGCCGCCCGCGCGGCTTTGCCGTGATGGTATAGTTATCCAGGTTTTTTATGGGGGTGGCTATGCCAAGTTGGAACATTCATATCGCTCAGACGGAGCGTTTGCTGGAGCGCACCGGTGCACTTGCCAATAGCGTGCGCGACCGCAATGCCTTTTTGTTTGGCTGCGTGGTTCCGGATATCTTCGTGGGCTATATGGTCCCTGGCATCGCCGATCCCATCCCGTACCGCATTACGCACTTTGCAAAGCCCGAGCCTATCCCTAAGCCTCGTGAGCATGAGTTCTGGGATACCTATGTGGCACCGTTGCTTAAAAGTTCGCCCACCGGTGCGCCAGCCGCGGCTACCTCGATTGTCGAGGAGCGCGAGCGACTGAATCGCGTGCATTATCCCCAACGTTACAAGGACGCCGAGCCGGTCGCCGGTCCCGGTGCTAGCGAGCTTTCGCTCGCGCCCGATGACGTGGCGCAGTCGCTGCTCGATCTGACGCTGGGCGTTTGGTCGCATCTGGTGGCCGATACCGTATGGAATACGCGTGTGAATCAGTACCTGGAGGCGCACGGCGGCAAGCCGTGCGAGGAATTCCGCATTAAAAAGCAAGGCGACTTTGACTGGTTTGGCAAGACACTCGGCATCGTTTCGATACCGCGCGCGACCGATCGCCTGTATACTGCGGCGACCCGTTTTGGTCAGTATCCCATCCATAAGGAGTATGTGCTCAAGACCATCGGCGTTATGCACGAGATTGTACGCGAAAACCCCGGCGAGTCCGATCATCCGCCGTATCGCCTGCTAACCGAGGAGTTTTTCGATACAACGTTTACCGAGGTCATCGAGCTAACCGAGGCGGGATTTGCGGCTCGCGTCGAATCGCCCGATATGCCTGCGCTTCCCCTGATTGCTAGCTGCTAGCTGGCCGGCTTGGCGGTGAATAGCTCAACCCAATTGACAAGTAGCTCTTGCCGCAGGGTGACTTCGGCGGCGCGCTCCTGTTTGGTCTTTGGGGTGTAGGAAAGTCCAGCCTTTTTATGGATGAGCTCGGCTATGTGGTCGAAGCTCTTCTTATCCTTAATCTGGCCAAAGGTAATTTGGATGACGTCGTAGCCCATGCTTGTGAGCGCGGTGGCGCGCTCGGCATCGGAGAGGCTCGCGGCTTCGCTGTCGTGGGCGGAGCGGCCTTGGCATTCAAGGATGACACCCATGCTGTCGGTGGCGCTTTCGATGAGGATATCGGCGTAGCAGCAGGTTTTGTCATACAGCGAGCGCGCGGCGTCGCTGAGTGGGATGCGCACGTTGTTTGCGATGTTGATGCCCATGCCGCCCTCGTCGCGGGGGAGCGAGATAAGCATGGAGGTCTGTACTTCGAAGGGCGAGGCGGTCTGTCCTGTCATGCGTTCGGCGGCCCAGCGGAGCTGCTTAACACCGCGCAGGCCTGCGGCCTGCTTGGCGAACGCGGCGATATCCGCTGCGGAAAGAAGCGGCGTGCGCTTCCACAGGTTGGTATCCTTGCCGTTGACGTCGATAACCCGCTCCCAGCCGCAGTTGGGTGGAATGAGCTTAAGCGAAATAGCTTCATCAAGTTGCCGTTGCGCTCGTTTGCAGGGTGTATACACAGCAAACGAGCTGCACATCTCATAACACGCCATAAGCAGCTGGTTGCGTGAGACCTGCGTAGCAAGGTTGAGCAGTGTGAACTCGGGCGATGTGACATCAAACCCATGCTCGGTTTGCCTAAACGACCCGGGAGGCGGCTCTTGGGTCAGGAGGTGCGATTTAAACAGGCTTCGCGACCCGGATTGTGCCCGAGTGAATACAATCCTGTGAAGCGGTGCGTGAAGCAGGTCTTTTACAACTGCATGACTTCCGAGGCCGCAACATCTGCGATCCATATTGCCAAGGCTAATGGCAGGGTAAAGGCCTAATATCTGTGGCGGGATACGGTGATAGTAAAAAGCGGATTGACCGCATAGCGTCAGGTCCATGACGTCCTCCTGGTCGAAATATGCTTTTGGACCGTGCGATGCCAGTGTCAATTCGGAAGTATGCGGCAAAATCTAAACCTTGTGAGCAGACCTGGCTTTTGAGGCTAGTTTATCAGGCATTTTGTTGCGAAAAAACGGGGTGTGCTCGGAGGTATCAGAATTTGCCGCATACTTCCGAAAAGCAGGTCAATCCGGCTCTTGCTAAAACGATTTAGCAGCGTCGGTTAAGGTGTGGGTTTGCCACCGGGCGAACACTTTTAGCGCTTGGGACTTTATTCATTGGGTCTCGAAGGGTGGATTTCGCGCTTTTGGTAAAGAAATGAGTGTGTGTTTTGCCGTGCGCCGGCATTGGCACAGAAAAAGGGCCCGGAAGGCTTCGCCTTCCGGGCCCTTTGCGATGCAAGTGTGCTTGCAAGTACGACTTAGCGCACCTGAGCGACGTAAGCGACGTTGGTCGAGGAGACCTTGTCCTCGAGCTGGACGCTCATGCGGGGATCGCCGGCGGTAGCGACGGTCAGATCGCCGGCCTCGACGTAGCCGAGCTCCTTAGCGGTCTCGATCGCCTTGACGATCGTGCCGTTGACGGTGCCCTGGGTAATCTCGGCCTGATGCGGGATAACGCCCCAGTACATGATCATCTGCTGGACGGCCCACTCGTGGCGGGAGAACGCGCAGATCGGCATGTTGGGACGGAAGTGCGAAATCAGGCGAGTGGTACGACCGGTGGTCGTCGGCACGGTGATGCACTTGGCGCCAACGGTGGTGGCCATGTTCACAGCGGACATACCCACAACGTTGTTGACGACGCGGGTGCCGTGAGCGTCAGCCGGAACCTCGAGCGGGGCGTGAGCCGGGAGGTACTTCTCGGTCTCGAGAGCAATGCTGGCCTGCATCTTAACGGCCTCGACCGGGTACTTACCGGCAGCGGACTCGCCAGAGAGCATAACGGCGTCGGTGCCGTCGTAAATGGCGTTAGCAACGTCGGCAACCTCGGCGCGCGTCGGGCGCGGGTTCTGCTGCATGGAGTCGAGCATCTGCGTAGCGGTGATAACGGGCTTGTAGGCTGCGTTGCACTTAGCGATGATTTCCTTCTGGATGTGCGGAACGAGCTCGGGCTTGATCTCGATGCCCAGGTCGCCACGGGCGACCATGATGCCGTCGGAAGCCTCGAGGATCTCGTCGAAGTTCTCGACGCCCAGGGCGCACTCGATCTTCGGGAAGATCGTCACGTGCTCGCCGCCGTTCTCGCGGCAAAGCTCGCGGATGCCGCGGACGGACTCGCCGTCACGGATGAAGGAAGCGGCGATGTAGTCGATGTTCTCGGTCAGGCCAAAGAGGATGTCCTGACGATCGCGCTCGGTGATAGCGGGCAGCGAGATGTTGACGTTGGGCATGTTAACACCCTTGCGCTCGCCGATCAGGCCGTCGTTCTTGACGACGCAGGTCATGTCCTGGCCGTCGACGGACTCGACCTCGAGGGCAACCAGGCCGTCATCGATCAGGATGAGGGAGCCCTTCTCGACCTCGGAGGGCAGAGCCAGGTAGTCGAGGGAGATGTGCTCAGAGGTGCCGTGGAAATCCTCGGACGTGGGCTGAGCGGTGACGACGATCTTGTCGCCGGTCTTGACGGCAACCTTCTTGCCGTCGACCAGAAGGCCGGTGCGGACCTCGGGGCCCTTGGTGTCGAGCAGGATGCCGACGGGCAGACCGAGCTCCTTGGAAATACGACGGACGCGCTCGATGCGACCGTGGTGCTCGTCGTAGGATCCGTGCGAGAAGTTAAAACGGGCGACGTTCATGCCCGCCTTGATCATCTCACGGATGGTCTCGTCGCTATCGCAGGCGGGACCCATGGTGCATACAATCTTGGTGCGCTTGTACATTCAGACCTCCATCTGACATCGTCTTGCGCTGATAGATAAACCATAAGAAATAAAACTGAGATGATTATAACGAAATGCCGACCGAATACCCCAAAAAATCGACCGTATGCCGAATTAGAAGTTCATTTTTTGCGAATAAACGGTATATGCAAAAACTTTACCAACCGTTCTAACCGCTGCTATCTGGGCGATATTTCAGTTTGATGATGCACCGAAGAAAAAACGTTTTATCAATGTCGAACATCATACGGTCTGCATCGTTGCACTCGAGCCGTGTTTCCAATTGGAATGTTTTGGCTAGACGCGCCGCTTTGGGGTACCATAGCTCCACTATCAACTGCCGCTCAGCACGGCAGCCTTGATGAGCCCTTGCCCTTCTCCTGGGAATTATGATCGGGCATCAATCTGCTGAGTGGCCCGAATCCCAGGAGGGGACTCTATATGCAAAAGGAATACCTGTCCGCCGCGGCGGAGGTACTCAGCGACCAAGGTGTCGATGAGGACCTCGGCCTGAGCAACGACGAGGCGTCGTCGCGCCTCGCCAAGACAGGCCCTAACAAGCTCGAGGAAGCCGAGAAGACGCCGTTGTGGAAGCGCTTCTTTGAGCAGATGGCCGACCCCATGGTCATCATGCTGATCGTTGCCGCCGTCATCAGCGCGCTCACGGGCATGGTCAAGGGCGAGGCGGACTTTGCCGATGTCGCCATCATCATGTTCGTCGTTATCGTCAACTCGGTGCTGGGCGTGGTCCAGGAGGCTAAAAGCGAGGAGGCTCTCGAGGCCCTGCAGGAGATGAGCGCGGCGCAGTCCAAGGTGCTGCGCGACGGCAAGCTCGTGCACCTGCCGAGCGCCGAGCTCGTGCCCGGTGACGTGATCATGCTCGAGGCGGGCGACTCCGTCCCGGCCGACTGCCGCGTGCTCGAGAGCGCCACGATGAAGATCGAGGAGGCCGCCCTTACCGGCGAGTCCGTGCCTGTCGAGAAGCATGCCAACGTGATCGAGCTCGCCGCCGGCACCGACGACGTGCCGCTCGGCGACCGCAAGAACATGTGCTACATGGGCTCCACCGTGGTGTACGGCCGTGGCCGCGCCGTCGTAGTCGGTACCGGCATGAACACCGAGATGGGTAAGATCGCCGGCGCCCTGGCCGAGGCCAAGGAAGAGCTCACGCCGCTGCAGGTGAAGCTTGCCGAGCTCAGCCGCATCCTCACTATCATGGTTATCGTCATCTGCGTCGTCATCTTTGGCGTCGACATCATCCGCCACGGCGTGGGCAACGTTCTCACCGACCCGACCGCGCTGCTCGATACCTTTATGGTCGCTGTCTCGCTTGCCGTCGCCGCCATCCCTGAGGGCCTGGTTGCCGTCGTGACTATCGTGCTTTCGCTCGGCGTGACCAAAATGGCCAAGCGCCAGGCGATTATCCGCAAGCTCTCTGCCGTCGAGACCCTTGGCTGCACGCAGACCATCTGCTCGGACAAGACCGGTACCCTTACCCAAAACAAGATGACTGTCGTCAAGCACGAGCTCGCTGCGCCTAAGGAGAAGTTCCTGGCCGGCATGGCGCTGTGCTCCGACGCCCAGTGGGACGAGGAGCTGGGCGAGGCCGTGGGTGAGCCGACTGAGTGCGCGCTCGTCAACGATGCCGGCAAGGCTGGTCTTACTGGCCTGACTGCCGAGCACCCGCGCGTGGGCGAGGCCCCGTTCGACTCGGGCCGTAAGATGATGTCCGTGGTCGTCGAGACCCTGGACGGCGAGTATGAGCAGTACACCAAGGGCGCGCCCGACGTGGTGATCGGCCTGTGCACCCATATCTACGACGGCGACAGGGTCGTTCCGCTGACCGAGGAGCGTCGCGCCGAGCTCGTGGCCGCCAACAAGGCCATGGCCGACGAGGCCCTGCGCGTGCTGGCGCTGGCAAGCCGCACCTACACCGAGGTCCCGAGCGACTGCAGCCCCGCTGCGCTCGAGCACGACCTGGTCTTCTGCGGCCTGTCCGGCATGATTGACCCTGTCCGCCCCGAGGTCTCCGACGCCATCCGCGAGGCCCACGACGCCGGTATTCGCACCGTCATGATCACGGGCGACCATATCGACACCGCCGTGGCCATTGCCAAGCAGCTGGGAATCGTCACCGATCGCAGCCATGCCATTACCGGTGCCGACCTCGACCGCATGAGCGACGAGGAGCTCGACGCGCACATCGAGGACTACGGCGTGTACGCCCGCGTCCAGCCCGAGCACAAGACGCGCATCGTCGAGGCCTGGAAGTCGCGCGACCAGATCGTCGCCATGACCGGCGACGGCGTCAACGACGCCCCGTCCATCAAGCGCGCCGACATCGGCGTCGGTATGGGCATCACCGGCACCGACGTCACCAAGAACGTTGCCGACATGGTGCTTGCCGACGACAACTTCGCCACCATCATCGGTGCCTGCGAAGAGGGCCGTCGCATCTACGACAACATCCGCAAGGTCATCCAGTTCCTGCTTTCGGCCAACCTTGCCGAGGTGTTCTCGGTGTTTATCGCCACGCTCATCGGCTTTACCATCTTCCAGCCGGTGCAGCTGCTGTGGGTGAACCTGGTCACCGACTGCTTCCCCGCGCTCGCGCTGGGCATGGAGGACGCCGAGGGCGACATCATGAAGCGCAAGCCGCGCAACGCCAAGGACGGTGTCTTTGCCGGTCACATGGGCCTGGACTGCGTGGTCCAGGGTCTGATCATCACCGTGCTGGTGCTGGCGAGCTTCTTTGTGGGCGTGTACTTTGACATGGGCTACATCCACATCGTCGATATGATCGCCGGCAATGCCGACGAGGAAGGTGTGATGATGGCGTTCATCACGCTCAACATGGTCGAGATTTTCCACTGCTTCAATATGCGCAGCCGTCGTGCGTCGCTGTTCACCATGAAGAAGCAGAACAAGTGGCTGTGGGCTTCTGCCGCGCTGGCACTGGTGCTGACGGTGATCGTGACCGTGCAGCCGACGCTTGCCGAGATGTTCTTTGGCCCCGTGACGCTTGAGCTCAAGGGCGTTCTTGCCGCGCTGGGCCTGGCCTTCCTGATCATCCCGCTGATGGAGATCTACAAGGCGATCATGCGCGCGGTCGAGAAAGAGTAGGTCGAAAGGCCATCCTTCCCACCGGCCCGACCGCCTGCGGGGTTTCTTCTTCGCTGGTCCTCGCGCTTCGCGCTGCGGGATCGCTCAGAAGAAATCCCTCCTGGCGGTCGGGCCTTCGGATAACCTCTCGGGACCATAAGCTGAGGGAAAGTGTGTGAGTCGGTCGAGCAATTGCTCGACCGACTCTTTTTTGTGGGTAAAATACCTGCTCAGTTGTGATTTATGGTGCTGGGAGGCGCTTGTGGGCAAGGCGAAGGCTAAGGCGAAGAAAAAGACGACGGGGGCGCGGGCTAAGCGCGATCGTCGTCGGAAGCTCGCGACCGAAGCCCCCGCGTCTGCCGAGGAGCTGCTGGCAAACGTGCCGGGACTTGACGCGCTGCAGGATGTTCCGGCGTTCGATGACCTGCCGGTCGATGAAGCTCAGCAGGCGGCATTTGACGACTTTTGCGCACATACCGAGGAGCCCGAGCAGATGCAGCTTGGCGCCGTGGTGCGCTTGGATCGCGGGTTTCCGCTGGTGGCGACTGCCGACGACACCTTCCGCGCCGAGCATGCCGTGGGGTTTGCCAAGTCGCGCGGCGAGGACGAGGTCCTGCTGCCTGCCGTGGGCGACCGTGTGGCGGTGCGCCGCGCTCCCGGGCACGATATGGGCGTGATTGAGTGCGTGCTGCCGCGCCGTACGAGCTTTGAGCGTTGGCGCGGCCGTGCCCGCGGAGAGCGTCAGGTGCTCTGCTCCAACGTGGATTGCGTGCTAATCGTGCAGGCGCTCGGTGCCGGTGAGGTGCTGCTCGACCGCGTGGCGCGCTCGCTGGTGTTGGCGCTCGACTGCGATGCCGAACCGGTGGTGGTGCTCACCAAAGCTGATCGCTGCGATGCCGAGGAGCTCGAGCGCGATCTGGACCGCGTGCGCCGCCTGGTGGGTCCGGACGTGCGCGTGATCGTGACGTCCTCTGCCGAGGGGCGCGGCCTGGACGAGGTTCGTTCCTGCGTGCCTGCCGGGAGCTGCGCCATGATTCTGGGCGAGTCGGGTGCCGGCAAGTCGACGCTGCTCAATGCGCTGCTGGGCCACGATACGTTGGCGACTGGCGGTGTGCGCGAACGCGACGACCAGGGCCGTCACACTACCGTCGCGCGCGTGATGGTGGCGCTACCGGGCGACGCCGGCGTGATCGCCGATGCCCCGGGCCTGCGCAGCTTACCGCTCGTGGGTCACGAGCGGGGTCTGGCGCGCGCCTTCCCCGAGATTGTCGAGGCATCGCGCGCGTGCCGGTTTGGCGATTGCACGCATACCCATGAGCCGGGTTGTGCCGTTCGCGAGGCCGAGGACGCCGGGCAGATCGACAGCCTGCGTTTGGAAACGTTCCAAAACCTGGCGTCATCCATGCGCGTGAGTGCTCAAATGCTCGATCCCGATGTCCACCTGTAATTGATTTTTCCTATGACAGCCGTCTTCCAACTGTTCGGGAGACGGCTTTTTTGCTGCGAAAAAGCCTCGAAACATGCAGTTTGCTGACGTGCTGACCAAAACCTTGCCACGAGCTTGACGGGCTGGTTAGTTTTTGGTCAGCGATTGGTTTGACATCGAAAACCGAGATCGCGATTGCGCCGCTTTGCACTCTGACCACCCAGACAATGGTGGTACGGGCATTCGCCCGGCACTGCCATGAGAGGAGCGGCCGTGAACAAGAGCAAGCGCATCGCCATCAGTCTGGTCGCGGGCGTGCTCGCTGCGCTGCTCTGCATGGTTTACGGCTCGTCGATTCGCTCGCAAGCCGAACAGGTCCAGGCTGAGACCTTGGCCAAGTACGGTGGCGATCGCGCCGAGGTATGCGTCGCGGCGCGCGATATCGATGTGGGCGAGACCCTCGATGAGACCAATGTCATAACCCAGGAATGGCTGACGAGTCTGCTGCCGCGTGACGCGGCGACCGAGCTGCGCCAGGTGCGCGGCGACGTGACGACTTCGCGTATTCCCAAAAACGCCGTGATCTGCAATGTCTACACCAAGGCCGAGAGCCACAAGCTCGAGGTGCCTAAGGGCAAGGTCGCCGTTTCGGTGGCGGTCGATGCCGAGCACTCGGTCGGCGGTGCTACGGGCGTGGGCAGCTACGTGGATGTGTATGTGCAAAAAGACGGCGTAACCGATCGACTGTGCGGCGCGTACGTGATCGATACCAGTGAGGATTCCGGTGCCACGCGCGAGGGCAAGATCGAATGGGTGACGCTGGCGGCTGACCCCGAAGACGTCAAGGAACTGCTGGGAGCCTCGGGCAAGGGAACGGTCAGCTTGACGATTCCCGCCACGGCGCGCGGCAAAAAGAGCGGAGGCGACGAGTGATGAAGGCGATCTGGCTTGCGTGCTGCGCGTGCGGCGATTACGGGCTGTTGCAGCGGGAAGTCGAGGGCCGTGATACGGGTGCACAGGTGCTTCGCGTGGGTGACCTGGACGGGCTGGTTTCCATGGCGCGGGCGTTTCCGTCGCGCCGCGGGGCTGCCATCATCGCGGCGTCTCTGTTTGATACCGAAGATGTGCGCAAGACTGTTGCGCGCCTGACGGCCGAAGGCCGCGTGAGTCGCGTGGTCGTGTTGATAGAAGCGCTCGATCCGTCGGATATCGAGGGGCTGTTTCGCGCGGGGGCGACCGAGGTCATCGCTGCGCACAGTATATGCGGCAACGGGCGCGCGGGCGAGGGAGCGGTTGATTCCGATCGGCGCATGACGATTGAGCCCGACGCTTTTGTTGATAGGGAACCCGGGGCGCCTCGCGCTACAAGAGGCCCGCGTGTTGATGATTATGGGAAAGCGGAAGCCGAGCATGGTCGGCGCCCCCGGAACCCCCTTGTATACGATGATGCTGGAGGGCCGGCGCAGCACGCTGGCGACTCCCCGGCTGTAGATATGGGATACGTGCACGGCGTGAATCTGGCGGATGAACTCGACGAAGTTGAGGGCTTTGTCGGGTGCGGCGAGTTGTCGCTGATGCGGCATAAGCAGATTGCGCAGAACGAGCCTGCCTTGCAGACCGAACAAGCTGCCATGCCGGCTTGGACGCAGCGTGTGGTTGCGGCGGGGGAGACGGGGACGCTGTCACCGGCGCCCGCCCCGCCGCCTCCGATGCCGCCGGCAGACGCCGCTGCTCCGCAGCATCGAGCTCCGGTCATCTGCGCCATTTCGGGTTCGGGCGGTTGCGGCAAGTCGACGATCGTTGCCACCATGGCACACACATCGTCGCTGCTGGGCTTGCGTGCCGCCGTACTCGACCTGGACCTGATGTTTGGAAACCTTTACGACTTGTTAGGCGTCGATGCTCCGCGCGATATGGCGGCACTTATCGAGCCGTCGGCGGCGGGCGCGCTCACCGAGCCGGATATCGTAGCTGTTTCGATGCGCGTGGCGCCAGGCGTTACGCTCTGGGGTCCCGTCGCGGCGCCCGAGCAAGCCGAGCTCATGGCACGTCCGGTGGAGCTACTACTTGATGTCCTGCGTCGCGAATCCGACGTGGTCTTTATCGATACCTCGGTCTTTTGGGGCGACGCCGTGGCGGCTGCGGTGGCGGCGAGCGACCGTTGCCTGGTCGTTGGCGATGCGGCGGTGTCGTCCGCGACATCGGCGTCGCGCGTCATTGAACTGGCGAGTCGAGTAGGTGTGCCGCGCACGCGCATGAGCGCCGTGTTCAACCGGTTCGGTGCGCGCGGGGCAGACGAGGACGTCGCCATGCGCTTTGAGATTGCCTGTGCGTTGAGCTCCAAGATTCGCATCGCCGATGGCGGGCAGGACCTCGCCGCGCTCATGGCGTTTGGGCGCGCTGACGAGGCAGTGGGGCAGACCAGCGCTTTTGCGACCAGCGTGCGCGAGGCCACGCGCGAGATGCTCGTGGAACTGGGGTGCGCCGTCGGCCCTTGGAGCGATATAGTCGCCGACCGTGCAACGCGCACCGATCGCCCGCGTATCCGCCTTCCCTGGTCGCGCGAGGGTGATCAGCGATGAGCCTGCAAACGAGGATTAAGGCTGCCGGCGCTGCAGCGGAGGCAGCGCCTGTAGATGCGGGGCGTCGCCGCGCGGTGAAACGACGTACCAAGCGCGCCGTGATGGACCGCATGGGTTACGACGAAGTGGCGCGTATCAGCGCCTATATCGACCCGGCACTTGCCCGCTCGGAATTGCGTCCCGCGGTGGAGGCGGCGCTCAATGTTGAAGAGCCGACCGACCTCGCGACGACCGAGCGCGAGACCATCATCGACGAGATTTTGGATGACGTGGTGGGCTTGGGGCCGTTGCAGCCGCTCATCGAGGACGACACCGTTACCGAGATCATGATCAACGGCTGCCGCTCGGCTTTCTTTGAACGCGGCGGCGTCTTGCACCCCATCGAGCATGCGTTTGAGGATGATGGGCAGATCCGTGTGCTTATCGACCGCATCATCTCGCCACTTGGCCGCCGTATCGACGAGCGCAGCCCCATCGTCAACGCCCGCCTCAAAACGGGCTATCGCGTCAACGCGGTGATTCCGCCTGTGGCGATTGACGGACCGATTCTCACCATCCGAAAGTTCTCGGACCGCATCTGCTCGCTGGACGAGCTTGTGGGGCTGGGGTCGCTGCCGCTTTGGTATGCGCAGCTGTTGTCGTGCGCGGTGTCGCTGCGACAGGACCTGGCGGTTGCGGGAGGCACGGGATCTGGTAAGACCACCCTGCTCAACGCGTTGTCATGTGAGATTTCCACCGGCGAGCGCATCGTGACGATCGAGGACTCTGCCGAGCTCAAGTTTGCGCATCATCCGCACGTGGTGCGCCTAGAGGCGCGCGAGGCTTCAATTGAGGGCGAGGGCGCGGTGACGATCCGCGACCTGGTGACCAATGCCCTGCGCATGCGCCCCGACCGCATCGTGGTGGGCGAGGTGCGCGGTGCCGAGTGCTGCGACATGTTACAGGCCATGAACACGGGCCATGACGGGTCGCTCACCACACTTCATGCGGGTTCAGAACAGGAGACCGTGGTGCGTCTGACGCTGCTTGCGCGTTATGGCATCGATCTGCCGAGCGAGCTCATCGAGGAGCAGATTGCCATGGCGCTCGACGGCATCGTGATGTCCGAGCGTCATGCAGATGGCAGGCGCTTCGTCTCCTCGTATTCGGGGGTGCGTCGCGCCGCGTCGGGCGGCGTAGAGCTCGAGCGCTATGTGACTTTCGATGCCGCCGAGCGCACCTGGACGCTTGACCGCGAGCCGCCGTTTATCGCAGAAGGCCTGCGGTCGGGGACGCTCACACAAGAGGAGGTGGACGAATGGAGGTCGCTGTGCCCCTCGTCGTAGGGGGTTTGGCAGGGTTTTCTGTTGCGACGGCGTGCGGGGCGGAACCTCGTGTGCCGCAGGTGCCGCCGGCGGAGCTGGCGCGTCAGGCGCTCGAGACGGTGGCAGAGAGGCTGCCGCGTGAGCTGGTGGAAAACGATCTGCTGAAAAAGATCGCCCGTTCGTGGACATCGCTGGCTCCGGCGCATCGCCTTGGCCTCGTGATCGAAGATGCTTCGGGGCGTTTGGCGTTTCTACTGCTATCGAGCGGTGTCTGCTGCGTTTTACTAACGATGGTGTCGTTATCGCCCCTCGGGTTTGCCTTGGGACTTGTTGCTCCGATTGCCGCTGGCGCCGCTCGGGATGGCTTTGAGAGCCGGCGCGAGCAACACGATGCAGAAGAGGCCATGCCCGAGGCGTTTACCGCACTTTCCATGTCGCTTGCCTCGGGACATTCGCTGGCCCAGGGCATGCGCTTTGTGGGCGCTCATGCGCAAGAACCGGTGCATACCGAGTTTTTGCGGGTGGCGGCGGCGATCGATTGCGGTATCTCGGCGACCGACGCGCTCGATGACTTGCTCGTGCGCATCGACGCTCCCGGCCTTTCGCTTGTGACCTTGGCGCTTAAGGTGTCTCAGCGCACCGGTGCTCCGCTTGCCGACTTACTGTCCGAGGCGTCGAGCATGGTGGGGGAGCGCATTGAGCTCAAGCGCCGCCTGGATGTCAAGACGTCGCAGGCTCGCATGTCTGCGCATATGGTCGCGGCGATGCCGGCGGGCATGTGCGCGGTGTTGGCGCTGCTTTCGGCAGATTTTCGTCGCGGTCTTGCGACGCCTGCCGGCGTGGGCGCTGTGGTGCTGGGTCTTGCCCTCAATGCCGTTGCCCTGGCGGTTATCCGACGCATTATGCGGGTGGAGCTATGAGCGCCCCGGTTGCAGTTGCGGCTTGCCTGTGCGCCCTGAGTGTATTTGTCGCGACGGGTTTGGATCGGGCGGATGCACGCAAGATCGCAGGGGCCTGCAAGCGCGAGGCGGTGCTGGTCGCTGCCGCGGGTCGCTCAGTGGTCGATGCCCTGACCGCGCGAGTGAAGGGCGCGGTTGGAGTGGGCGGCCCGGCGCGAGTGCCGCTCGGCGAAGTGTCCGAGATGATCGATGTTGTGCGCTTGGGTCTTTCGGCCGGTCTTTCGTTTGATGCGGCGCTTGAGATTTTCTGCGCCAACCGCCGGTCAGTGCTGGCTCTTCGCCTTGAGCGGGCCTGCATGGCGTGGCAGGTGGGCGTGGGCACGCGTGAGGACGAGTTGTTGGCCGCCGCGCGCGACCTGGACGTGCGAGCGCTCGAGACCTTTGCCATCACGGTGGGGCAGGCGCTCGCCCTGGGTGCCCCACTTGCCGAGACGCTGGCCGCTCAAAGTCGCGAGATCCGTGCGGCTCATCGCGCTGCGGTCGAGCGCGAGATCGAGCGTGCGCCCGTCAAGCTGCTGATTCCCACCGGCACGCTCATCTTGCCGGCGTTGCTTCTGTCCATATTGGGCCCGCTGCTGGGAGCAGGCGGGATGATGTAGGGAGGAATACATGAACACGATGACTGACGCTGCTGGCAAGGTCCAGGGCTGGGCGTTTTGCCGGGCGGCACATGTTCGTCAACGCGCCAAGGAGCTACTGCAGGAGGAGAGTGCACAGGGTACCACCGAGTATGCCATCTTGGTCGGCGTGCTCGTGGTGATCGCGATTATCGCCATCGTCGCATTTAAGGGCAAGGTTAAAGAGCTATGGGATGCGATCAGCGAGGGCATCAACAGCCTGTAGAGGGCGAGCGCCCCATCGGGGTGCTGCTGGTGTTTGCTTGCCTGACCGTGGCGATAGCGGCGGTGCTTTGGGGGCTTAACGCCGCGCGGCAGCAGCGTCCTGGGGCCGCCTTCGATTCGGGCTCAGATTCGGCGGTGGCGTCTCAAAAAGATGAGATGCGAGATGCGGACGATTCGGATGTCGCTGTCACGGCGCAAACCTTTCTGCGGACGCTCGACAAGCGGTCTGGCACTGCGACGGATTTGCCTGAGGACAACGCGATTGCGGTCCGGCTTGCATGGTCCGAGGACCGACCGATGACCGAGGCAGCGGCGGATATGTTACGCGCCTACCGCGAGGTGCCAACGGCCCAGCTCGCCCTGAGCGGCTATCTCGATATTAAGGGCAACGTATGGGGCGCCATCGTGCGCGATGGGCGCGGCTGGGTCGATATGGTGACGGTTGCCGCGGATACCGGCGATGCTTCGTGTCGTCTGCGCGCGGTGCGCCTGGTCCCGCAAACAATAAGCTCAAAGGAGGGATCGTGAAATGCATGGCGTTCTGCGTGAAGAGGTTGCCCAAGCGACTGTGGAATACGCCATCGTCACGGTGGCGCTGCTATCGATCGTGCTGGCGATTGCGGGACTTTGGCGTGCTGGCACCGATGGACGCTTGGCGGCGCTGGTTGAGCGGGCGGCATCCCATGGCGTTGCCCCGACGTCGGTTATCGACGCCGCTGCGGGCGCTAAGGACATCGCGTTGTATTGATATCGCGCGCGAGGACCGGGCGCAGTCTACGGTCGAGGCCGCTTTTTTGCTGCCGACGTTTCTGACGCTCATCCTTCTCGCACTGCAACCGGTGTGCCTGCTTTATACGCGCGCGGTCATGGAGTCTGCCGCCGCCGAGACCGCGCGGCTCATGACCACGACGACGGCGGAGGACGACGATCTTAAGGAGTTCACCCGCCGCCGGCTTGCCGCAGTGCCCAACGTTTCGATCTTTCATGCCGGCGGGCCGTTGTCGTGGGATATCGAGCTTGGCCGGGCCGGTGCGGGTGGCGTCTCGTCCGTGTCCGTTTCCGGCGAGGTCAAGCCGTTGCCTGTGATCGGTGCGTTTGCGCAGGCTATGGGTGGTACCGCCGAGGGCGGCTACGTTGAGCTCAAGGTCGATGTCTCGTATCAATCGCGTCCCGAATGGCTGGAGGGAGATTATGATTCGTGGATTGCTGCATGGGATTAAGCGTTTCTGGTCTAGATGCGTTTTGACGCGCCGTCCGAGCTGCCATCGCAAACGAGGCGGCTTTATGGGCCGCGCCGGTGTCGATCTGTTTATCGAAGACGGTGCCTACACCACGCTTTCTTCTGCCGTGGTCATCCTAGTGGTGCTCACGTTGTTGTTTTCGTCGACCGCGGCGATATGGAGCATGTCGCGTGCCGGGGATACCCAGGTGGCGGCCGATAGCGGCGCGCTGGCGGGTGCCAACGTAGTGTCGTCCTATCACACGGCTGCCACGGTGGTTGATGCGAGCATCTTGAGTCTGGGGCTGGCGGGGTTTGCCACAATCGGGACGGGCCTGGTCGCCATCCTCATCCCAGGTGCCGAATCAGTTGCCGGCAATATGGTCGACACCGGGATTGAGATCATTAAAACGCGCAACAAGTTTGCCAAAAGCGCATCGGAAGGCTTACAGAAAATTGAGACGGCTCTGCCGTATCTGATCGCCGCGCGTGCCACGCAGGCGGTGTCGGCGCAGGATACCGATAGTGTGACCTATACCGGCACGGCGCTTGCCGTGCCCAGGACATCCGAGTCGGACTTCGCTGCGCTCAAAGGGTCCGAGATCTCGACCGATACCATTAAAGACACATCAGATGATTTAGAGCGTGCGGCCGAGGAGCTGCGGAAGGCCTCGGAGGAGACGGCGAAGGCTAAAGAGCGCGCTTGGCTGGCGGATTGTGGCGGGTCGGACGAGAGTTCGATTGGCAAGTACTCGTGTATGTGGGAGCGTGCGAAAAAACTAGCAGAACTATCTGACAGCCAGAACCGTCATGAAAAGTCGAGCATCACATGGGAGCCGCAAATAGCGCTCGATCGCGCGAAAACCTATTACCGACAGCGCTTGGCGAATGAAAAACCTCAGGGATCGAGCGTCGAGATGAAAGCGCAGTCAGCCGCTCGAAAAGCGTTCTATGCCTATGCGATTGAAGAGGTCGATCGAGCATACATAAAAGATGATGGCGAACGGTTTTCTGCCTATATCCCACTATTGCCGCGTGTCCCAAACGAGGTGCGGCCGACCGAACTTTACACCGATGCCGCATGGCCTGTAAGCAACAACGACGGCAGAACATACCTGCATTATGGAGTCGAATGCCCCGTCTATCAGAAAGGGACTCCGAGTGGGCTGGCATCTGTTGCTGATTATGATGGTCGTGATACATGCGAAGCGTGCGGCTTCGGCGTGGTTACGCTTGGAAGCGCCCTCATGCCGCCATCGTTCATCGAAAACGGCTTCGAGTACCACTTTGACAAGTTCAAAGAGGCTCTGGAAGACTACGTCGACTGCCGCAACAAAGAACTCGAACTTGAGCGTCAGACCGAGGATGAGGCCGACCGTGCGGGCAATGCTTTTGACCAGGCCATTAAAGCGCTTTCGGGCAAGCGTCCGCGTATCGCTCCGCCCGGTCGCAACGGCGTGGTCGCCTTTGCGGTTTCGGGTGCCATCTCGAGCCCCGATGAGCTCAACTCTTCGTTTAACACGGCAGTCAGGCTTGGCGATCGCGGTGCTATTTCTGCCGCGGTGCTGGCGCCCGATGAGACGACGGCGCAAAACAACGTGCTTTCGCGATTTTTCTCGACATTGAAGGAACGCTCGGGCGGCGTTGCCGGCGTACTCGATGGCGTCATGGATGTTTGGGGACGGCTGCTTGTGGGATACGGAGACATCCAAGGTTCGGCCGACGAACTTATGGACGAGATGATTAAGGGCCTGGGAGGGGGCAGCGGCGCGTTGGGCTCCATCGCATCGTGGCTCGGCGATACCGTTTCGGCGTCCGTGGCGGCGTTGGGCCTGGAGCCGTGCGACTTGCGCCTGCGAAAGCCGGTGCTGACCGATTCCGCCAATGTCATTAAGAGTCCGGGGTCTGACATTGCGGGTCTCTCTCAAGCGCAAGACAAACTGCGAAGTATTCCGTTGGGCGTGACCGATCCCAAGGCGCTTTGCGAGGCATTGGAATATCAAGTCGAACGCACCATTAGCGGTACGGTGTTCACACTTGCGGAGATTCCTTTGCCCGGCGGCGGCTCCATCCCGCTCACCGTCGATGTCGCCACGCTGGTTGGCGCTCTGGGCGGTGGGTCGTAATGAGTATCCGCATGCGTCTGCGCGAGGAGCGCGCCCAAGCGACGGTGGAGATGGCAGTGGTTACGCCCGTTTTGCTGGTGCTGGCACTCATCGTGTACAACGTCATGGTCTTTGCCAGCGCTGTCGCGCGCTTCGACCGCGTGGTGCCCGACATCGTGTTGGCGCACGCCGTGGCGTCGGAGGGGGAGGGCGACGAAAGCTCTGCCGATGCCTCGGCGACGGTTCAGACTCAAATTCTGAATGCCATGGAAGGCTATGACTTGCAGATCGAAGTGTCGAGCGAGCAAGGCGCGAAGGCATTGGATGGTGGCCTGCTCTCCCTATCCGGTACGTTTAGGACCTACACCTGCACCATGCACTATGAGCCGTGGCCGACTTCTCTCAGCATCGCTGGCGTTCCGCTGGGGGCGCCGACAACGTTGTCGCACGAGCGTGCGGTGACGGTCGATCCATGGCGTCCGGGGGTGGTCATGTGACCGCGGTCTCGTCCTACATCGCCTACGCGCGGGCACTCAACAGGCTGGGTTGGACGCCGGCCGAGTTTGTGGTGGCGGAGTCGTTTGTCGTGCGCCTGCGCGGCATGCTGGGACGGCGTCCGGTTGCCGCCAACGGCCTGCCGCTCGTCATGGCGTTTCCACGCTGCTCTTCGGTCCATACGTGTTTTATGGCCTATCCCATCGACATCGCCTTCATCGATCGCGACGGCAATGTCCTCGCGCGCTACGAAAACGTCCGTCCTTGGCACATGTGTTCCTGTCCCGGTGCCTGGGCGGTATTGGAACGCCCTTCAATCCTCGCTACACCTCCCGCCCTCCAACAAGTACCGGCGTAAGAGATTGGCGACGGCGGACTTTCGTCATACGAAATTGGGTAAGATGGAGGAGAAGATGCATGGATGTTGAGATCCATCCGAACGCCAAAAAACACTTGACGGAAAAGCAGGTGCTTGGTGCCTGGTTCGCGGTTACTGAGTGCATTCGCCGCGAGTCGGAGGACGAGCCGCCGAGATGGCTTGCCATTGGATGGCTTCCAGATGGTCGAAGTGTGGAACTTGTTGCGGTCGAACTAATTCGTGGATGGCTCATTATTCATGCCCTGTCTCCGGTTCAGAAGAAATTCTGGCAAGAGATCGAGCGAGCTCGGCAAAGGGGTCGATGATGGGCAAGACGTATACGGCCGCTAATGGTCAGGTTGTAACGGATGAAATGATTGACGCGTGGTGCGAGTCGTACGAGCGCGGAGAGTTTCCGGATGGCGAACACACCGTTGGTGGAATCGCGCATGGACGGCCCCCGCTCTCAGGTGAGGGGACGGCAACGCTGTCGGTCAAGATTCCTCTGGGAATGAAGGAGGCCATTCGTCGACGGGCGGCTGCCGAGGGGATGACGCCAAGTGAGTTTGCCCGTGCGGCTCTGAGTGAAAAACTTCTTGCTGCCGGCTGATGCCTCTGACGTGCCGATTTATAGAACCGAGGCTGTGCTCAAAAACTTTTTTAAAATTCTCGGTTGACCGGAACGCGTCCTTGGTTATACTAATCAAGCCTTGAAACAAGGCACACCTCAAATGGCTGGGTAGCTCAGTTGGTAGAGCAGAGGACTGAAAATCCTCGTGTCAGGGGTTCGATTCCCTTCCCCGCCACCTTGAATTGACTAGGACCTCTGCAAAGGGGTCCTTTTCTTTTATGTGGACCCGCGGAAAATGCATCCCAGTCTTTTGCGAAAAACGGGACGCGCTTTCCGGCGCTTACTTCCGACGTGCGTGCACATCTCGGCGCGCCATCTCGGGCCCGCTCAGACATTCCTCCCGCTTTTGCGCCACTTTACAGACCGTTCGGTCGTCTGTCCGCACGCGCGGGTATACTCAAAACGATACTTTTCCTATGCAATACGATGCAGGCTCGGCCTGCACGATCCGAAGGGGGCAGTGATGGAGAGGATACTCGGCGTTAATCTCTCTGGCTGGTTCATTCCCGAGCCTTGGGTTACCCCGTCGCTATACGCGGCGACTGGTGCATCCAACGCGGCCGAGCTGCAGGAGGCCATGGGCACCGCCGCCTATAACGAGCGCATGCGCCGTCATTACGAGACGTTTGTGAGCGAGGATGATTTCCGTCGCATGGCGCAGATCGGCCTCAACGCCGTGCGCCTGCCGGTGCCTTGGTATGCCTTTGGCTCACAGGAGTCCGATGCCTCCTACATCTCGGTTGTCGATTACATCGACCGCGCGATTGAGTGGGCTGCCAAGTACAACATTCGCGTGCTGCTTGACCTGGCGACTGTGCCCGGTGGCCAGGGCGATTCCAACGATTCGCCCGCCACGCCGGAGGCTGTTGCCGAGTGGCATTCGTCCACTAACGGCCGCCATGTCGCACTCGACGTGCTCGAGCGCTTGGCCGAGCGTTACGGCGAGGCCGAGAGCCTGCTGGGCATTGAGCTGCTGGATACGCCGCAGATGAGTGTCCGCAAGAGTCTCTTTGCCATGACGGATGGCATTCCGGCTCACTACCTGCGCAATTTCTATCGCGATGCCTACGAGCTCGTCCGTTCGTATATGCCTGAGGATAAGATCGTCGTCTTTTCGTCTTCGGGGCATCCCAGCGAGTGGAAGCATTTTATGCGCGGCGCCAAGTACAAGAACGTCTACATGGACCTTCACCTGTACCATTACCGCGACGAGTATGCGCTCGATATCACGAGCCCCCGCGGGCTGACGACGGCGATTTCCCGTAACAAGCGCGAGCTTAAAGAAGCGATTTCGACTGGGTTCCCCGTGCTGGTGGGCGAATGGTCGGGTGCGGCGATCTTTGCCAACTCGTCGGTTACGCCCGAAGGCCGCAATGCCTACGAGCGCGTGTTTATCGCCAACCAGCTGGCTTCGTTTGCGCCGGCTGCCGGTTGGTTCTTCCAAACGTGGAAGACCGAGAAGCGCATTGCAGCATGGGACGCCCGCGCGGCGCTCGGTACGCTCGAGCGCGGCATGATTGAATAGGTTGATATGACGCAAAACAGCACCCATACGGGCAAACTCTATGTGGTCGGCACGCCCATCGGCAACCTGGGCGACCTGTCCCCGCGCGTTGGCGAGGCGTTTGCCGCCGCCGATGCCATCTGCTGCGAAGACACGCGTATGACGTCAAAGCTGCTGATGCATCTGGGCATTTCCAAGCCGCTTGTCCGTTGCGACGAGAATGTGATCGCCAACCGCGCCGCCGGCCTGGTCGACCGTCTGCTGGCGGGGGAGACCCTCGCCTTTGCCTCGGACGCCGGCATGCCGAGCGTGTCCGATCCCGGCCAGGCGCTGGTCGAGGCGGCGCGTGAGGCCGATGTGCCCGTCGAAGTTATTCCCGGGCCCTCTGCTTGCGTCACGGCGCTCGTTTCGTCCGGCATTCCCTGCGAGCATTTTTTCTTCGAGGGCTTTTTGGGCCGAAAGCACGGCGACCGCGTGCGCCGTTTGCAGCGCCTTGCCGTGGTGCCCGGCGCGCTCATCTTCTACGAGTCTCCACATCGTATCGTGGCGACGCTCGAGGCCGTGGCGGAGGTCTTTCCCCAGCGTGAGGTTGCCGTCTGCCGCGAACTCACCAAGCTGCACGAGGAGGTCTTGCGCGGGCCCGCTGCCCAGCTTGCCGAGGAGCTGCGTGCTCGCGGCGAGGTAAAGGGCGAGATTGCGCTGGTCATCGCGCCGCCGAGCGAGGACGAAGAGGCCGGTATCGCGCCGGTTGGCGCCGCGGCAGCGGATCCCGACGAGGCCCTGCACGCGGATATCCGCGCCGCGCTCGAGGAGGGGGAGCCCGCGTCTGCGGTAGCCAAGCGCCTGTCTCAGAAGTATTCGCGCCGCAAGCGCGATGTCTATGCCATGGTGCTCGATATGCAATAGATGGAGGATATCCAGCCCTTGCGCTAGAATCATCCTCTGTATGCAACGTTTTTCTGGAGGACAAACCCCATGGATCAAAGCAAGCCTTCGTTCTTTATCACGACGCCCATCTACTACGTCAACGCCGATCCGCACCTGGGCACGGCTTATTCCACCATCATCGCCGACGTTCAGGCTCGCTATCGCCGCTCCGCCGGCTATAACGTCAAGTTCCTGACCGGCATGGACGAGCACGGCGAGAAGGTCGCCGAGGCCGCAGCCAAGCACAACATGACGCCGCAGGAGTGGACCGACAGCCAGGCTCCGCACTTCAAGGAGCTTTGGAGCAAGCTCGAGATCTCCAACGACGACTTCATCCGCACCACCGAGCCGCGCCAGCATCATGCCGTGCAGTACCTGTGGGAGCGCATGAAGGAGTCCGGCTACCTGTATAAGGGCAGCTACGACGGCTGGTATTGCGTGCCTGACGAGACCTACTTCACCGATACACAGGTCCAGAAGGGCGACGAGGAGTACGGCAGCGTCGGCCAGCACCTGTGCCCCGACTGCCACCGTCCGCTCGAGCGCGTGCAGGAGGAGTCCTACTTCTTTAAGCTTTCCGCCTTCCAGGACAAGCTGCTCAAGCTCTATGACGAGCACCCCGACTTTGTCGAGCCCGCGTTCCGTATGAACGAGGTGCGCAGCTTTGTCGAGGGCGGCCTCAACGACCTTTCCGTGAGCCGTACGAGCTTTGACTGGGGCATCCAGGTTCCGTTTGACGAGGGCCACGTGACCTATGTGTGGTTCGACGCGCTGCTCAACTATATGACGGCTGTCGGCTACGGTGTCGATACCGATGAGGCCCGTGCCGAGCTGGCCTATCGCTGGCCCGCGCAGTTCCACATCGTGGGCAAGGACATCATCCGTTTCCACTGCGTCATTTGGCCGGCCATGCTCATGGCCATTGGCGAGGCCCTGCCCGAGCACGTCTTTGCCCATGGCTTCCTGACCGTGCGCAATGCCGAGACTGGCAAGGCCGAGAAGATGTCCAAGAGCCGCGGCAACGCCATCGCTCCGCAGGACGTTATCGACATGCTGGGTGTCGAGGGCTATCGCTACTACTTTATGACCGACGTCGTCCCCGGCACCGACGGTGCCATCAGCTTCGACCGCATGGAGCAGGTCTACAACGCCGACCTGGCCAACAGCTGGGGCAACCTTATCTCGCGTTCGCTCAACATGAGCGGCAAGTACTTTGACGGTTGCGCGCCCGCCAAGCCCGCATCGTTCGATGCGTTCGACAATCCGCTGGCAAAGATCGCCGATGGTCTGGTCGAGCGCTACATGGCCAAGATGGACGTGCTCGATTACGGTGGAGCCAAGGACGAGGTCATGGAGCTCATCCACGCCGCCAACCACTACATCGAGGACTCCGAGCCTTGGGCACTTGCCAAGGACGAGGCCAAGGCTGACGAGCTGGCGTTTGTGATCTACAACCTGCTCGAGGCCATCCGCATTGCCGCTCACCTGCTGATGCCGCTCATGCCCCAGACTTCTGCCGAGGCTCTGCGCCGCCTGTCCTGCGAGGACGAGGCCGCGAGCGACGACCTCAAGGGCATTTGCGCTTGGGGCCTGCTTGCTGGTGGTCAGCCCGTCGAGAAGGGCGATCCGCTGTTCCCGCGTCTGGCGTAGAGACCGCGCGAGCGCCATATCGGCAATTTGCTGTTTAGCTGTAAGGGCATGGCCACCACGGTCCATGCCCTTTTGTTTCAAGACGCCGCCATCATGCTAAGGAGGCAACCATGACAACTTCGCCTTTGGCAAACCCCACGGCCACCAGGGAGCTGCTAGAGGAGTTTGGCCTTGCGACCAAGCATCGCCTGGGCCAGAACTTTCTAATCGACAATCATGTGATCGAGCGTATCTGCGAGCTTGCCGAGCTTGCAGGTGACGAGCACGTACTCGAGGTGGGTCCGGGTTGCGGTACGTTGACACTTGCGTTGCTGCAGGAAGCGGCGTGCGTTACGTCCATTGAGGCCGATCCTGAGCTCGAACCGGTGCTCGACGCCCACGCCGCCGACTATGCCAACTTCCGCTTTATCATGGGCGACGCGCTCAAGGTGACGCCGGGGCAGATTGAGCAGGCTGCGGGCGGTGAGCCAACGGTATTTGTTGCGAACCTGCCCTATAACGTGGCGGCGACGATCATCCTGCAGTTCTTCCAGACGATGCCCGCGCTCAAGCGTGCCGTCGTCATGGTGCAAAAGGAGGTTGCCGATCGCATTGCCGCAGTGCCGGGCAACAAGACCTATGGCGGCTATACGGCAAAGCTCGGCCTGTATGCGCAGGTTACGGGTCGCTTTGAGGTGCCGCCGCGTTGCTTTATGCCGGCGCCGCACGTGGACTCGGCCGTCGTGCGTATCGACCGTGTTGACGGCGTGGTGCCCGAAGGACTCGACCGCGAGTTTGTGGCCCGCGTGATTGATGCTGCATTTGCTCAACGTCGCAAGACCATTCGCAACTCCATGAGCGCCAACGGCTTTGCCAAGGACGTGCTCGATGCCGCCTTTGAGGCTTGCGGTATCGCATCCACCACGCGCGCCGAAACGCTTGATGTTGCCGACTTTGTCCGCCTGGCCCAGGAGCTAATCCATGACGCTTAATGCCGAACGCGTGACGTTTACCAAGAAAAAGAAGACGGTTGCTTGTCCCGTGCCCTTGGCGCCGCTTGCCGACACGCATGCGCATCTGCTTTCGTTTTGGGGCAAAGAAGTGCCCGAGACACTCGTGCGCGCCAAAGCCGCGGGCGTCGACCTGTTGGTGACGATGTTCGACCCCATCGCTGACAAACGCAGCGTGACGGACTATAGCGACTGGCTCGTGCGCGAAATTCTGCCGATGCAGGATATCCCTCAGATCAAGTATCTTGCCGGCGTGCATCCGTATGGCGCGCCGGACTATACCGACGACGTTCACGCACAGGTCGTTGCCGCACTCGATGACCCCTTATGCGCCGGTATTGGCGAAATCGGCCTGGACTACCACATGGACTATGACGACGATATCGCGCCGGCACCCCATAACGTGCAGATTGACTGCATGGCGCGCCAGCTCGAGCTTGCCGTGCGCCGCAATGTGCCGGTGGAGCTGCACCTGCGTCACGAGGACTCGGATGGGGAGCGCACCTCGCACGTTGATGCGTACAACGTGCTTCGTGAGGTGGGCGTGCCCCAGGCCGGTTGTGTGCTGCACTGTTTTGGCGAGGACCGCGCCACGATGGAGCGCTTTGTGGAGCTGGGCTGCTATATCGCCTATGGTGGTGCGGCCACCTTTAAGCGCAACGACGACGTGCGCGAGGCATTTGCGGCAACCCCACTCGATCGAATTTTGTTCGAGACGGATTGCCCGTATATGGCTCCAGAGCCCATCCGCGGTCTTGAATGCGAGCCCGCAATGATCTCCATTACGGCAAACACGCTGGTCAACGACCGTGTCGATCGTACCGGCGAGGATGCTGAGGCAATCGCGCGAGCAGCTTGGGAAAATGCCTGTAAACTTTTTCAAAAATAGTTCTTGCGTTCGCGATGGCGCTCCGTTATTCTAATTCATGCACGCGGGCGTGGCGGAATTGGCAGACGCGTACGGTTCAGGTCCGTATGGGGGCAACCCCATGAAGGTTCAAGTCCTTTCGCCCGCACCATTAAATGAAAGAGCTCCCAGCAATGGGAGCTTTTTTGTTATGGGCCCTCCACAGGGACTTGAACCTGTGAAGGAGCGAGCGTAAAGAAAACGCGGAGCGTTTTTAGCGAGCTGGCGAGGACGCCGGCAGGCGGCCGAAGCCGGTGCGGATCCGCGAAGCGGATACGCGGACGTCCTTTCGCCCGCACCATTGAATGAAAGAACTCCCAGCAATGGGAGCTTTTTTGTTATGTATGATCTCCTTGTACGGGTATCCTAATGCCAACGTGTGCCTATCAGAGGAGAGACCATGCTGTTGTCCGGTATCATCGCTGCCCTTACCAGTCTTTTGATTCCCATCATCATTCTGTTGCTACTGCTTCCCAACGCCTGCTATGTCGTTGAACAACAGCATGCCGTGATCATCGAGCGCCTGGGCAAGTTTAACCGCATCGTCAACGCGGGCTTCCACATGAAGGTGCCCGTGATCGACCGCAAGGCCGCCACGGTGAGCCTGCGCACCATGAAAAACGGTTTTGGCATCGACGTTAAGACCCAGGACAACGTGACCATCGGCCTTGAGGTCTCTGCTCAGTACCACGTGAGCTATGACATGGGCGCCGGCCCGGCAGATTCGGGTATCTACAAGAGCTACTACATGCTGCAGGAGCCCGTCGACCAGATGCGTGACTTCATCACCGACGCCCTACGCTCTTCGATTCCCGTCTACACACTCGATGAGGTCTTTGCCAAGAAGGATGACATCGCCAAGGATGTCAACGCTACCGTTTCCGAGCAGATGGCCGCCTACGGCTTCACCCTCGTGTCGACGCTCATCACCAAAATCGCACTGCCGACCGAGGTTGAGAACTCCATGAACGACATCAACGCCGCCCAGCGCAAGCGCGCTGCGGCACAGGAGCTCGCCGAGGCAGACCGCATCAAGCGCGTCACCGAGGCGACCGCCGAGGCTGAGGCTATGGAAAAGGCGGGCGAGGGCATCGCCAACCAGCGCAAGGCCATCGCGCTGGGTATCAAAGATTCGCTCGAGATCATCCAGGAGACGGGTGTCGGCAATGACGAGGCCAACCAACTGTTCATGTTTACGCAGTGGTCCGAGATGATGACGGAGTTCGCTCGCACGGGTAAAACCTCGACGGTCGTGCTGACGAGCGACTTTTCGCAGTCGGCCTCTATGTTCGAGCAGATGCTGGCTGCCGGTAAGGTTCAGAACGAGTCAAAGGAGTAGACACGCGTGAAATACACCGTCGTTTGTGTTGGCAAGCTCAAAGAGCGCTTTTGGAAGGATGCCTGCGCTGAGTACACCAAACGCCTGGGTGCCTATGCCAAGGTTGATATCCGCGAGGTGGCCGATATCGACCCGGCCAAGGCGGGCGGCGTGGATGCCGCGCGCGACAAGGAGGGGGCGGCGATTCTTGCTGCCTTGCCGTCTCGAGCGCATGTGATCCTGCTGGCTATCGAGGGCATGGAGCGTTCGAGTGAGGAGCTCTCGGCGAGGCTCGACGATCTTATGCTGCGAGGCAGCAGCGACATCGCCTTTGTGATTGGCGGTTCGGACGGCGTGAGTGATGAGGTGCGCGCACGAGCCGACGAGATGCTCAGCTTTGGACGCATTACCTTGCCGCATAACCTGGCGCGTGTGGTGCTGCTAGAGCAGATTTACCGTGCCTGCAAGATCAGTCGTGGCGAGCCGTATCACAAATAGGTCGGCAATACGAAACAATGGCGTGGGACAATACCTTTCGTTTTGAGGAATGTGTCTGAAAGGACTATGAGATATGAAGATTGGATTTGTCGGTTTTGGCAATATGGCGAGCGCTATGGCCGATGGCTGGATCGCTGCCGGTGTAGCTGCGAGCGACATGTGCGCCTGTGCGGGTCGCTACGACGCACTGGTTGAGCGCTGCGAGGCGCGCGGCACGGTCGCCTGCCACGATGCCGCCGAGGTTGTCGCCGCATCCGATATCGTGGTCGCTGCGGTCAAACCGTACATGATCGAGAAGATATTCGCCCCGCTCAAGGATGCTCTTGCCAAAAAGGTCGTTCTGTCGGTTGCCTGGACCTGGGACAGTGCCAAGTGGGAGCAAGTCCTGCCGGGCGTCGCGCATATCTCGACGGTGCCCAACACACCGGTTTCGGTGGGCGAGGGCGTCATCGCTTGCGAGAAGGCTTCCACGCTTAGTGATGAGCAGAGCGCAGTGGTGCTTGATCTGCTTGGCAAGCTCGGTGCGGTGGTCGAGCTCGACACGAGCCTGCTGTTTGTGGGCGGCACGGTGGGTGGTTGCGCTCCGGCATTTGTCGCTATGGCAATCGAGGCCCTGGGCGATGCGGCGGTCAAGCACGGTATCCCGCGTGCCGATGCCTATCGCATTGTGAGCCAGATGGTGCTGGGTACGGCAAAGCTGCAGCTTGCAACTGGTCAGCATCCTGCGGCGATGAAGGATGCCGTATGCTCGCCCGGTGGTGCCACCATCAAGGGTGTCGTTGCGCTCGAGGACGCCGGCATGCGCAGCGCCCTGGTCAAGGCAATCGACGCAACTCTCCAGTAAAACCGACCAAAATAAACCTGTCCCTTTTTGGCAGGTTAGTCCCAGAAGCTGTCTTCCTCATCCTCGGACTTGGGTCCGCGGTCGACGTACATCTTATGGGTACGCTTCTCCATTACAAAGGCAAGAATCGCAAATAACAGGATGCCGCCGGCGAAAAGGATGGCAAAACCGGTGCGGGTGCCAAACAAAAAGGAAAAAACTGCGTCCATTGGGTGCCTTCTTGCGTAGTTGAGTTGGGTCGTAAACGCTCATAAGTATATACTTGCCCATACATGTACAAGGTTGCAACCTAAATGGAATGTATATCGCCGGAGGATCTAATGCTTGATATCAAGTTTGTTCGCGAGAATCCCGATGCCATCGATGTCGCCATGGCTAACCGCCAGACGTCTTGGGATCGCGAGAAGTTCTTTGAGCTCGACGACGAGCGCCGTGCCGTCATCACCGAGGTCGAGGAGCTCCAGGCTACGCGTAATGCCGAGTCCAAGAAGATCGGCGCCCTGATGAAGGAGGGCAAGAAGGACGAGGCCGAGGCTGCCAAGGAGGCCGTGCGCGCCGTCAACGAGAAGATTGACGGTCTGGCCGAGCGTCGTACTGCCCTCGAGCAGGAGCAGTACGACTTCATGGCTCACCTGCCCAACATTCCTTGCGAGGCCACGCCGTACGGCAAGGACGAGGACGAGAACATCGAGCGTCGCCGCTGGGGCACCCCGCGCGAGTTCGACTTCGACTTTAAGCCGCACTGGGATCTGGGCACCGATCTGGACATCCTCGACTTCGAGCGCGGCAACAAGCTCTCCGGCAGCCGTTTTACCGTTCTCGGTGGCGCTGGCGCCCGCCTGGAACGCGCCCTTATCAACTTCTTCCTCGATACGCACACCAGCCGTGGTTTTAAGGAGTGGTGGCCGCCCATCGTCGTCAAGCGTCAGAGCATGTTTGGCACGGGTCAGCTGCCAAAGTTCGAGGACGACGCCTACCACGTCTCGGGCGACAACTTCCTGATCCCCACCGCCGAGGTCGTGCTTACCAACCTGCACGCCGGCGAGGTCCTCGACGCCGACACCCTGCCGCGCCGCTACACCGCCTTCACCCCCTGCTTCCGCGAGGAGGCCGGTTCCGCCGGTCGCGACACCCGCGGCATCATCCGTCAGCACGAGTTCGACAAGGTCGAGATGGTCAAGTTCGCTAAGCCGGAGGAGTCCGACGAGGAGCTCGAGAGCATGACCGCCGAGGCCGAGTACCTGCTGCAGCAGCTTGGCCTTCCGTATCGCGTGATTAGCCTGTGCACCGGCGACTTGGGCTTCTCTGCCCGTCAGACCTACGACGTCGAGGTCTGGCTGCCGAGCTACAACGCCTACAAGGAGATCAGCTCCTGCTCCAACTGCGGCGACTTCCAGGCCCGCCGCGCCAACATCAAGTACCGCGACCCCGAGAACTTCAAGGGCTCGCGTTACCTGCACACCCTTAACGGTTCCGGCCTGCCGGCTGGTCGTACCATGGCTGCCATTCTGGAGAACTACCAGAACGCCGACGGCACCATCACGATCCCCGAGGTTCTGCGTCCTTACATGGGCGGTCTCGAGAAGATCGAGCCGGTCGCGTAACTTGGCTGCATAGGGGATATGCAAGGGCGCTCCTTCGGGGGCGCCCTATTTCGTGCGCAGGTCCATACCATGCCGTGCGGACAGCTCAATAGAAAACACACGAACAACTGTTCTGTATACAGCTATCTACCTGTTATGCTTTTGCTAAATAAGAGCGAGAGAAAGGGGACGCGATGGAGCTGTTTGATGATCGGGTGGTTTTGTTTGAGAGCGACGAGGGTGGGGAGTACCTGCTTGTAACGTGTGAGCCGTCTGGCATGGGTGGCCTGGTGCTTCGGCAGACGAGTGAGGGTCCGTTGACACAATGGTGTTTTGAGGAGTCGCCGCATGTGGTCGAGACCTTTGTGACGCACGTGGGGCTTGTGGCGCTGGAGCACTTCTATGGAGTTGGGACTTCCAACCAGGTCGCGCGCATGCTGAGCATCTCGTTTGCCGATTATGATTGTGCCCAGCGGGTGAGATCGCTCCTGAGGGAACTTGATGCCAAGTTTGACGTGATCGAAAAGCCAATCGATCGTACGGGGAACGGCGGTATATGCGGAGCAGCATGACAAAACTGCGTTTCACAAAAAAGTTTGAGATTGAGCTTGACTCCAATAAGTTAAAGTGGTTTTATATGTCTTGCGCTGCGGCGTTACCTCAGCTGGATAGAGGGTCTGACTACGAATCAGAACGTCATAGGTTCGAATCCTATACGCCGCACCAATCGAACTTAAAGCCTCCGGCAACGGGGGCTTTTCTTTTATGCCGCCACCGCATGGATTCGAACCTCGGTCGAGGCGCGAGCGTCAAGAAAACGCGAAGCGTTTTTAGCGAGCGGGCGAGGACGCCGGCAGGCGGGCGAAGTCGGTGCGGATCCGCGAAGCGGATGCGCGGAATCCTATACGCCGCACCAATTGAACTTGAAGCCTCCGGCAACGGGGGCTTTTCTTTTACGCCGGCACCGCACGGATTCGAACCTCGGTCGAGGCGCGAGCATCTTAATCATCACTTCGTAAAATTTTTCCAAATTGTCGCTTGACCCATCGAGGGGTCACGTGCATAATAATCCATGCGTTGCGGCGTTACCTCAGCTGGATAGAGGGTCTGACTACGAATCAGAACGTCATAGGTTCGAATCCTATACGCCGCACCAATTGAACTTGAAGCCTCCGGCAACGGGGGCTTTTCTTTTACGTAAGCACTGCATGGATTCGAACCTCGGTCGAGGCGCGGGCGTGAAGCGGACGATTTCTTATCGACTCGTGTAAGATTCCGAGTAGGTATCGCGGCCTATCCGCGACCACTCCTTCTCTCAACGACCGATCAGGGTGATACTTCGTGGCAGAGCGTCCGACATACAAGCTCAGGTTCCTCGATCCCAAGAAGCGCTTTCCGGCGATGCCCGAGCAGCCTGCGGGACGCTCATATGGCGTGGTCTGGAAACTCTTTGGCGAGGACCAGCATGAATCTTGTTATGTCGTCGAATTCGTTGGCAAAAGTCATGTGTCGCTTTTGGGCTACGTAAGCGTTTCGGGTGAGGTGTACAAGGTGGACCGCCCCGTTAGCGAGGCTCCGCTGCCCAACGATCCCGACATGGAACTGGTCCTTGACGAGTCGGATTCCAGTATTGGTGAGATTATGGTAAGGGAAGCCAGCGGTGCAATGCGTACGTGCGCGCGAACCGTCGGCTCTCCCGAAGGCCCCATGCGCGAGCAGTCCGATCACGATACATGGAATTCGGCCCGCTCCCTTCCTTACGGCGAGTTCATGGCATCGATGTTCCTGCGCTACGTGATATTTGCCAACTCCGAAAGCGCTGTTGCGAACACGGCGGACGCCGACGGTCTCGATGCGGACATGCAAAACGTTGTCGACAAGATCAAGCTCGTAAAGTTGCCCGAGCCGGTCGAGGTGTTTTTGGGCTTTAACACGGCACCGCTACCTGACGCTATCGAGACGCTGCTCTACCGCGTTGACCATGCCGAGAATCCGAGCGGTATCGAGCGTTATGCCGCCGCCCTTATGAGCGAGGTCGACTTGCCCCGTCTGCGCACCATTGCCGCCAAGTCCGAAATGAGCCTAGCGCGCATCGACCGGTCGAAGCTGTTCTATCTCAATTTTGATCGTAGCCTGCTGGACCAGGGCGAGATTGACATGCTGCTTGCCATCGAGTGCCGTCTCAACCGCCTCTCCGGCATCCTCGAGCGCATCGGGGCCGGATTGGCCCCTGCGGCATCCTCGCCGAGCCTTGAGGGCTGCGCGCTCTTTGATGCGTGGCATATCGCCAAGACGACCAACGATGTTCCCCGACTGCTCGATACGACCTCGAGCGATAACCCGTGGGGCAAACCGGGTACGGTGGCTTGCCAGCCGGGCGGTGAGTGGGATGTGCGTACCCGCTTCGCGCGTATTGTCGAGGCGCTCAACGTGGTCACGCGGCTCGACTATACCTATCGGGCAAATGTTGCCGAGGGGATTATGCTCGTTCGGTTTGGACGTTCTGTCGTTGATGCCATGCCGCAACGTGAATACGACGCTCAGGATGACGCCTGGCGCGAGCTGGACGAGGACACGCGCGCGATCTGGGCCGCGGAGCACGATGCGCGCGTGGCACTCACGCTTGCGGCAGCGTGTTTTGCCGCGGGCACCTGCATCACGCGCTGCTATGTGCAGATTGCTGCTCCCGACAGTGAGCAGGGCGAGCGCGTTGTTGCAACGTATTTCTTTGGGCGTGCGGCCTATCTGGCCGATTGCGTGCCTGTCGCCAAGGATCTTGAGAGCATGGACATGGACGATATGTCGTGCAAGCGTGTACTTGAGGCGTATGAGTCAACCGCTCCGGAGACGATTGAGCCTGTGGAGGTTCATACTCGTCCGCGTGATGACCATCGCACGCTGCCGCCGACGCTGCGCGATCTGCTGCTTGCCGATACGGCTGACGAGTTGGAGGTCATGGAAGAGGACGACGACCCATACGTGGCCCGTGTTGTTGAATTGCGCGAGCAGGCAAAAGTCGACCGTACAGGTGCTTTTGAAGGCTTTTCTCGTCTTGTCGAGGAGTTGGAGGCTAAGTGCGCCGTCGCCGAGCTTTTGGCGACAGGTCCGGTTCAAACGCAGTTTTGCGATAACCAGCTGGTGCGCATGGTGCTACCGGTGTTGGAAGAAGACCGCTCTGTGCGAATCCTTCGTGCGCCCGATGCGCTGTATTTTGCCCAGCACGAGATCTGCAGCTTTTACGCCGAGCAAGAGGACTTTGAACGGGCGCTGCCCGAGGTGCGCCATCTTTACGATCTGGCGCGCTCGTCCATGCAATCGCACTTTGCGCTCATCAACGTGCTTGCGCGTCTGGAGCGCTTTGACGAGATTATCGAGGTGGCGCGCCACGGCCTACGTATTGCCAGCGATCGTTCTGCAATCGGCTACCTGTTCTATCGCTTGGCGTTTGCCTATTGGAATTGCGATCAGCTCGACCTAGCGCTGGCTTGTTACCGTCTGGTGCCGCGCGGCGAGGAGTCGGGCAGTAGCGCGCTGGAAGAAATGCAGGGCCTTATGAATGAGATGTGCGTCAGCGAGCCTCCGACGTTCGAGGAGGCGGTCGAGACCATCCGCAAGGCTGGACTCGAGCTGCCGCCAGTGTCCGCCGTGACGAATCAGCTGGCAGATGCCGCTGTTCAACTGGTCGACAACGGCTTCTTTTTCCTGGCACGCGGTTGCATCTTCCAAATGTGGCGCACCATGGGCAACGACGAGCTCGGCTCCCTCAACCGCTCGCTGGGGTAGGGGCGATATAGAGGGGCCGCACCGCGCTATTTGTATCGGCGCGGGCGGGAGGACCCGGCAGGATTGGTAAGGCATAAAGCCGCCGAGCCTGCTAAAACTGTTAAACTCTGCTAAAGTTGCTAAACTTTGTTAAAGTTGTTAAAACTAGCAGAGGAGGGCAGAATGACGAAAGCTGTTAACCCCTTTAAGCCAACGGCGGGCATGAATCCGCCTGAGCTTATCGGACGGGACACTGTTTTGGATGACTTTGCCGAGGCTCTTGAGAATGGTCCTGGTGCCCCCGATCGACTCATGCGCATCTCGGGCGTCCGAGGCACAGGTAAAACGGTGCTCCTTAATGCATTGGGTGACCTTGCACGCAAAAAAGGATTCGAGGTCGTTGACGTTGCCTCCAATGCTGGTTTTTGCAATAGAATCCTCGAGGCTCTGCAGCGAAACGTTCGTCTTGAATCAATCTCGATTTCCCCATCGATTTTAGGGGTCAGCCTTGGCTCCATGGAGATGTCGAAGTCGGCCTCTCATCTGGGCGAGGCGATGTACGATGCTGCGAAGCGCGGTGGTCTGCTCATTACGCTCGACGAGATCCAGGATGCCTCAACTGAGGAAATGCGCGAGCTAGGCAATGAGATGCAGCTCTTGATCCGCCAAGGAGCGAATGTCGCTTTCGCTTTCGCCGGGCTGCCGACATCGGTAGATGGCGTGGTGGTGGATGATACGTTGACGTTCCTTCAGCGAGCCAAACATGTTGAACTTACTCGGCTTTCCGATTTTGAAGTTGGCGGATCGTTTGAGGATACGATGAGACGAGCGGGCAAGGAGCTCGACAAAGGTGCCGCTGAGCTATTAACAAAAGCTTCGGCAGGCTATCCCTTTATGGTCCAGCTGGTCGGATATTACGCTTGGCAGGTTGCTGCGCGCAGTGGGGCGGAGAGCGTGAGCGAAGAGGCGGCTCGTAAGGGTATCCAGGCGGCTCTTGATAGCTTTAACGCTATGGTGATTGCCCCAGCGCTGCGCAGGGTGTCGGAACGGCAGTTTCAGTATCTCGCGGCGATGGCTCAATGCGAGGGCGTCGATATCGCCAACGGCGATATCGCCAAGAAGATGGGTTTGTCGGCGAACAAAGTTGGGTCATATCGCAAGCGTCTGATCGATGCGGGGTTGATTGAGCCCGCGGGCTATGGCTGTGTTTCGTTTGCAATTCCGTACATGCGCGATTATCTGTTGGAGACCGTTCGAGAGGACTAATAAAGAATGGGCTGTCCGCGCTGTCGCTGGGGCCGTCCTTGTATCTTTGTCTCAACCTGTAACATCTGGAGGGGATTACGGCCTGCAGATGTTACAGGTTGAGATGATTGACTGAGACGTTTACTGGTAAAAGAGAGGTAAAAGAGGAAACGCCTCAAAATTCCCCTTGCCCAACTTCGGCTGTTTGGTTACTATAGAACGGCTGTTACGGAGAGCTGACCGAGAGGCCGAAGGTGCTCGCCTGCTAAGCGAGTATGCCCCAAAAGGGCATCTGGGGTTCGAATCCCCAGCTCTCCGCCAGTATGACTTTGAAGAAGGGTCCCATCGGGGGCCCTTTTTTAGTTGAACCACGTTAACTGGGGATTCGAACCCGAGAGGGCACGGGCGTTAAGCAAACGCGAAAGCGTTTGTAGCCCGTGGGCGAAAAGCCGTCAGGCTTTGAAGCCGGAGGGCATGCGTAGCATGCCCGGACATCCCCAGCTCTCCGCCAGTAAGACTTTGAAGAAGGGTTCCGAAAGGGGCCCTTTTTTATTATCGAGAAAGGGCACTGGGGATTCGAATCCTCAAAAAAATGAGGCGCCCCGTTGGACGCCTCATTTGGTTCGGTGTGATATCGCTCCGGCCCTACACCTCGGGCGCCTTGGCTACGGTCTCGCTCTCTGCCGCAAGTGGGCGGTTGTCGATGCGGCGGCCCAGGCGGTCGAGCTTCACAAGGAGCCACTCAATGGGATTCGGCCCCGAGCCTTCCTCGTCGGCAACCAAATCCACGACGGCAATCTTGGTGCCGTCCTGCTTGAGCGTAACGCTGCCCACCTTGTCGCCCACATGCACCGTGCCCGAAAGATCGTCGTAGCTAACCTTTTCGGTCACCTCGCCGGCAAGGGAAAACACGGTCGCTTGCGCCGTGGGGTCGGCGAGCGTGGCGTCGATCGTCTTGTCCGTCCAATCTGTCTGGCTAATGCGTGCCATAAGCGGGTTGCCGTTGGCGGTCTTTTCCTGCGTGTTGGCGATCGCGACCGTGATCTTGTGGCCGTAGTACCAATTGGCAAGGGTTGCGGTATCGGTAAAGCGCTGGTCGGTGGTGGTGGAGTTCAAAACGACGGTGTAGATCTCGTCGCCGTCGCGGTTGTAGGCGCTCGTAAAGCAATAGCCCGCGTCGTCGGTGGTGCCGGTCTTGCCGCCGATGTTGCCATCTTGGCCCAGCAAATAGTTATGCGTGTCCATGGAATGCGAATGGTCGGTGCCGTCGGCGCCCGTGACCTCGATCCAGGAATCCTCGCTCGCTACGACCTCGCGGATCGTGTCGTTTTTCATGGCCTCCTGCATCATCAGCGCCACGTCATGTGCGGTTGAGTGCATATCGCCAGCCCACTCATCAAAGTCCAGACCATGCGGGTTTTCAAAAAGCGTACCGGTACAGCCGAGCTTCTTAGCGCGCTCGTTCATGGCCTTCACAAAGGTGGCCTCGGCGTCTTTGGTCTTAGGGTCGATCTTCTTGCCCACATATTCGGCGAGCACGATGGCGGCGTCGTTGCCCGAGGGAATCATCAGGCCGCGCAGCGCCTGCTCCACGGTAAGCTTGTCGCCTTCGAGCAAGCCGGCGGTCGAATTGCCCACGGTGGCTGCAGCGTTGCTCACCGTGACCTTCTCGTCCATCTTGCAATTCTCGACGGTTAGGATTGCGGTCATGACCTTGGTGATCGAGGCAATTTTGACCTGCTCATCGGCGCCGCGCCCATAGTAGACGGTGCCGTCTTTGCCCATGACGAGGGCATTGGTCGCATCGATATCGGGCAGGTTTTCGGCCGTGATGCCGCGCGCATCGGCGGTTTTGCCGCAAACATTGTCGGTCGTAAGCACTTGGTCGCCGGCGACGGTGGGCACGCCAGCGGCAAGGGCGATAGCGCAGACAAAGCCGGCGGCAAGCTGGGCTGAGCGCTTTGCAAAAGAGGTGAGGGACTTCACGGATTTCGCTTTCGACGGGATGGTCTCTTCTGGAACAATAGTATATCGTTTGCCGGCGTCGGCGATCATCGCGTGCGTGCGTGGCCCACATCCGCGCCCGAACGGGCACAAGGGTGCTTAAGGCCGACTTAATCACCCACGCTTGTTGTGTGTGACGGGCGCCCCCTCGGGCATAATGGAGCGCGAGAGGAGCACGCATGAACGAGCGCATACTGGTAGTTGATGACGAGAAGGCCATTGCCGACCTAGTGGGCATCTACCTTACAAAAGAAGGCTTTGACGTCCAGATTGCCTATAGCGGGGCCGATGCTGCCAAGGCAATCTTGGAGCAGGAGTTCGATCTGGCGCTGCTGGATGTCATGCTGCCCGATATCGATGGGTTTGAGCTGCTGCGTACGATCCGTTCCAGCCATACCTATCCTGTGATCATGCTGACGGCGCGCGATGCCCAGCAAGACAAGATCGAGGGCCTTTCGCTTGGCGCGGACGATTACGTGGTTAAGCCGTTTCGTCCGCTGGAGCTCGTCGCGCGCGTGCACGCTCAGCTTCGCCGCTACACCAGCTACGGTAGCCGTGCACAGGCGGCCGAGTCGCCGACCATTCAGCTCGACGGCTTGGAGATCAACCGCGACGCTCGTTCCGTGACGGTGGACGGTGCACCGGTACGCCTCACACCCACCGAGTATTCAATCTTGCTGTATCTGGTCGAGCATCGCGGCAGCGTGGTGGCCGTGGAGGACCTGTTCCGTGCGGTGTGGAACGAGGATTTTATGCCCGGCTCCAACAATACGGTGATGGTGCACATTCGCCACTTGCGCGAAAAGATTGGCGACGACGCACAAAAGCCGCGCTTTATCAAAAACGTCTGGGGCGTCGGCTACATAATCGAATAACGCTTTTCGCTTGTGAGGATCTTGATATGACAAAAGACGATAGACAAGCGTTCGAGGTGCCCGATCGACTCTTTGAATACGTGAGGTCGGTCGTCGACAACCGCGCGCTTGCAACGGTGCTGCTCTTTTTGCTGAGCCTGCTGCTGATTGGCATTGATAACATCGCTGGAATCTTGGCGGTGCTGCTTGTCGGCTTTTTGCTGATCGATCGATTTGAGATCGTGCGCCGCTGCATGGTGATTGGCGGCGCCGCGTGGGCCATGACGTTGGCGATTGGCGCCATGGCGCTCGGCGGCATCGAAGGGCCGGTGCTGTTCGATGCCGGCTTTGTATTCAACATGCTTGGCTTTGTGCTGGCGCTTGCCGCGTGCGTGCTGTTCTTGTGCGGCCGCGCCCTGTACTACCAGGGCTACGAACAGGGCGAGCAGCATGCCGATTGTGTGCTGGCCGCTCGTATTCAAGATCGCCTGATCGATCACCCCGACACCTGGGACAACATTGACGGCGACTTCTTGGAGGTCGAGGGCGCCCTTAACCGCGTGCGTGACCGTGGGCGCAAGGTGCAGCAAGCTCTGCGTGACGAGTCGCATCGCAAGGACGATTTGGTCACGTACTTGGCACATGACCTACGCACCCCGCTTGCCAGTGTGGTGGGCTATCTTTCGCTGCTGCAAGAGGCTCCTGAGCTGCCGGTTGAGCAACGTGCGCACTTTACGGGCGTGGCTCTCGACAAGGCGCACCGGCTCGATGCACTCATCGAAGAGTTCTTCGATATCACGCGCTTTGACTTCCACGATATCGTGCTCACGCGCGGCTATGTTGATCTGGGGTTGCTGCTGGCTCAGGTGGCTGACGAGTTCTATCCCATCCTCAACGAGCAGCATAAGGAAGCCCAAGTTGATATTCGCGAGGACCTGACGGTGCTCGTGGATGGCGACAAGATGGCTCGCGTGTTCAACAACATCATGAAAAACGCCGTTGCCTATAGCTATGAGGGCTCGACCATCACGATCGAGGCCAGACGCCGGGACGGCGGTGGCGTGCGCGTGCGCTTTATCAATCAGGGCGATCCCATCCCTGAGGCAAAGCTCAAGGTGATCTTTGAGAAGTTCTATCGCCTGGATGCGGCGCGTGCGACCAATCGCGGCGGCGCTGGACTGGGGCTTGCCATCGCCAAGGAGATCGTATGCGCGCACGGCGGTACCGTTGCATGTGAATCGACGCCCGAACACACGATATTCACCATCGAGCTGCCCGCCGCATAGCCAGTGTGCCCTTACAAACACTTGACAATGCGCTCACGTGCATATGAGCCGCGATTCCTACTATCGATACTGCTGAATTGATATCGATGTGGAGGTATGCGGTATGACGGCTGCTGCGGCTGTGGAGCCCACGGAGCTTGAAGAACTCATGAAAGCGCAGGCCGAGGCCGCGCACGAGCGCGAGGTTGGGGATGCGACTCGCCCCACGGCAGAGGATCTTGCCGCCTCGCCGACGCGCATCGATGTCGAGGGCCTCGACCTGTTCTATGGCGACCATCATGCGCTCAAGGACGTGAATATCAAGATCCGCGACAAGCAGATCACCTCGTTCATCGGGCCTTCGGGCTGCGGAAAGTCCACGTTGCTGCGCTGCTTTAACCGCATGAACGACGGCATCAAGGATTGCCGCATCGAGGGCAAGATTGCGCTCGATGGTCAAGATATCCTGGGCGATTACGACATCTGCCGTTTGCGCCAGCGCGTGGGCATGGTGTTCCAGCGCCCCAACCCGTTTCCCATGAGCATCTACGACAACGTCGCCTATGGGCCGCGCGGCATGGGCGTGCGCGATCGCGCTGTGCTGGATGGGCTGGTCGAGGATTCCCTTCGTCGCGCTGCGCTATGGGATGAGGTCAAGGACAAGCTCAAGGAGTCGGGCCTGGGTCTTTCGGGTGGACAGCAGCAGCGCCTGTGCATCGCCCGCGCACTTGCCGTGCAGCCCGACATTCTGCTGATGGACGAGCCGACCTCGGCACTCGACCCTGTGTCGACGCTGGTGGTGGAGCAGCTGGCCTGCGAGCTCAAAGAGACCTGCACGCTCGTGGTCGTTACGCACAATATGCAGCAGGCGGCGCGTATCTCCGATTCGGTCGCATTCTTTTTGCTGGGTGAGCTGGTGGAGCACGCGCCCACCGCGCAACTCTTCAAGAATCCGACCGATCCGCGCACGGCGGATTATTTGACGGGGCGTTTTGGCTGATACCATCTAGTAAAGGTACCTTTAGGGTTAAGATGCGGTCATGCCGGCCGCAAAGGGGTTCAACATGATCTATTACGTCGAGGACGATGACAACATCAGGGATTTGACGGTCTATGCGCTGCGCAAGCAGGGAATCGAGGCCGAGGGCTTTTCGTGCGACGGTGAGTTTAAGGCTGCCGTGGCGCGACGGGTACCCGATGCCGTCCTGCTCGACATCATGCTGCCCGATACCGATGGCTTGGCGATTATGCGTCGACTGCGTGCCGATCGCCTGACGGCGACGGTGCCCATCATGATGCTTACCGCCAAGGATACCGAGCTCGACAAGGTGATGGCGCTCGATGGCGGTGCCGACGATTACCTGACTAAGCCGTTTTCGCTCATGGAGCTCGCCAGCCGCTGCCGCGCACTGCTGCGTCGCGGCGGCATGGTCAAACAGGCAAGCGATGTGCTCAGCGTGGGCGACATTGTGCTCTCGCCCAGCCATCGTGAGGTGACTGTTGCCGGCGAGTCGCTTAAGCTCACCCTGCGCGAGTTCGACCTGCTCGAGTACCTCATGCGCAAGCCCGGCGTGGTTTTTACCCGCGAGTCGTTGCTGCAGAGCGTGTGGGGCTGGGACTTCGACGGCGGTTCGCGCACCGTTGACGTGCACGTGCAGACGCTTCGCCAAAAACTGGGCGAGCATGCCAGCGCCATCGAGACCGTGCGCGGCGTGGGCTACCGCATGGCCGAGCCTTCTGCCGGTGATGGTGCCGAAGGTGACGACACCGCGGCCACCGCATCGGAGGAGTAACCCGTGGTCTTCGCCCCCCAGGGAAAACATACGCTGTCGCACCGCGTTTTTGTGACGATCTTTGTCTGCGCCATGGCGGTTATCGTGGCGTTTACGGTGCTGGGTGCGTTCTTTGTGCAAAACACCTTGGCGGATGCCACGAGTACCAATCTGGCGCAGGAAACCGAGCTCATTGCTGCCGCCCTCGACGAACAGAAGGAGCCCATCCCGTTCTTGCGTAGTCTCGATCGCGAGGACTTGCGAATCACGCTGATTAACAAGGATGGATTGGTTGCCTACGACAACGAGGCGTCGCCTTCCGCACTGCCCAACCATGGCGATCGCCCCGAGGTCATCGAGGCCTTTGAGAGTGGTTTGGGTTCCGCGGAGCGCGCAAGCTCTACGCTCGACGAGATTATGCTGTATCGCGCCGTCGCCCTTGATAACGGCCAGGTTGTCCGCTTGGCGCAGGCCCAGCCTGGCGTTGCGGCGATTTTGCTGTCGATGGTGGCGCCGATGCTGCTTATCGCAGCAGCGGGTGCGGTACTCTCGTTTTTTATGGCGCGCCGCGAGTCCCGTGCCATCATCGCGCCGTTGCAAGAGGTGGATTTGGACCACCCACGCCGTAGCTATGAGCACGCCTATGCCGAGATGGTCCCCATGCTTGAGCGTATCGAGTCGCAGCGCCAGGAACTCAAGCGCCAAATGGCGGTGCTGGCGGACAACGACCGTATGCGCCGCGAGTTCACGGCGAATATCACCCATGAGCTCAAGACGCCGCTTACGGCGATTTCGGGCTATGCCGAGCTCATCGCAAACGGCATGGTCGAGGGCGGGGACGACCTGCGCAACTTTGGCGGTCGCATCTATCGTGAGGCAGGCCGCTTGGCGGCGCTCGTCAACGACATCCTTACGCTGTCTAACTTGGACGAGGCCGAGCGTGCAACTGAGGGCGAGGCGGTGCCCATTGGGTCCACGGAGCCTATTGAGCTCTCGCGTGCCATCTACGCGGTTGAGCAGCGTCTTGAACAGGTCGCCCGTCAGGCGAATGTGACGATAAGTCATGAGACCAAGCCTGTGGTCATCGAAGGCGTGTCGCGCTTGATCGACGAGCTCATCTATAATCTGGCAAGCAACGCCATCCGCTACAATCGGCCCGGCGGTACGGTTACGCTGCAGTGCGGCACCAACGACGAAGGCCATCCGTTCCTCGCGGTCGCCGACACGGGAATCGGTATCGCGCCTGAAGAACAGGGCAAGGTATTTGAGCGGTTCTATCGCGTGGACAAGAGTAGGTCCAAGGCACGCGGCGGAACCGGCCTGGGGCTTGCCATTGTCAAGCATGCGGCCCTGTATCATCACGCCACGCTCGATTTGTCGAGCGCGTTGGGCGTGGGAACCACCATTACGGTGACGTTTCCCATACAGCAGGACGAGCCATTCGCATAGCGATACAACATAGATATTGATGCAGACGCCGCATTTGACTTTCGGGTGCGGCGTTGTTGTGCAATTTTACGATTGCTTCCGACATTTTTACAGGAGAGCCTGTTTCTTATGTATAGAGTTTGGTCTCGGTAAAAAGATGCGATAACATACGGACAGTTTTGTCAATCCGAACTGGGGAAATGAAAGGCAAGCTGCATGACCCTTCTCGAACTGTTCCAGCTGCTGAAGAAGCACCTTCAGCTGGTCATCACCCTTCCGGTGGTCTGCGCGATCGCCATGGGCATCGTGTCCTTCGTTGCGATGGACAACACCTATACCGCGACGACGAGCATGTACATTCTCGCCAAGACCGACGATAGCGGTCAGATGAGCTACAACGATCTCTCGGCGAGTCAGATGCTTTCCAACGATATCGCCACGCTGCTGGATAGCGATAGCGTTAAGAGCGGCGCCGCCAAGGAACTGGGCCTCACCGATCTGGATGACTACAAGGTGTCTGTTTCCTCCGAGACCACCACGCGTGTCATTACGCTTTCGGTTACCGGCACCGATGCCAAGGAGACGGCTAAGGTCGCAAAGGCCATGGCCAGCTCGGTGAGTACGGTCGCTCAGAACGTCGGCGCTGCCCAGAGCATCAACGTTATCGACGAGGCTAAGACCCCCGAAGCCCCCAGCGGTCCCAAGCGTATGCTGTACGTTGCTGTCGCGTTCCTCGCGGGCATCTTTATCGCAGTTGCCTATGTCGTTTTGGCAGACATGCTCAACACCCGCATCCGCGGTGCAGAAGAGGCAGAAGAGCTCCTGGGTATTCCCGTTGTTGGCCGAATTCCGGCTATGAAAGGTGGTAAATAGGCATGGCTAAGGCAAAGAACACCGATAAGCTCGTTGTACAGAATGCCGCCAAGACCCTTCTGGCCAACATCCGCTTTGCGAGTGTGGACGACCCCATTCGCACCATCACCGTTACCTCCTCGATTCCCAACGAGGGCAAGTCTACGGTTTCCATTAACCTTGCTCAGGCAATCGCCACGAGCGGCAAGTCCGTGCTCCTGGTCGAGGCCGATATGCGCCGCAGGTCCCTTTCCGATATGCTCGGCGTTCGTTCGCGCGGCGGACTCTATGCGGTTCTTTCCGAGCAGATCTCCATTGACCAGGCAATTGTCGAGACGGGTCAGAAGAACTTCTACTTCCTCGATGCCGAGCCGCATATTCCCAATCCTGCCGACATCATCGTCTCTCACCGCTTTGCCAAGCTGGTAAAGGCACTGTCCGCCAAGTTCCAGTACGTCATCTTTGATGCTCCCCCGGTCGGCACTTTCATCGATGCTGCCGAGATCGCAAGTCTGACCGACGGTGCGCTTTTTGTCGTGCGTGAGGATTTCACCAAGCGCGAGGAGGCGCTCAACGCCATCGGTCAGCTTAAGAAGTCCGAGAAGGTCAAGCTCATCGGTACCGTTATGAACTACTGCGAGACCGAGACCAGCGAGTACTACTACTCCTACTACACCAAGGACGGTAAGAAGGTGAAGAAGGGCTCCGACGATCAGGGGACTTCCAAAAAGGGCATCTTCACCAACCGAGCAAACGTTTAGTTGATTAAGGCTGACCTATGCGTGACATTCATTGCCATATCTTGCCGGATGTAGACGACGGCGCCGCCGATCTCGATGAGAGCTTGGCGATGCTCGAGGCTGCCAAGCGGGCCGGTGTAACCAGAATCGTTTGCACTCCTCACTGCCGTGATCCCTATTTTGATTACGACAAGATGTGGGATGCCTTTGAGCTGCTGCGTGATAACGCTGACGGTTTTCCGCTCCAGATGGGCTTCGAGGTCAACCATCGAAAGCTCGTTGAGCTTGGTATCGATGCCGCGGAGCACTTGCATTTCGATGGGACCAACGAGTTTCTGCTCGAGCTTTCGACGCATGCCGATGCGTATGCGTTTAGAGAGTACGAGAACACGATTTACGATTTGCAGTGCCGTGGCTACCAGGTGATCATCGCTCATCCTGAGCGCTATCGTGCGGTTCAAAAGGATGTAAGCGTGGCGGAGCGCCTGGTCGATATGGGCTGCAAGCTGCAGGCTTCGGCGGACTTTATTGCCGGCGGTCGCTTTGGTCGCGAGAAAAAGCCGGCACAGCGCCTGTTCGATCAGAACCTGTACAGCTTCATCGCGAGCGATGCCCATAACGTGGGTCATTACGATTGCCTGGCGAAGGCTCGCGCGAAGTTTAGCGTGCGCGGAGCTCATTTTCGCTAAAATCTGTCCCTAACGTTCGCATTGAATGAAAGGGCAGCCATGGATATCCAACTTAAGACGGGATGCTTTGATGACGCGGCGTTGGTGCGCCGCGTCATTTTTATGGACGAGCAGGGCTACGAGAATGAGTTCGACGCTATCGACGAGGATCCGAACTGCATTCATGTGACGCTCTATGTAGACGGCGAGCTTGCCGGTTGCTCGCGCGTGTTTCCCGAAGAGCTTGAGCGCGCGGCTGACGCAGAGGCTCCGGTGTCGCCGGCGTGCGACTTGGACGAAGGTGTCGCGGCGGGGGAGACCTACATTATGGGGCGCGTGGCCGTGCTGCCGAGCATGCGCCGTCGCGGTTTGGCGAGCAAGATTGTCGAGGCCAGTGATACGTGCGCGCGTGATGCCGGCGCCAAGCTCATTAAGCTGCATGCTCAGGAATACGTGCTGCCGCTCTATGCCAAGGCGGGCTACACGCAGATTGCCCCGGTGGACTACGAAGACGAGGGCCAGCCTCATGCCTGGATGGCCAAGCGCGTAGATGGCAGATAGGAACGTTCCTTTCCTGCCGGCAGTTTGGGACACTCCTTGGCAATTGGCGCATCAGAGCGCTCGGACATACAGTTTTTCGATTCCGTATGTATATATGCGCGTTAATGGGTTATAAAATCTAAGTCTGAACATAGCAGGTCTGCGATGCGGCTCGGGCGACCGAGCCGTTTTTGCGGACAGGGGTAGCGCGAAAGGACTGCACATGCGTCAATTTAAGACCGAGAGCAAAAAACTGCTCGACCTCATGATCAACTCCATCTACACCAATAAAGAAATCTTCCTGCGCGAGCTTATCTCTAACGCGAGCGACGCCGTCGACAAGCTCAACTTTAAGAGCCTGCAGGACCCGAGCGTCAAGATCGACCAGGGCGACCTGGCCATTCGCGTCTCCTTTGATAAAGACGCCCGCACCATTACCATCTCGGATAACGGCATTGGCATGACCGCCGAGGAGCTGGAGCGCAATCTGGGCACCATCGCCCATTCCGGCTCCGAGGAGTTTAAGACCGAGAACGCCGAGCAGCAGGGCTCCGATGTCGACATCATCGGTCAGTTTGGCGTGGGCTTCTACTCGGCTTTTATGGTCGCCAGCCATGTGAAGGTCGTCAGCCGCGCCTACGGCGAGGATGTCGCCCATGTGTGGGAATCCGACGGTCTTGAGGGCTACACCATCGAGGACGGCGAGCGCGCCGAGCACGGTACCGATGTCATCCTGACGCTGCGCGAGAACGAGAAGCTCGATGCCGACGGCGAGGCCGAGACCTACGATCGCTTCCTGACCGAGTGGGGTCTCAAGAGCCTGATTCAGCAGTACAGTAACTATGTGCGTTACCCGATCCAGATGATGGTGTCCAAGAGCCGCCAGAAACCCAAGCCCGAGGACGCCGGCGACGATTACAAGCCCGAGTACGAGGACTACCAGGAGCTCGAGACCGTCAATTCCATGACACCGATCTGGAAGAAGCACAGCTCCGATGTCGAGCAGAAGGACTACGACGAGTTCTACAAGTCCACGTTCCACGACTTTGACGATCCTGCGCGCACCATCAGCTTCCACGCCGAGGGCACGCTCGAGTATGACGCCCTGCTGTTTGTGCCGGGACGCGCGCCGTTCGATCTGTACAGCAAGGACTACGAGAAGGGTCTGGCGCTCTACAGCTCCAACGTCCTGATCATGGAGAAGTGCGACGACCTGCTGCCCGACTACTACAACTTTGTCCGCGGCGTCGTGGATTCCGCCGACGTGTCGCTCAACATCTCGCGCGAGACGCTGCAGCAGAACCGTCAGCTCAAGGCCATCGCCAAGCGTGTGGAAAAGAAGATTACCGCCGACCTTGAGGATATGCGTGACAACGACCGCGAGGCCTACGAGAAGTTCTTTGAGAACTTTGGCCGCGGTCTTAAGTACGGCATCTACTCGAGCTATGGCATGAAGGCCGATGAGCTCGCCGACCTGTTGCTGTTCTGGTCTGCCAAGGAACAGAAGATGATTACCCTGGCCGAGTATGCCAAGGGCATGCCTGAGGATCAGAAGGCCATCTACTACGCCGCCGGCGACTCGCGTGAGCGCTTGGCCAAGATGCCCGTGGTAAAGGGCGTGCTCGACCGCGGCTATGACGTGCTGCTGCTGACGCAGGATGTGGATGAGTTCACGTTCCAGGCTATGCGTGAGTACGTTGCCGCCGATATGCCCAAGATCTACGAGGACGATGCTGCCCGCGAGGCTGCCGAGAAGGCTGTGGCCGACGGTGCCGAGCCCGAGGTCGATGATCGTCATCTAGAGCTCAAGAACGTTGCGACCGGTGATCTTGACCTGGCGACCGAGGACGAGAAGAGGGAGGCCGAGGACGCCACCAAGGAGAACGAGGACCTCTTTAGCGCTATGAAGGAGGCGCTCGGTGACAAGGTCGAGAAAGTTGCCGTCTCCGCGCGCCTGACCGATGCCCCCGCTTGCATCACCACCGAGGGCCCGCTTTCGCTCGAGATGGAGAAGGTGCTCCAGAAGGGACCCGAGGGCGCGCCCGACGGCATGCCCAAGAGCCAGCGCGTGCTCGAACTCAACGCCAAGCACCCGGTCTTTGACAAGCTTGTCGCTGCCCAGAAGGCAGGCGACGCCGACAAGATCAAGCAGTACTCCGGCTTGCTCTACGATCAGGCCCTGCTGGTCGAGGGCATCCTCCCCGAGGACCCCGTGGCCTTCGCGGCGGCTGTCTGCAACTTGATGTAGTTCGGGGATACGGCACCGTAGCTAGATTAGAACGAGAGTGGATAATCTCCCACTTTTGGCTCGAATGCGGGCTTGAAGTGGGAGATTTTCCACTCTCGTTTCCTTTTGAATGATCCCTTCGTCCCCAAGGGATCATTTATTTGTGCGGGTTGTGGTTTTGTGACCTGCTGAAATTTAAGATACTGTACATCTGTACGCTAACTCATCTTCGTAGTATATTGCTACCCGCAAAACTCAGCACCATTGTGCTTTGAGACGTTAAAGCGCCTACTACAATGGTTGTCGATAGTACGATTCGATTCAACGACAGGATGGATGGTCCAAGCGTGAGTCTCGGTAGCAAACTATCCGATGCAAAGGTCTCCTTTGCGATCTTTAAGCGCGACATCAAGCGATTGCTCGTGAACCCCGTCGCCCTGGTGGTTACTTTGGGCGTGTGCGTCATTCCCTCGCTGTATGCCTGGTACAACATCGTGGCTAACTGGGATCCGTACGGAAACACCCAGGGTATCAAGATTGCCATCGCCAACAACGATCGGGGCACCCAAAACGACTTGGTGGGCGAGCTCAACGCGGGCGACCAGGTCGTCGATCAGCTCAAGGAGAACGATCAGCTGGGCTGGACCTTCGTCGATTCGGCGGCCGACGCCAAAGAGGGCGTCGAGAGCGGGGAGTACTATGCGGCCATCGTAATCCCCAAGAACTTCTCGGATAACCTGGTCTCGATGCTCGACGGCAACTACCATCAGCCCAAGCTTACGTACTACGTCAATGAGAAGAAGAGTGCTATTGCGCCCAAGGTTACCGACACCGGTGCAAGCACCATCGAGGAGCAGATCAACTCGGAATTTGTCTCCACAGTGGGCGAGACCGTTGCCAGCATCGCCAAGGATGCCGGAGTCGATTTAAAGGACAAGGCAACCCAGACTCAGAATTCGTTGGCTGGTTCGGTATCAGAGGCATCCGGTACCTTGGGTGAGGTGCGCGATTCGATTGGCGACATGAATGCCGCCATCGATAAGACGAGTGGCGCTATCGCCTCGGCTGATGCCGCGTTGGCGGGCCTGCAGGGTCAGACGCCCTCTCTAACGCAGGCAATCGCTCAGGGCAATGACCTGCTGGGCGAGGCGCGCGCTACGGCGGGCAACTCTGTCGCCTCGCTCTCCAAGGCACTCTCGGAAGGCAGCCTTGCGCTCACCAAGACGTCAGCCTCCGCGAACGCTGCGATTGGCAAGCTGACGGGCGCGGTCACATCTACGACCACCCGCATCGACAACTCGCTTGAGTCTCTCCAAGCGACGATCGACCACAATAAGGCCGTTATCGGGCACTTGGAAATTCTCGTTAATGACACGTCGACAGGTTCCAAGGAAATTGACGCGCGCATTGTATCGACCATCGATTTGCTCCGCGAGCAGAATGAAAAGCTTCAGAGCATCAAGGACGGTCTGTCTGCGCAGTCGAGCGCCATGGCGAATGACGCCGCGGCTGTCTCGGGCGCCAGCGACGCTATCAATAACGCAATCCAGACCGGTGCGACCAACCTTGGCCAGGCCCAGACGGACCTGGGTCAAAACGCGCTGCCGAAGGCCTCGAGCGCGCTTGATTCATTTGCCGCCGTCTCGGGTGATCTGACGGGAATCGTGTCTGGCCTCACGCCTACTATTGCAAGTGCGCGCGGTACGCTTTCGCAGCTTAACGCTACGCTCGGCCAGGCCAAGACCACGCTGTCCCAGACCGATTCCTCGCTTGCCAAGGTCCAGGACAAGCTTGCGACCGCCGCTAATGACATCGCGGCGCTGCAGACCTCTGAGTCTATGGGCGAGCTCGCCGACCTTATGGGCGTCGATGTCAATGACGTGGCAGATTTCATGGCCTCTCCGGTCGAGCTGACGTCCAAGTCGATCTATCCGGTCAAGAGCTTTGGCTCGGGCATCGCTCCCTTCTACACCAATCTGGCGCTTTGGGTGGGCGGTTACGTACTCATCGCCATCTACAAGCTCGAGGTCGATCGCGAGGGCATTGGCAGCTTTACGGCGCGCCAGGGCTACTTCGGCCGTTGGATGCTCCTGGTGATCCTGGGCGCGCTCCAGGCCACCATCGTTACGGTAGGCGATCTGGTGATTGGCGTGCAGTGCATCAACCCGCTGCTGTTCGTGCTGGGCGGCATCGCCATCTCGTTCACCTACGTCAATATCATCTATGCGCTGTCCACTACGTTTAAGCACATCGGCAAGGCAATCGGCGTCATTCTGGTTATCGTGCAGATTCCGGGTTCGTCGGGCATGTATCCCATCGAGATGATGCCCGGCTTCTTCCAGTGGCTGCACCCGCTGCTGCCCTTTACCTACGGCATCAATCTGCTGCGCGAGACGGTCGGCGGCATGTACTCGTTTAACTACCTGTTTAACCTGTGCATTCTGGGCGTGTTCTTGATCGTGGCGCTCTTTATCGGTCTGCAGCTGCGTCCGCTGCTGCTCAACCTTAACCTGCTCTTTGATAAACAGCTTTCCACGACGGGTATGATGATCTGCGAGTCCAACGACCTGCCGCGCCAGCGCTACTCGCTGCGCACGGCCATGCGTGTCATGCTCGATTCCGATTCGTACCGTCGCGAACTGCTCGATCATGCGGTCGCCTTTGAACATCGCTACCCGTACTACATCAAGGGCGGTTTTGCCGCCGTGGTGGGCGTTCAGGTCCTGCTCTTTGTCCTGTCGACGGTTCTCGATATCGACAATAACGGCAAGATCATCCTGCTTGTCATTTGGATCATCTCGGTTATTGCCATCTGCGGCTGGCTTATCAATATCGAGTACATCCGCTCGAGCCTCAACACCCAGATGCGCATCTCGGCGCTTTCGGATGAGGACCTGCGCCGCGAGATGCGCGAGCACACGGCCGCCATTCCGGCCGCTCGTCGCATGTTCGGCTTGAATGCGAGCGAGCGGGGGTCTGAACCCAAGACTCAGGCTGTCAACCAATGTGGTCATCGCGATGCGGCCCATGTGCCCGAGAACGGGGATGACACGTTTGTGATGAATGAAAAGAACGCCCCGCTCGGCAAGCACTCCAAAGGAGGTGAGGCATAAATGAAGAACATCCTGCATCTGTTTAAGCGCGATGTCCAAAACGTGTCTCGCTCCGTAATCGGCTTGGTTGTCGTGATGGGCCTCATTATCGTACCGTGCCTGTACGCGTGGTTTAACATCGCCGGCAGCTGGGATCCGTACGGCAACACCGGCAATCTTAAGATCGCCGTGGTCAACACCGATGAGGGTTACGAGAGCGATTTGATCCCCGTCGAGGTTAACGTGGGCGAAAACGTGACCGCCACCCTACGCGGCAACGAGAACTTCGACTGGGTTGTGCTCAACGATCGAGAAAAGGCCATCGAGGGCGTCAAATCGGGCGCATACTATGCGGCTGTCGTTATCCCTAAGACGTTTAGTGCCGATATGATGACGCTCTTTTCGACCGACGTTAAGCATGCCGATATCGAGTTTTACGAGAATCAGAAGGCCAACGCCATCGCGCAGATCGTGACCGAGAAGGGTTCGAGCGCCGTTCAGAACCAGGTTAACGAATCTTTTACCGAGACCATTACGAGCATCGGTCTTAAGACGGTGTCCAGCCTGCTCGATTACATGAGCACCGACCAGGTCAGCAACTTTATCGCCAACCTGTCCTCGACGCTCGGCGATTCGATTGGGGACCTGCAAGACGTTCAGGCTAATGCTTCGTCGCTGGCGGGCATTTTGAGCTCTACGTCCGATTCGTTGACGTCGGCGAGCGGTATGCTCCAGCAGACGGGTACGGTCGATGAGTCGACCAAGCAGTTGATGGAGCATGCCAAGAGCGGCATGAGCGATTCCAAAGAAGCGCTGAAGGCCGCCAACGACGCCATCAACGCCGCGATTGACGGAAGCGCGGGCTCGTTCGACAACGTGTCCGCCGGGCTTGCGAAGGCATTCGATGCCGCGAATCAGCATGTCGACCTTACGGTGTCTCAGCTCAACGATGCCGCGGCGGCGCTCAATACACGTGCCGACGATATCGACGCCACGGCCGACCAGCTCCGCGGCTTTGCCGAGCAGGTCAGTGACGAAAAGCTCCAGGAGAGCCTTAAATCTGTGGCAACATCGCTGGGCAGGATCGCGGTGGAGTATCGCAACAACGCCAAGGACCTGACGGCAACTGCTAAGTCCCTTTCTGACAGCATGGCAGAGGTCAACAGCACGCGTGCCGAGGTCGATCAGGCCATCGCCGATGCCAAGGCGGGCATTTCGGGCGCCAAGTCCGACTACGATTCCACGTTCTCGGTTAAGGCCAAGGAGCTCAAGAAGACGGTTTCGGGCATCCTGGACTCGCTCGATGGCATCTCGGGCGATCTGGATAGCGCCGTAGACGGCCTGACCGACGCATCCGGTTCGCTGGCAAAGGGCCTCTCCAAGGCTGCAAAGCTGGTCAACAAGGCTTCTGATCAGCTGGGCGAGGCGTCGGACAAGATCAGTGCGTTTAAGGACGAGCTCGATGGCGCCCTGATGTCGGACGACCTTGCCACGATCAAGACGATGATTGGCAACGATCCCGAGGGTTTGGCCGTGTCGCTTTCCGGCCCCGTCGCGCTCGATCGCAAGCCGGTCTATCCGATTCGTAACTACGGTTCGGCCATGGCACCGTTCTACACGATTCTGTCGCTATGGGTCGGCTCGATCGTGCTGGCGGCCATGATGAAGGTCTCGGTTGACGATGAGCTCATCAACGAGCTCATCCCCGTGCGCCTGCACGAGATCTACCTGGGCCGCTACCTGTTCTTTGGCGGTCTGGCCCTGCTGCAGGCAACGCTCGTGTGTGCGGGCGACATCCTGTTCTTTGGCATTCAGTGCGACAACCCGCTGCAGTTTGTGCTGGCGGGCTGGGTCGCGAGTCTCGTGTTCTCCAATATCGTCTACACGCTTACGGTGTCGTTTGGCGATATCGGCAAGGCGCTCGCCGTCGTGCTGCTGGTCATGCAGGTCGGCGGTTCGGGCGGCACGTTCCCTATCGAGATGACCGGCCCCGTGTTCCAGGCGATCTATCCGTTCCTGCCGTTTACTCATGGCATCAACGCCATGCATGCCGCCATGGCCGGTGCCTACCATATGGAGTACTGGATTGAGCTAGGCATTCTGGCGAGCTATCTGATCCCGTCGCTGGCCCTGGGCGTCGTCTTCCGCCGCCCGGTCATCAAAGCTAACGACTGGATCATCGAAAAGCTGGAGAGTACTAAATTAATCTAGCGCAACAATGTAAACGCTGATGCTGCGGCAATGTCAGCGAGCGAGCCGCATTTGCGCCAAGGTGACGTGAAATGAAAGGGCGCTGACCTTCTGGTCGCGCCCTTGAAATTGAACGTCAGATTGGTGTGAATGCGGCTCGCGCAGCGTCGGCCGGTCCGCCGTTCGGTAGAACGGCGGAACAAAACGCTTTAGTGGGCTGGATTGCACGGGTTGCTTGGTTGTTGCTACAGTAGCGGGGCGTGCCGGGGGTCCGGCGCGTCCCGTTTTTATTTGACCATGAGGCGGCACGCAGCCTTACGCGTGCGGACACCACGCCCAGTTTGAGTGTGAGGATGTTCCATGGCCCAATACGCTGCCAACGAAATCGAAAACTTGCCCGATAGCCCTATTGCTCGCGAGGACCTAGGCGCGGGCGGCACCTCCCGCGGCGCCGGCGCTCGCTCGCCGCTGTTCTGGAAAGTTCTGCTGCTTTCGGTGGCGATTATCTGGGGCTACTCCTTTACCACTATGAAGGATGCGCTCGACACCATTCCGGTGTTCGAGCTGCTCTATGTACGCTTTCTGCCCGCAGCGTTGGTCATGTTTGCCGTCTTCCACAAGCGCATCATTGCACATTTCAACGCTCGCAACCTGATCGTTGGCCTGAGTATGGGCGTGCTCATGTGGGCGGCCTATGCGTTGCAGACGGTCGGTCTGGCACATACTACGGCGGGCAAGAATGCTTTTTTGACGGGCACGTACTGCATCCTTGTGCCGTTCGCGAGCTATTTTCTGAGCGGCGAAAAACTCACCCGCTATAACCTGGGCGCGGCACTGCTGTGCTTGGCGGGCATTGGTTTGGTGGCGCTCGATAGCGTTGAATTCAACATCGGTGACGTCATTACGCTGGCGGGTGCGGTCTTTTTCGCCATCCAGATGGCGGTGACTGCCAAGTACGGTCGCAAAATGGACATCAACGTCATCACGTTTTGGATGTTTGTGGGCAACGGCGTGCTGAGCCTGGCAACGTCGCTGCTATTCGAGACCCAAGCGCCTCTGTCCGTGTGGACGCCGAGCTTTATCACTGCGATGGCGTTTCTCTCGGTGGGCTGCACATGCGTGGCTCTGCTCATCCAAAACGTCGGCCTGGCGCATGTCCCGGCCTCGACGGGCTCGCTGCTCCTTTCGATGGAGTCGCCTTCGGGTGTGCTGTTCTCGGTGCTGCTGATGGGGGAGGCGCTCACCTCGCGCCTGCTCGCCGGCTTCGCGCTCATCTTCCTGTCGATTATCTTGAGCGAGACTCACTTCGATTTTTTGCGTCGAAAGCCGCGCCCGCAATTGTAAACAACTTGTTGCGCCGCCCTCCCGGGGCGGCATTTTTTATGCCTCGCCCTTAAAGTAGTACCTTGCACTTTATGCTATCAAAGTGCTTGCTGCAAAAACGATACTGGAGGGCATCTATGGCACCAGCTTTGTCCGATCTTCAACCGCAATCAGCGCCCAAGGCCACCGCAGCGGCGCAGACCGCTATCGGTGACGGTCTTGTTGCAGAAGCTCAGGCTTTTGCAGACGAGCTCGCTGCGTGGCGACACGATCTACACCAGATGCCCGAGCTGGGTAATAGCCTCCCACAGACCTCTGCGTATATCCAAGCGCGCCTGACCGAGATGGACATCCCGTTTGCCACGCTCGTCGATGGTTCCTGCGTTGTGGGCCTTGTCGGCGCCGGTGCCGCCGCGGCCCAGGGTAATGGCGTCTGCACGAATGAGCAGGCCGGTACGGTCATCATGCTCCGTGGCGACATGGACGCCCTGCCCGTTGCCGAGGAATCCGGCGAGCCCTTTGCATCCACCAACGGCTGCATGCACGCTTGCGGTCACGATATGCACGCGACGGCGCTGCTTGGTGCGGCTCGTATGCTCAAAGCGCGCGAGGCAGAGCTTGTTGATGCCAACGCCACGGTTAAGTTGCTGTTCCAGCCGGGCGAGGAAACCTTTGAGGGTGCCCGCGCCGCCATCGCCGACGGTCTGCTGCAGAACCCGCGTCCTCAGGTCGCCTTTGCCATGCATGTCAATAGCCAGTCGCCGCTTGGTTTGGTGCTCTACGGCAGCCCGGCGCTCTCGGGCGTGTACGGTTTTCGCATCACGCTTCAAGGCAAGGGCGGCCATGGCTCGAGCCCCGAGATTTGCATCGACCCCATCACGGCCGGCGTGCATGTGCATCTGGCACTTCAGGAGCTCATCTCCCGCGAGGTGCCGGCGGCCAAGGAAGTCGCACTTACCGTTGGTAAGTTTGCCGGCGGCTTGGCGGCCAACGTCATCCCCGACACCTGCGTGCTTGAGGGAACGCTGCGCGGCTTTGATGTTGAGCTCATGGAGCACCTAAAGACCCGCATCGCGGAGGTCGTTAACGGCGTTGCCGCAACATATCGTACGCCGGCGACCATCGAGACGCTTTCGGATGTTCCGCCGCTTGTACTCGACAGCGATATGACTCAGGCGTCGCTTGGCTACGTGGGCGCAGTGCTGCCCAAGGTGGCTTTCTTGCCGCTTTTCCATGCCATGGCGAGTGAGGACTTTGCGCTTATCTCGAGCGAGATTCCGAGTGCGTACTTTACCGTGGGCGCGGCCGTAACCGACACGGACGAACACTTTGCCCAGCACCATCCCAAGGCACGTTTTAACGATGCCGAGCTTCCTCTCGGCGCCGCGGCCTATACCGCCGTCGCTTTGGGCTATATCGCCGACCACCGGTAGCACCCAACCTTGCCTTTCAAGCCTGCGGGCATGGCCGTAAGGCCTATGCCCTTGTCTTTCAAGGCAATCTTGGGCACTACCGGCGCCCGGCGCCGGCTATTCGTTTGTTAAATAAGGAGCAGTATGTCCCAGCAGCGTAAGTTCTTCCCCGGCTGGCTCGTTGTGACCTCCGGCTTCGTGATCATGGCCACGTGCTACACGATTTTCGTCAACTGCATGAGCCTGTTCCAGCCGCTGATCGTCAGCGACCTGGGCATTTCCCTTGCGCAGTACAACATCTCCAATGCCATCTCCACCGTGGTGAGTGTCGTGGGTTCGCTCGTTATCGGCCATGTTGCCGATAAGGTGAGTGGCCGCGTATTGGGCTCGCTTACCGTTATCGCCACCTCGACGGTGCTCGCGGGCATGAGCTTTGTGGGTGAGCTTTGGCAGGTCTATGTGCTCTTTGCCGTCTCGGGCTCCTTTGCGAGCACCTGGATCGTGTGCCTGGCGTGCTCCGTGGTCATGCTCGTGTTCCTGCTGGCATCCGAGCCCATCGCCGCCAAGCTGCGCGCGAGCGTGGCGGGGGAGTAGGTAGGCCAAAGCGCATCGCCGCTTGTCCGCTTCGTCCGCGGCGGCGCGTCTGGCCGAACGAGTCCCCATACCCTCGTTCGGTCAGGCGCGCCGCCGCGTTGCTGCTTTGTGCCGTATAATGTCCACTACCTATGACGCGATACAAAAGAAAGGTGTTTGCCCATGCAGGCACAGAAGGCGGAGGGAACCCGCGACCTTATCGGCGCCGAGATGCGCGCCTGGCAAAAGATGCAGCAGATTGCGGCCGGCGTGTTCGAGCCGTTTGGTTTTAAACCCATCGAGACGCCCGCGATCGAGCAGGTTGACGTGTTTGTCCACGGTATCGGCCAGTCGACCGACGTCGTGCGCAAGGAAATGTTCCGCGTGTTCAGCGGTGCCAACCTGGAGCGCGTCTTTACCGAGGGCACCGACACCAAACTCAAGCCCAAGCAGCGCCTGGCACTTCGCCCCGAGGGCACGGCCGGCGTGGTGCGCGCCGTCGTCGAGAACAATCTGGTGCCCCAGGGCTCCACGCCGTTTAAGGCTTACTACGCCGAGGCCATGTTCCGCGGCGAGCGTCCCCAGAAGGGCCGCCTGCGCCAGTTCCACCAGGTGGGCATCGAGTGGCTCGGCGCTCCCGATCCGGCGGCAGACGCCGAGTGCATCATCATGCTCATGGAGTTCTACAAGCGCCTGGGCTTCGATCTTTCCAAGCTTCGTCTGCTCATCAACTCGATGGGTGACGCCCAGTGCCGTCCGGCTTACCGCGAGCAGGTCAAGCAGTTCATCCTCGATCACGCAGACGAGATGTGTGACGAGTGCCGCGAGCGCGCCGAGCTCAACCCGCTGCGTGCCTTCGACTGCAAGAACGACCACTGCCGCGAGATCATGGCCGAGGCTCCGCTGATGGGTGACAACCTGTGCGATGAGTGCCGCGAGCACTACGAGCAGGTCAAGCGCTATCTGGATGCCGCCGGTATCGAGTATGTCGAGGATCCCACCTTGGTGCGCGGCCTGGACTACTACACCCGTACTGTCTTTGAGGTCGAGGCCCCTGGCGCCGGCGTCGGCTCCATCGGCGGCGGCGGCCGCTACGATGGCCTGGTCGAGCTCGAGGGTGGCAAGCCCACGGCGGGCGTCGGCTTTGCTGTCGGTTTTGAGCGCGCCCTGCTGGCCCTGCAGGCCTTTGGCAGCGATTTGGGTGCCGATGAGGCCCCGTGCGTCTATGTCGCCAACGCCGGCAAGGAGCTGCGTCAGAACGTCTTTGCCATTACGCAGGAGCTTCGCGCCGCAGGTATCGTGACCGAGGCCGACTATCAGGGTCGTTCGCTCAAGGCCCAGTTTAAGCAAGCCGATAAGGTAGGCGCCAAGCTCATCTTGGTCCTGGGTGGCGACGAGCTTGCCGCCGGCAAGGTCAAAGTGCGCGACATGCAGAGCCATGACGAGGTGCTCGCCGATCTGGACAACGTCGTCGAGGCGGTTCGCGAGCGCCTGTAGCGCATCTTTTTGAGCTTCGGGCCTGCTAACGTGCCCTGCTCATGGAGAGCGATTGTTACGGGGGTGTTTCGCTTTTATGCGGAATGCCCCCGTTTACGTATGCCGCCCACCGAGAAATACGACCATTTAGGGCAAAAACCTTTGCAATGCAGAAAATACTTTTGTGTGGTAAAGCGCAATCAGTGTCGAAAGTATTTCTCAAGCGCCTATAATGAATACCGCATGTTACGTGCATAGAAGGAGGAATGGGAGGAAACGTGGCTGAGAACCTAAGCAACCAGTCTGTACCCGAAGCCGCGGCGCGCGTCGCTGCCGTGGTCAACCGCCTCGTTAACCGAATCGGCTCGAATGCCGAGTCCAGGGAGCGTCTCGCCGAGATCGAGATCCCCGAGGAGCTGCGCGACAATCTGGCGCTGTTCTTGCGCCTGGAGCGCCGTGTGCTTAGCGAGTATGATCCCGAGATCGCGGACCTGTTCGACAAGATTTTGACAGCCGAGATTGTGGTCAATGCCGGCAACCCCGGTACCTGCGCTGCCGACGAAGCCGTCGACGAGCAGGGCGTGCCCACCGCCGACGAGCCCACTGCCGTGGCATTTCGTGAGGTCGTCGATTTGATCGACAGCCTGCCGCTCGATAAGCAGCAGGTCATCGTTCGCGCCTTTACGAGCTTTTTCCATCTGGCAAACCTGTCGGAGGAGAACTACCGTGTGGCGCAGCTGCGCGAGCGCGAGGCCGGTGCGTCGACCGATACCGAGGTCGATCCTGCCAACGAGCTTACCGTTGCCTATCACCAGCTGGTGAATGAGCTGGGTGTCGAGGGTGCCAACGAGCTGCTCGACAAGCTCGAGTTCCACCCTGTCTTTACCGCACATCCCACCGAGGCCCGTCGTAAGGCCGTCGAGGGCAAGATCCGCCGTATCTCCAACCTGCTGGAGGAGCGTCCGCGTCTGGGCGGCTCCGACCTGGTGGAGAACGAGCGCCATATGCTGCAGGAGATCGACGCCCTGGTGCGTACGAGTCCCATCGCGCTCAAGAAGCCCACGCCGGTCGAGGAAGCCGATACCATCATCGACATCTTCGATAACACGCTGTTCGACGTTATCCCCGTTATCTATCGTCGTTTTGACGATTGGGTGCTGGGCGACAAGGCCGGTACTGTGCCGCCGCTGTGCCCGGCGTTCTTCCATCCCGGCAGCTGGATCGGTTCCGACCGCGACGGTAACCCCAACGTCACCGCCAAGGTGAGCCGTGAGGTCGCCGCCAAGTACTTTACGCACATGGTGCTCAAGCTCGAGGACAAGTGCCGCCACATCGGCCGCAACCTCACGCTCGAGGCTACCTACAGCAAGCCGTCGGCCGAGCTCATTAACCTGTGGAACCATCAGGTCGAGATGAGCCCTCGTTACACGGCCCGCGCCGAGCTGATCTCCGAGCACGAGCCGCATCGCGCCGTCATGCTCGTCATGGCCGACCGCCTGAACGCCACCGTCCGTCGTATCACCGACACCATGTACCACAGCGCCGATGAGTTCCTGGAGGACCTGCGCGTCGTCCAGCGCTCGCTGGCCGCCTGCGGTGCCGTCCGTGCTGCCTACGGCCCGGTCCAGACCATCATCTGGCAGGTCGAGTCCTTCGGCTTCCATATGGTCGAGATGGAGTTCCGTCAGCACTCCGTGGTGCATGCCCGCGCCCTTAAGGATATCCACGAGAACGGTATCCATGGCGACCTGCAGCCCATGACGCGCGAGGTCATCGATACCTTCCGCGCTATCGGCTCCATCCAAAAGCGCTACGGCAAGAAGATGGCGCACCGCTACATCATCTCGTTTACCAAGAGCGCTCAGCATGTGGCCGACGTCTTTGAGCTGGCGCACCTGTCCTTTGCACACGAGGAGGATGTCCCCGAGCTCGACGTGATCCCGTTGTTCGAGCAGCTCGAGGACCTCGAGGGCTGCGTCGACGTGCTCGATCAGATGCTTACGCTGCCCGTGGTGCAAAAGCGCCTTGCCCAGACCAACCGCCGCATGGAGGTCATGCTGGGCTATTCCGACTCTTCCAAGGATGCCGGTCCTACCACGGCCATGCTCGCGCTGCACTCCGCGCAGGAGCGCATCGCCAAGTGGGCAGAGAAGAACGATATCGACCTGGTGCTCATGCACGGTCGCGGCGGTGCCGTGGGCCGTGGCGGCGGCCCGGCCAACAAGGCCGTGCTGGCGCAGCCCAAGGGTTCGGTCAACTGCTTCTTTAAGCTTACCGAGCAGGGCGAGGTCATCTTTGCCCGTTACGGTAACCGCACGCTGGCTCAGCGCCATGTTGAGTCCGTTGCTGCCGCAACGCTTTTGCAGTCGGCCCCGAGTGTCGAGAAGACCAACACCGAGACCACGCAGAAGTTCTGGGATATGGCCGAGAAGCTCAACACCGCAAGCCACGAGCGCTATCTGGACCTGCTGAACACCGAGGACTTTACGCCATGGTTCTCGACCGTGACGCCGCTGACCGAGGTCGGTCTGCTGCCGATCGGCTCGCGTCCCGCCAAGCGCGGCTTGGGTGCCAAGTCGCTCGACGACCTGCGTACCATCCCGTGGATCTTCAGCTGGAGCCAGGCGCGCATTAACCTGGCCGCTTGGTACGGTCTGGGCACCGCCTGCGAGCAGCTTGGCGATCTTGACCAGCTCAAGGCTGCCTACCAGGAGTGGCCGTTCTTCCGCACCTTTATCGACAACATCGAGATGTCGATCGCCAAGACCGACCAGCGCATCGCCAAGATGTATCTGCACCTGGGCGATCGCCAGGATCTGTCCGAGAAGGTCTTCACCGAGATGCAGCTCACGCGTAAGTGGGTCCTTGCCATCGTCGGTGATGAGTGGCCGCTGCAGCGTCGCCGCGTGCTCGGTTGCGCCGTCCGCGTGCGCAACCCCTACGTCGACGCCCTGTCCATCGCCCAGGTCCGCGCCCTTCGCGAGGTGCGTATGAACCAGGACGAGATGGCCGAGGAGAAGAAGGCCGAGTACATGAGCCTGATTCTTTCGACTGTGACCGGCGTCTCGGCAGGATTGCAGAACACGGGGTAATCGATAGCCCTGTGGCTCTCACCGGGGCCCGATGGGTTTCCCTCTGAATGCGTCCTCGCACTTGAAGCCCCCTTATCCTGCTCCTTCGGAGCTGCGGATAAGGGGGCTTCGTGCTGCGGAATGCATTCAGAGGGAAACCCATCGGGCCCCTTCGTCCTCGGTCTTCAGGGATTGGGGCTGAAGGGGATAATGGCGCGCTTCGCGCTTAATGTGGAGTGCGGCGAGGGCTTCTTGCGTCCTGCGGAGTGTGCCTAAAAGTAAACTAATGGCGGGCCCTGCGATGTCCGGTCTTCGGCGGATCAGCCGCTGGGTGAGGGTGGTGCTTGGGGCGACGTGCAAAAAACGGAGTTTTCAGCAGCCAAAGATTGATGCATAAGGCCATAGCCGGCTTTCGCTGCCTTTGTTGATGCTTTTGCACGACGATTGGGCTTTGGCGACGATCATATATGGCTGGTTTCTCGCCGCATGCTATCCAGATGGGTCGAGTCATGAGGACTATCTACCTTTTGAAAGATTTTTGGCACCAAAATCTTATCCCGCGATGCTGAATACTCGCAAAAATGCACGCTCCGGAGGGTACTACCCAGTTATGGCCAGAAATCCATGCGCCATCTTATGCAATTAATTAACGAATTTATGCAAAATGGCTTACGTGCGTACGTCTCGGACTAGATGTTTGCCTCGGCGCTGCGTAAATCATCCTGTCTATAGTGTCTTTGACAGGCGGCTGCGGTCCCGTTTGGGATCGTGGCCGTTTTGTTGTGGGTCAAATATGAACGTTGTGTTAATGAGTCGGTGGACGGTGGTGTTTTTCGGTGAGCGGCGTATCCTTCCAACGGTTTATCTAGTGTGTCAGTTGAAAAGGAAGAGGGCGCTGTCATTGTTTGAATGTGAACTGCCGTTTGACCACAAGACGTTGCATCTGGAGCTCGAGGATAAGAACTTCGCGGGTGTGATGGAAGGTCATCAAAACGAGTTTAAGACCACGAAATCGCAGGAAGAGCTGGTAGAGGAGTCGCTTGCCAACCCTTATGGCTCGCCGTCGCTCGAGGAGCTTTGTGCTGGCAAGAAGGATATTGTCATTATTAGCTCCGATCATACGCGTCCCGTTCCCTCGCGTGTGACGATGCCTATTCTGCTGCATCACATCCATTCCGCTGCGCCCGAGGCTCGCGTGCGCATTTTGGTTGCTACGGGTATGCATCGTCCGTCGACGCATGAGGAACTCGTCAACAAGTACGGCGAGGAGATCGTTGCCAACGAGGAAATCGTTATGCACGTCGCGACTGACGACAGCATGATGAAAAAGATCGGCACCCTGCCTTCTGGTGGCGAGTGCATCATCAACAAGATTGCCGCCGATTGCGATCTGCTGCTTGCCGAGGGCTTTATTGAGCCGCACTTCTTTGCCGGTTTCTCTGGTAGCCGCAAGTCCGTCTTGCCTGGCATCGCCAGCTACAAGACCATCATGTACAACCACAACGGTCAGTTTGTGAACGATTCCCATTCGCGTGCCGGCAACCTGTGCCACAACCACGTGAGCGAGGACATGTTTGCCGCTGCCGAGATGGCTCACCTTGCCTTTGTGCTCAACGTGGTGCTCAACGGCAAGCATGAGGTTATCGGCTCCTTTGCAGGCGACATCCATAAGGCACACGAGGCTGGCTGCGAGTTCGTGAAGAGCCTTGCCGGCGTTGAGCCCGTCGAGTGCGAGATCGCCATCACCACCAACGGCGGCTACCCGCTCGACCAGAACATCTATCAGGCCGTGAAGGGCATGTGCTCTGCCGAGGCCACGCTTCCCGAGGGCGGCGTGATCATCGACGTCGCCGGTTGTGCCGACGGCCACGGTGGCGAGGGCTTCTATCACAACATCGCCGACAACGATCCGGCGGAGTTTGAGCGTGCCTGCATCGACCGTCCTAAGGACGAGACCCTGCCCGACCAGTGGACGAGCCAGATCTTTGCCCGCATCCTGGCGCATCACCCTGTGATCATGGTCACCGACCTGTGCGATCACCAGATGATCAAGGATATGCACATGACGCCGGTCAACACCCTCGATGAGGCGCTCAAGCTCGCCTTTGAGATGAAGGGTGCCGATGCCAAGGTGGCCGTCATTCCCGATGGCCTGGGCGTTGTCGTCGCTCAGCACTAGTACGCGGCCTAAACGAATCGTTTATAACCGACAAGAAAGATAAGGTTTTATGCTTACCAAACTCCTCTGCGAATTCGGCGCAACGGCCCTCATGATCATCTTTGGCGTGGGCGTGCACTGCGATACCGTGCTCAAGGGCACCAAGTATCAGGGCTCCGGTCACATGTTTGCCATCACCACCTGGTCTTTTGGCATCTCGGTCTGCCTGTTTGTCTTTGGCGGCGCCGTGTGCATGAACCCCGCCATGGTGCTTGCCCAGTGCATCGTCGGCCTGGTGCCGTGGAGCAGCTGCATCCCCTTCATGGTTGCCGATATGCTCGGCGGCTTTGTGGGCGCCGTAATCGCTTGGTTGATGTATGCCGATGAGTTCAAGGCTTCCGAGGGCGTCGTCGACCCCATTGCTCAGCGCAACATCTTCTCGACCAACCCAACCACCGAGGGCACGAACTATGCCCGCAACTTCTTCTGCGAGGCTATCTGCACCTTCGTGTTCATCAGCGCCATCCTTGCTGCTGCTAACCGTGCTGGCGAGAACGTTCTGATGCTCGCCATCTGCGTCGGTCTGATCGTTTGGGCTGTTGGCATGGGCATGGGCGGCATCACCGGATTCGCCATGAACCAGGCTCGTGACCTTGGTCCTCGCATGGCCTATCAGGTGCTGCCGATCAAGAACAAGGCTGACAACAACTGGAAGTACGGCCTGCTCGTTCCTGGCATTGCTCCGTTTGTCGGTGCCGCTCTGGCCGCACTGTTTGTGCACGGTTTCTTGGGCATGTTCTAGTCCAAGACTACATAGTTGTTCGCCGTCCGCATGGGGTAACTTCCCAGCGCGTCCTCGGACATGCAAAAAGGCTCGCCGCGCACTTTGTGCGGCGAGCCTTTTTGCGTCCTGCGGAGTGCGCTGGGAAGTTACCCCATGCGGACGGCTGCGGGGTCTTTGTTGCGTTCGTACAAGCAACCCAACATATATATCTGAATTTGGATGGGAGGGGCTTGTTGCTGTTGGGGGGCATTGAAGCGCGAGTGGCACTTTGGGATGCGTGGCGGCCTGGGTTGGGGCGATGCTTTGGGATGAGCTTCTTACTTAGCTGAAGAGGGGTTTTATGGCTGATAGGTAGTCTTTGGCTACTTCGGCCTTATCTGCTTGGAAGTTGTGCCAGGCCCACCATTGGACCATTCCTACGAAGCTTGAGGCTATGTGGTGTAGTAGGAAGCTTCGGTCCATGGTTCCGGCGGGGCCTGCGGGGTCGACGGGGACGGTTTCGGCTGCTCGTGACATGATGGTCTTGCGGAGACAGTCGGCGAAGACGCGCGAGCCGGCTCCGGCTACGAGGGCTCGAACGCCTTGGCGGCGCTCCCAGAGGTTGTTGAGGATATGCTCGACCTGCACGAGTGGGTCGTCGAGCGGTGTGCCATCGTCGTCGAGGGCGTGGGTGCAGATGTCGCTCACGAGCTCGGACAGTAGGTCGTCTTTGCTCTTAAAGAGGCCGTAGAATGTCGCGCGGCCTACGTGAGCGCGCGCGATGATGTCGCCGACGGTAATCTTGCCGTAGTCCACTTCGCGTAGCAGCTCGGAGAACGCCGCAACGATGGCAGCGCGGCTTTTTTCTTTGCGGGCATCCATGGCTATGCATCCACGTGAACGAGCAGACAACGGAGCGTGCCGGAGCAACCCTCGTAGGGGCGCTTACCGGCGCCGTAGCCGACGGCCTCGATGCGGTAGCGGGCCGGTAGGTGCTCGGACGTGCGCAGTGCGGCGACGATGGCGGCGCCCGTGGGCGTCACGAGCTCGCCGGCGACCGGTGCGGGCGTGAGGGCGATATTGCCTGCTTGGCATAGGTTGACGACGGCGGGCACCGGGATGGGCATAAGGCCGTGGGCACAGTGGATGGTGCCGTGACCCTCGGAGAGCGACTCGACGACAATGTCCTCGATACCCAGGTCATCGAGACAGATGGCGACCGAGCAGATGTCGACGATGGAGTCGATGGCGCCTACCTCGTGGAACATGACGGTCTCGGGCGTTTTGCCGTGGGCCTTGGCCTCGGCGGCGGCGAGCGCGGTAAAGATGGCGAGCGCGCGGCGCTTGGCGCCATCGCTTAACTGCGAGCCATCGATGATGGCGGCGACATCCGCCAAAGAACGGTGGTGATGGTGGTGGGTGTGGTGATGATCTTCGTGCTCATGGGCGTGGCCCTCATGGTCGTGCTCATGGCAGTGCTCGTGTTCGTGCCCGCCATGATCATGATGGTGATGCTCATGCTCATGCTCATGCTCATGCCCGTGCTCGTGCTCGTGCGTGTGCTCGACAGCTGTTTCGTTGCCGTAGAGCCAGGCCATATCGTGGTCGTGGTTCTCGAGTCCCTCTGCAAGCTGGACGTCGAAATCGCAGGCGTCGATGCCATGCTTGTTTGCACGCGTGACGGCGATCGTAAAGCCGTCGACCGGCAGTGTGGCGAGCTGTTCGCGCAGGTGCTCCTCGCTGGCGCCCAGATCGAGCAGGGCCGCGACGGTCATATCGCCGCTGATGCCTGAGGTGCCGTCGATGATAAGCGTGTGCTGATGATTGGACATGGAATGCTCCTTAACGGGCGCGGGGTGTGCCGGCGCTCAGATGATTGATAAGACTTGCCTGGTAGGCGGCGCCAAAGCCATTGTCGATATTGACGACCGATACGCCGCTGGCACAGGAGTTGAGCATGGCGAGCAGCGCGGCCACGCCGCCAAAGCTCGCGCCATAGCCCACGCTGGTGGGAACGGCGATGACCGGACAGCTCACAAGGCCTCCGATGACGCTCGCCAGAGCGCCTTCCATGCCGGCGATGGCGATGACCACCTGCGCCTGGGCAAGATCCTCGGCGTGCGCGAGCAGGCGGTGCAGGCCGGCGACACCTACGTCGTAGAGGCGGTCGACCTCGTTGCCATAGAACTCGGCCGTCAACGCGGCTTCCTCGGCGACGGGCAAGTCGCTCGTGCCGGCGCAGGCGACGACGATGCGTCCGTTGCCAGTAGGGGAGGGCTTGCCGCCCACGAGGGCGAGCTGCGCGTCCGGGACATATCCCAGGTCGATGTCGTTGTCGAGGAGCTCCGAGGTACGGGCTGCCTTTTCGGCGTCCAGGCGCGTGACCAGGATGCGCTCCTGGCCGGCATCGCGCAGCGCCTCGATAATGGCGGCAATCTGCTCGGCGGTTTTACCGGCACCGTAGACAACCTCGCCGGCTCCCTGGCGTACCCCGCGTGAAAGATCGAGCTGCGCAAAACCCAGATCGGCGGTTGGCGCCGTCTGGATGCGCGTGAGGGCGACTGCCGGAGTGACTGCTCCGCAGGCAACATCGCTCAGCAATTGCTCAAGATCTCGCTTATCCATATATGTTCCTTTCGACGGCGCAAAGTCTAGCACTCAAAGGGTATGTTTCCGAACACTAAGACAAAATTGTTCGGAAACTATAGGACAGACTGATTCAATTGTTGGGCGGATCGACTAGTCACGCAGGATGATGTCCATGGCGAGCATCAGGTTGCGCTCGTCGATGGCAAACGGGGCGGCCTCGCGCGTCTTGGGCTTGGCGCAAAACGCGATGCCCGTGCCTGCAGCCTGAATCATGGGGATGTCGTTGGCGCCGTCGCCGATTGCCACGGTATGGGCCATGTCGACACCGCACTCAACTGCCCAGTCCAGCAGCTGGATGAGCTTGGACTCCTTGGTCACAATGTCTGCCGCCAGCTTGCCCGTGAGCTTGCCGTCTACGACCTCCAAGCGGTTGGCCAGGCAAAAATCGATGCCCGCGGCAGCCACGATCTTGTCGGCGACCTCGTGGAAGCCGCCACTCACGACGCCGACCTTCCAACCCTTGCTGTGCGCCGAGCGCACAAGCTCCAGCGCACCGGGTGTAAATGTCACGCGCTCAAAGGTGCGCTTGAACACGCTCTCGTCCAGGCCGGCGAGCAGCCCCACACGCTCCTCGAGCGCTTGCTTAAAGTCCAGCTCGCCGCGCATGGCGCGCTCGGTGATCTGTGCCACCTGCTCGCCCACGCCGGCCTCTTCGCCCAACAGGTCGATGACCTCCTGGTTGATGAGCGTGGAGTCAATATCCATAACGATGAGGCGTGCAGTCATGGCGGGCCTTTCCGAGTGCAGTTGTATTGGGGCACATTGTCGCACGCGGCGCGCCTTGGCGACGGCCGCGGTGCGTCAATTGTTTCGTCTCCGTCAAGTCTTTGGGCAGGAGCCACTTTTCCGCGGTACATCGATACAGGTGCGATAAGATAGAACGCCATGTCTGGCTGCGCGGTTTACGCAGGCTGGGCAAATCTGTACGACGCCGCCCGGAACGACACGGGGCGGCACAGATCCATAAAGGAGGATCACTGGTATGAGCCAGACCCGTCCCATCGACGAGCATTCCATGCACACCCGTACCTGCGGCGAGCTTCGCCGCGAGAACGTGGGCGAAGAGGTCACCCTCACCGGTTGGGTGAGCCGTCGCCGTGACCACGGCGGCCTTATTTTCTGCGACCTTCGCGACCGCGAGGGCATCACGCAGCTCACCTTCGACCCCGAGCACTCCGACGGCGACGCCTTTAAGATCGCCGAGACCATGCGTCCCGAGTGGCCCATCAAGATCCACGGCGTCGTGCGCTCCCGTGGCGAGGAGACCACCAACACCAAGCTCGCGACCGGCGAGATCGAGGTCCTGACCGACCACGCCGAGGTGCTCAACACGTCCGTCACCCCGCCGTTCCAGATCGAGGACGGCATCGAGACCAGCGAGGACACCCGTCTGCGCTATCGCTATCTGGACCTTCGTCGTCCCGAGATGATGGCCAACCTCAAGCTGCGTTCCGACTTTACCTTTGCCATTCGTGAGGCGCTGCACAACCGTGAGTTCATGGAGGTCGAGACGCCCTCCCTGTTCAAGTCCACGCCCGAGGGCGCCCGCGACTTCATCGTTCCCAGCCGCATCCAGCCGGGCAACTTCTACGCCCTGCCGCAGTCCCCGCAGCTTCTGAAGCAGCTGCTCATGGTTGGTGGCGTTGAGCGCTACTACCAGGTTGCCAAGTGCTTCCGCGACGAGGACCTGCGTGCCGACCGTCAGCCCGAGTTCACCCAGGTCGATATCGAGATGTCCTTCGTGGACCAGAACGATGTCATGAGCGCACTCGAAGAGGTCCTGTCCGATGCCTTCGGCCGCATGGGTGTCGAGATGCCCACACCGCTGCGTCGCATGGACTACTGGGAGGCCATGGACACCTATGGCTCCGACAAGCCCGATACCCGCTATGGCATGCACCTGGTCGACCTGACCGACATCTTCGCCAACTCCAAGTTCAAGGTCTTTGCGACTGCCGCAAACGAGGAGGGCTCTGTCGTCAAGGCCATCAACGCCAAGGGCGCCGGTGCCTGGGCACGTGCCAAGATCGATAAGCTTGCCGGCGTGGCCTCCACGTTTGGCGCCAAGGGCCTGGCATGGATCGCCTTCCGCGAGGACGGCTCCATCAACAGCCCCATCGTCAAGTTCTTCTCGGACGAGGAGATGGCGGCTCTGCGCGAGCGCATGGACGTCGAGCCCGGCGACCTTGTGATGTTCGCCGCCGGCCCGCGCCTGCTCTCTGACGAGATCCTGGGCGGCATGCGTTCCCACATGGCCAACGCGCTCGAGATCAAGCGCGAGGGCCACGACTTCCTGTGGGTCGTCAACTTCCCGCTGTTCCACTGGGATGAGGACCGCAAGGCCTATGCTGCCGAGCACCAGCCCTTTACCCTGCCGACCGAGACCGACATCGCCAAGATCGAGGCCGATCCGCTGGCAGCCGGTTCGTGCACCTACGACTTTGTCATGGACGGCTTTGAGGCCGGCGGCGGCGGTATGCGTATCCACAACGCCGAGATGCAGATGTCCATGCTCAAGCTCCTGGGCTTTACCGAGGAGCGTGCCGAGTCTCAGTTCGGCTTCCTCATGGAGGCGCTCAAGTTTGGTGCACCCCCGATGGGCGGTTTCGCTCTGGGCCTGGACCGCGTGTGCATGCTGCTCACCGGTTCCGACTCCATCCGCGACGTCATGGCGTTCCCCAAGACGGCCAGCGGCTCCGACCTTATGTCGGGCGCTCCGAGTGCCGTTAGCGGCGCCCAGCTCAAGGACGTCAGCCTGCGCCTGATGTAGGCGAGCGGCTACATATTGCCTGTTGCGAGGGAAGGACACGTACCTTCCCTCGTTTTTTATGCGCCGAGGTCGTGAGGGCATGGGATGACCGGGCGTCGCGGAAACTACGACCCGGAATTTGCGTCCAAAACGGGTCGCGCTTTCCCAAAGGGGGTCCTCTGGGAAAGCGCGACCCAGAATTCGGCAAAATAATGGGGCACAGTTTCCGGTTGAGCTGTCTAACGGAAACTGTGCCCCAGAATGAGCGCTCAAAACGGGGCAGGCTTTCCGCAACAACTGTCTGGCAGAAAGCCTGCCCCAGTTTCTTATAGCGAGTCTCTCTGGATCAGCTGCATGTGCATCACGGAGGTGGTAGGCTCGGCACCCTTGATCATGTCGAGCGCAATGTTGGCGGCCATGTGGCCTTCTTCGCGCAGGGGCTGGCGGACGGTCGTGAGCGCGGGGACGCAGCGCGTCGCAATCTCGTGATCGTCGAAGCCGACGACAGAAACGTCCGCAGGAACGGATAGGCCCGCCTCGTTGAGTGCGGTGATGACGCCAGCCGCGATACGGTCCGATCCGCAGAGCACGCCATCGAAAGCGATCTCGCGCGCGAGAATCTGGTGCATGGCCTGATAGCCGTCTCCGCTGTTCCAGCCGGTATAGATAACGTTTGCGTCTGGGAGGTCTTCGCCCAAGACGGCGCGGTAGCCGCGCAGGCGGTCGGCAACAGCGGGGTTGTCTTGCGGTCCCAACACGGCGACGATATCTTTGCGCCCGCGATCCTTTATGGCGAGTGCCGCAAAGCGTCCGCCCTCTTCGTCGTCAGAGTAGACTGTCGAGAACACATCGCGATAGGGGTGGCCCTCGAGCTGGCCGCACAACACGGTGGGTACGCCCAGCTCGCACAGTACCTCGAGCAGCTCGCTGCCCTTGTAGGGGGAGACGTCGATCACGGCGTCGAACGAGCGGCGCTCAAAGTGCTCGCGTGCGCGGTTGCGCTCATGCGTAGAAGACGCCTGCAAGATAACGGGCAGATAGGACGACTCCGACAGTTCCTCGGTAATGCCGCTCAAAAACTCGCTATAGGTGGGGTCGCTGAAGAGTTCACTTAGGGGCTCGGTCACGAGCACGGCGATGATTTCCGTGCGCCCGACAGCGAGCGCTCGGCCACGAGCGTTGGGGACAAAATTGACTTCCTTGGCCGCCGCGCGGACGCGCCTTTTGGTTTCCTCGCTAATGCGGGGCGAATCGTTGAGAGCGCGCGATGCCGTGGAGCGCGACACGCCGGCAGCTGCGGCAACCTCGGCAAGCGTAGGTGCGGTGCGAACTGGTTGGGTCATGGCGTCTCCTGGAGAATGCGGTCGATGTTGTCGCTGATACGGGCTGGTGCGGATACAGCTTACTATAGTGCGCCTGAACAGCGTTCATGATATCCGGTGACCGGTGTCGTTTTGCAACCAAGCCGCAATCGAATACGTCTCGTATGGGTGAGATATCAGCGGGCGTGGCGGTTGCCTACGAGCTTGAGAACGATGTCTTGCGCTGAGTTTCGATACTCAGGGTGACATAAGTGTCGCGGTTGTACAACCGGTTGCACCGTTAACCCGACCAAATCGACCGTTCAGCGGACAACCGGTTGCACAGTTTTTTGCATCGCCCGTAAGATAAGGACAACCGGTTGCACAAGAATCACTACGATGACGAAGGAGCATCACCATGGACACCATTAACGATTGGGAAAACCAAGCGCTCACCCATAGGAACCGCCTGGCACCCCATGCGTACTTTATGGGTTACGAGACCGCCGATCTCGCTGCAGCGTACAGCCGCGAGCTGTCGCGCGGGTTTGTCCAGCTGTCCGGCTCGTGGCAGTTCCGCCTCTTTGAGGGCCCCGCTGCCGTCTCCAACGAGGAACTCTCCACGTACAAGCCCGAGTGGGATCACGTGGAGGTTCCGCACCTGTGGCAGGTGGACGGCTATGGCAATCTTGCCTATACCGACGAGGGTTTCCCGTTCCCGGTGGACCAGCCGTTCGTTCCCTCCGACGACCCCACGGGCGTCTACCAGCGCATCGTCAATCTTCCCGCTGTTCCCGCCGGCGCTCGCGAGATCATTCGCTTCGACGGCATCGAGAGCTATGGCGAGCTGTACGTCAACGGCCAGTTTATCGGCATGACCAAGGGCTCGCGCCTGTCTGCCGAGTTCGACGTGACCGACGCGCTCGTCGAGGGCGACAACCTGTTTGCGGTCAAGGTCCTGCAGTACAGCGATGGCAGCTATATCGAGGACCAGGATATGTGGTGGGCCTCGGGCATTTTCCGCGATGTGTACCTTGTGCAGCGTCCCGCCGCGCACCTGGTCGACTTTAGGTTCCGCACGCACCGCGAGGGCGATACCGCTCTGATTACGCTCGATACGGTTGCCGAGGGCTCTTCCCGCGTTGTGTTTACGCTCAGCGATGGCGAGAACGTGGTGGCTGCGGGCGAGTGCGTCGACGGCCATGCCGAGTGCGGCGTGACCGATGCCCACTTCTGGAATCCCGAGGACCCCTTCCTCTACGACCTTACGTTTGAGGTCTACGACGGTGACCAGGTCAGCGAGTACGTCCCGCATCGCCAGGGTCTTGCCGAGGTGACGGTCGAGGGCAATCATATCTACCTCAACGGCACTTACTTTAAGATGCATGGCGTCAACCGCCACGATCACGACGATCACAAGGGCCGCGCCGTGGGCCTCGATCGCATGCGCCGCGACCTGGAGCTCATGAAGCAGCACAACATCAACGCGGTGCGCACCTCTCACTATGCCAATGACCCGCGCTTCTACGAGCTGTGTGATGAGTATGGCATCATGCTGGTCGCCGAGACCGATATGGAGAGCCACGGCTTCGAGAATATCGGCAACATCGCCCTGGTTACCGACGACCCGGCATGGGAGCCGGCCTACGTCGACCGTATTGAGCGCCTGGTGATGCAGGAGCGCAACCACGCGTGCATCATCATGTGGTCGCTGGGCAACGAGAGCGGCTATGGCTGCAACATCCGCGCGATGTACGCCAAGGCTCACGAGCTCGATGGTCGTCCGGTCCACTACGAGGAGGACCGCAACGCCGATACCGTCGACGTTATCTCCACCATGTACTCCCGCGTGTCGCAGATGAACGACTTTGGTGAGCATCCATTCCCCAAGCCGCGCATCAACTGCGAGTACGGTCACTCCATGGGCAACGGCCCCGGAGGCCTGTCCGAGTATCAGGAGGTCTTCGATCGCTGGGATTGCATCCAAGGCCAGTTTATCTGGGAATGGTGCGACCACGGTCTGGCTGCTGTGACCGAGGACGGCATTGCCTACGATATGTATGGCGGCGACAACGGCGATTACCCCAACAACAGCAACTTCTGCATCGATGGCATGGTGTTCCCCTGGCAGCAGCCGAGCCCGGGCCTTACCGAGTACGGCCAGGTCATCTGCCCGGTTCGCATGGCTTATGACGCCGAGGCGGGCGAGCTGACTGTCACCAACAAGCGCTGGTTTACCACCCTCGAGGATGTTTGCCTGTCGGCGGAGACCCTGGTGGACGGCGACGTGGTCTGCCGCAAGACGCTCATGCCCGGTGCGGTTGCCCCCGGTGAGTCCGTCCAGCTTCCGCTGGTGATTCACGAGGCCGCGGTAGGCGAGACCCTGCTGACTGTGCGCGCCTACACCATGGCCGCTCACGTCTGGTGCGAGCCGATGTTCCAACTGGGCGCAAACCAGTTTGCCATCGCAAACCATCCGGCGCCGGCCATCGCCGCCCCAGCTCGTCCTGAGCTTACGGTCGAGGAGACCGAGCAGGAGATTCGCATTCACTCCCTCAACGGCGAGCTGACCTTCAGCAAGGTAAACGGCACCGTGAGCAAGTGGAAGGCATCCGGCCGTGACGTCATGGCCTCTGGTCCCCAGGTTGGTTTTTGGCATCCGCTCGTCGATAACCACGCTCAGGAGTACGACTCCCTGTGGAAGGATAACTTCATCGATGTAATGCAGACGTCCACCCGCAAGGTTTCTTGGAAGCAGGACGGCAATGCGGTCGTCGTTACCGTGAGCCAGCGTATCGCTCCTCCCGTCCGCGCGTTCGGCATGCGCGTCGAGCTCGTCTATACCGTGCTTCCGAGTGGCCGCGTCGACCTCAAGGTTTCCGGCGAGCCCTACGGCGACTATTCGGACATTATCCCGCGCATCGGCATCTCCTTCGAGGTTCCCGGTTGTGATCGTGCCGTCGAGTGGTATGGCCACGGCCCGGGCGAGAACTATCCGGACTCGCTGCGCGCCAACCCGGTCGGTCATTACCGCACTACGGTCGACGACATGTTCACGCCCTACGTTATGCCCCAGGACTGCGCCAACCGCGAGGGTACCCGCTGGGTCGCCCTGCGCTCTAGCCACGGTGACGGCGTGCTGGTGACGCGTCCGGCTGACGCTGCCTCCAATCCGTTCTCGTTCTCGGCATGGCCCTATAGCTGCGAGGCCATCGATAACGCCAAGCACGTCTACGACCTTGTCAAGGGCGACACGGTTACGGTCAACATCAACGACCAGCAGCTCGGCCTTGGTTCGAACTCTTGGGGTTCCGAGGTGCTCGATTCCTATCGCACCCGTTTTGAGAGCTTCAGCTTTGAGGTGTCCCTGCGACCGCTGACGTCTGCCGATCTGGCTCAGGCACTGGCACCCATTAAGGAGGCATAAGTCATGCATGTCTTTAACTCGCGCGCCGATTTCGACGCTCAGATGAAGTCCGTCAAGAAGTGGATGCGTACCGGACAGGCGCTCGACGGCGTTTCTGAACTGCAGCACGATGTGGCGTACTCTATCGGCGACTCGCTGGTGTATTGGTGGGTGAACGCCCACGAGGCGGCTACTGCCGATCTGGTCGGTCACCGTCGCTACCATGCCGTGCTCGCCCCGCTCGACGGCAATCTGACCGTTGAGGTGGCTTCCAAGGCCGATCTTACCTGTACGCGCGCCTACAGCGATATCGATGATCGCGAGCGCTTTGAGGGTACGGGGGAGACCGTGACGATTCCCGCCGGCGGCGTTGCCGTCGTCGAAATTGACGAGGCCTACCGTGTCGTGGCCGATGCCGCGGATCCCCGCGTCGTGGTACTGCACGTGACGGTCGAAGGTTATTCCTTCCCCAACAAGTAGTATTCGTCCGCCTGGACGTTTGCTTCGCGCCGTTAAGGGGGATGGCTTTGTTGACTCCCTTTTCCCCATTCCCCTTAGCAGGTGCGCCGTCCGTGTTTGCACTTGCAGCTCGGACGGGTTTAGATGACATTTAATAGATGATTGGGAGGGCTTATGAGCTCTGAAAAACGAGGAACGATTGGTTCGTTCGCTCTGCTGGGCATGACGGTCGCCGCCGTGTTCGGTATCAAGAACATCATCAACAACAACGCGGCCATCGGCTTAGCAGCCGCGCCGTCGTTCTTCTTCGCCACGCTTTTGTACTTTGTCCCCTATACCCTGGTTACCGCCGAGTTCGTCGGCCTTAACAAGGACTCCGAGTCGGGCGTGTACGCATGGGTTAAGACCTCGATGGGTGGTCGCTGGGCGTTCCTGACGGCATTTAGCTACTGGTTCGTTAACCTGTTCTTCTTTGCGTCCGTCCTGCCCAACGTCATCATCTACGCGAGCTACGTGTTCTTTGGTGCCAACGCCGAGCTTTCGCAGCTGTGGATCACCATTATCGAGATCGTTGTCTTTGCTATCGCCACGTGGGTTTCGACCAAGGGCGCTAAGTGGATCGGCTCCATTTCCTCCTTCGGTTCGACCGCGGCTCTCGGCCTGACCGCCGTGTTCATCCTGCTGTCCCTGGCTGCTGCCTTTGGCGGCGTTGAGTTCGCTACGGCTCCTACTCCCGCTAACATGGCTCCCGACATGAGCAACTTCGCAACTGCGTGGGGCTTCTTCGGTACGCTTGCCTGGATCATCCAGGGCGTTGGCGGCGCTGAGTCTGTCGGCGTGTTCCTTAACGACCTTAAGGGTGGCGTCAAGGCCTTCGTGCGCACCGTCGTTATCGCCGGTCTGACCATCGGCCTTCTGTATGCAGGCGCTTCGCTGCTGGTTAACCTGTTCATCCCCGAGGGCGGCGTTGCCATCTCCACCGGCATCTTCGATGTGTTCGGCGCTGTCTTTGCCCACTTTGGCATTCCCATGGAAGTGTCTACGCGCGTCATCGGCCTGATCCTACTCGCCGCTACGCTGGGCTCCCTCATGATGTGGACCTCCGCTCCCATCAAGGTGTTCTTCACCGAGATCCCCAAGGGCGTCTTTGGTAGCAAGATCGTCGAGCTCAACGAGCACGGCATTCCTGCCCGCGCTGCCTGGCTGCAGTTCGCCATCGTCGTCCCCATCCTGATCATCCCGGCCCTGGGCTCCGGTAACCTCGACGACCTGCTCATGATCGTCACCAACATGACGGCTGCCACCGCTCTGCTCCCGCCGCTGCTGATCCTGCTTGCCTACTTTATGTTGCGCAAGAACTTCGACGCTGCTCCCCGTGGCTTCCGCATGGGTTCGCGCACCTTTGGCCTGGTCATTGCTGCATTCCTGCTTGTGGTCTTCTGCTTCGTGCTTATCTGCGGCACCATTCCGCTCGATCAGCCTCTGTGGCTGACGCTGGTCTACAACGTCGGCGGCGTGGTTGTCTTCCTGGGCCTTGCCGTGATGTGGTACAACCGCTACATCAACCGCCTGCGCGAAACCGATCCCGAGGCTGCTGAGAACGAGCTTCGCCCCTCCGTCCTCGACATGATGGAGTAGCGGCTAGGATTAATCTACGGCTGTGGAATAAATCGATTCCCTTTCCTAAGGAGGGGCCTTACGAGGCCCCTCCTTTTGTGTTTTGGAGCATGGTTTTGGACCCTGTGGTCAAAAAATACCAAATATGAGTACTGTTGCAAAGGAGGTGTCATATTTTTCGGCCTGCTCTGAGCGAAAATGGGCTCATAATCGATTTATCTAACTCCCTTTAAAGGGCGTTTGACGGCTTTCAACCTCTTCGAATCGCTCAAATTAGGCAATTTGCTCTCGATTTTGCTGCTACTAAATTGGTGACAGTACTCATATTTGCCACTTTTTGACCACGAGGTGTTCAGAGGAGCTCTCGAGAAGCATCTAACGGTACAATAGCTACCACGTGGCTGGGTTTTGCCGGCCGAATGTGCGATGCCGCGGGAGGGGACATGGTCGAGTTTACAAAGACGATTAAAGATCCGTTGGGACTACATGCCCGCCCGGTTGCGCTGCTCTATGACATCATTGCCAAGCATCGTAGCGACGTGTCAGTCAGCATCGGCGATCGCCACACGGATGGCCGCGATGTCATGGGACTCATGGCTCTCTACGGCGAGTGCGGCGAGGACATCATCTTTCGCGTTTCGGGCGTAGATGAGGCCTCCTGCGTTACGTCGATCAGAAACCTCTCGCTCTAACCTCAACAATGTGACAAAGGGGCAGTCCCCTCTGTTGCATCAATTGGTATGGCAAGGCGCCGCAAAGAGACAGTCTTTGCGGCGCCTTTGTTTCGTATAGGAAACTTTTTCGAAATCTGAATGGCGACCCTTTCCAAAAAGTTAACCACGTGTTAGTTTACTAAAGCGAACATAGACGTGGTTAACTTTTATCGCGTCGATGCTGAGGACGAACTGACGTTAGGAGCAACTCATGTCTTGCGGACCGCAGATGCCGGCCATGCCGCTTTCGATGGTAAAAGCGGGCGAAACCGTGCGCGTGTCCCGTGTAAAGGGCAATGAGGACATGAAACACCACCTCAAGGACCTCGGCTTTGTCGAGGGCAACGAAATCCACGTGGTGAGCTCGAGTGGCGCCAATATCATCGTCACCGTGCTGGGCGCACGCTTTGGTATCGATTCCAAGGTTGCCATGCACATCATGACCGTCGGTTAGTCCGCAGCATTTCATAAAAACCGAAAGGGGGACAAGAGGATGAAGACGTTGGGTGACGTTAAGGTGGGCGAGAGCTCCACCATCGTCAAGCTTCACGGTGAGGGTGCGCTTCGCCGCCACCTTATGGACCTGGGGCTCATCAAGGGCACTTCGTTCAAGGTGGTGAAGGTTGCACCGCTCGGTGATCCGGTCGAGATCAACGTGCGCGGCTACGAGCTTTCCATCCGCAAGGAGGAGGCCGCCGTCGTCGAGGTTCAGTAAGGACTCGCGGCGCATATTTCTGCAGATAAAGTTAGGTTTTTCTAACTTAATGCAGCATCTTTGAAGCACATTATCCAGCCTGCGCGGAGAAAGCAGTGCAGGCACACAAGGAAGAAGGATTGAATGGCGGATTCTCAGATCCATGTCGCGCTGGCGGGTAACCCCAACTGCGGCAAGACCACGCTTTTCAACCTGATCACCGGCGCCAACGGCTACGTTGGCAACTGGCCCGGCGTCACGGTTGAGAAAAAGGAAGCCAAGCTCCTAAGCGACAAGAACGTTACCATCACGGACCTCCCTGGCATCTACTCGCTTTCCCCCTACAGCCCCGAGGAGCAATGCTCGCGCGATTACCTCATGAGCGGCGAGCCCGATGTTGTCGTCCAGGTTGTCGATGCCACCAACCTCGAGCGTAACCTGTACCTGGCGCTTCAGGTTATCGAGACCGGCCTGCCCGTGGTCGTTGCCCTCAACATGGCCGACCTGGTCGAGAAGAACGGCGACAAGATCGATACGGACAAGCTCTCCAAGAAGCTCGGTTGCCCGGTCATGATGATCTCCGCTCTTAAGAACAAGGGCATCACGGAGCTGTTCGATCAGGTCAAGAAGTCCGCTGCTTCTAAGGGCCAGGTGCCGGAGCACAAGTTCGATTCCTCCATCGAGGACGTTCTGGACCACATCGAGAATAACCTGCCTGCGAGCGTTCCCGCCAACAAGCGTCGCTACTACGCCGTCAAGCTGTTTGAGCGCGATGCAGACGCCTGCAAGCTCATCAACCTCACCAAGGAGAAGGCCGCTCGCGTGGAGGAGCTGGTCGCCCAGTGCGAGCAGGACTGCGACGACGATGCCGAGTCCATCATCACCGGTGAGCGCTATGGCGTCATCGCGCACATCATCGATGAGTGCCTCACTAAGGCTCCGGCCAAGATGAGCACCTCCGAGAAGATCGACCGCGTGGTTACCAACCGTATCCTGGGTCTGCCGATCTTTGTGGTCATCATGTTCTGCGTGTACTACATCGCCGTTTCTACCTTGGGCGGCACGGTGACCGACTTCACCAACGACCAGCTCTTCGGTACCGACGGTTGGTACGTGCTCGGTCAGGGCCGCGACGCCTACGACGCGGCCGTCGAGGCCGCGGGCGACAATGCCGACTCGGTCGACCCGGCACAGTATGGCCTCTATGTCCCCGGCATCACCACCGTGGTGCACGATGCCCTCGTGGCGGGCGGTACCGAGGACGGCGGCCTGGTCGATTCGCTGGTCTGCGACGGCATCGTCGGCGGTTTGGGTGCCATCTTTGGCTTTGTGCCGCAGATGTTCCTGCTCTTTGTGATGCTGTCCTTCCTGGAGGACTGCGGCTACATGGCCCGCGTCGCCTTCATCATGGACCGCGTGTTCCGCCGCTTTGGCCTGTCCGGTAAGTCCTTTATCCCCATGCTCGTGTCCTCGGGCTGCGGTGTCCCCGGCGTCATGGCCACCAAGACCATCGAGAACGAGAAAGACCGCCGTATGACGGTCATGACCACCACGTTCATTCCCTGTGGCGCCAAGCTGCCGATCATCGCCCTGCTCATGGGCTCCATCATCGGCGATTCTTCCACCACCGCCGCGTGGATCAGCCCGCTCTTCTACTTCCTGGGCGTCTTCGCTGTCATCGCCTCGGGCCTCATGCTCAAGAAGACCAAGCTCTTCGCCGGTCGCCCGACGCCGTTTGTTATGGAGCTTCCTGCCTACCACTTCCCGGCGATCCGCTCTTGGGCGCTGCACGTGTGGGAGCGCTGCTGGGCCTTTATCAAGAAGGCCGGCACGGTCATCTTCGCCTCTACCGTCGTGGTATGGTTCCTCTCCAACTTTGGTAGCTACAACGGCGCCTTTGGCTTCCTGCCTGCGATGGACGGCATCCCCGAGGAGTTCATGGACTACTCCGTGCTTGCCATGCTCGGCAACCTGATCGCCTGGATCTTCGCCCCGCTCGGCTTTAGCACCTGGCAGGCAACAGCACTGTCCGTCTCGGGTCTTGTCGCCAAGGAGAACGTCGTCGCCACCGCCGGCTCGCTGCTGTCCGTTGCCGATGCCGCCGAGACCGATCCGAGCCTGTGGACCGCGTTCGCCGGCATGTTCCCGACCATGGGCGCTTGCGTTGCCTTTGGCGCTTTCAACCTGCTGTGCGCTCCGTGCTTTGCCGCTATGGGTACCATCCGCAACCAGATGGACTCCGGCAAGTGGACCGCGATTGCCCTCGGCTACGAGTGCGCCTTTGCTTGGGTGATCGGCCTGTTCATCAACCAGTTCTACAACCTGCTTGTTCTTGGACAGTTTGGTATCTGGACGGTTGTGGCCATTGTGCTGCTGGTTGCGATGCTCTTCCAGATCTTCCGCCCCATGCCCAAACATGCATGGACCGACGAGGACGAGACCAACGCTGCTTCCGCTGCAGTTTCCGCTTAAGTCCGAATAAGGATTAACCCCTTTCCACGAGCCCGGGTGTCCCAGCGACACTCGGGCTTTTGTTTTAACCGCTAGGCAATTTCGTTATAATCGACGTCCGCAAATCGATTCATTATGTTGGAGAATCCATTTGATCATGGCAGATATCGACAATAGGATAGCTTTGGTGATTCCCGCGTATGAGCCGAGTGGTCGGCTGGCCGCACTACTTGAGGAGCTCGTGCTCGGATGGCCGGGACCGATCGTTGTGGTGGATGACGGGAGCAGCGCGTCCTGTTCTGTGGTGTTTGACCGCGCCCGCGCGCTTGGTGCTACGGTTCTTGTCCACGGGCTCAACCGCGGCAAAGGTGCGGCTCTCAAGACTGCCTTTTCTTATCTCTTGGAACAGGTCCCGACTGTTGCGGGGGCCGTCACGGCAGATGCCGATGGTCAGCATTTGCCTGCCGATATCCGCGCCGTTGCGCGCGAACTCGGTCTGCACCAGGACTCGTTGGTGCTTGGCTGTCGCCGATTTGACGGTAATGGCGTTCCTGCGCGCAGTAAGCTCGGTAACAATTTTTATGCTTGGGGCCATGCGCGTGCTCTGCGGTGTCGATGTGAGTGATACGCAGACGGGCTTACGTGGCCTTCCGGCGTCGCTTATGCGCCGTATGCTCGCTGTGGTGCGAGACGGATATGAGTTCGAGACAGAGATGCTTGTGCTGGCGCGGCGTGCGGGTGGCATCTTCGAGGTTCCCATTACCACGGTCTACGAGGGTGACAACGAGGCATCACATTTCCGTCCCGTTGTTGATTCGCTTCGCGTGCTCGGTGTCTTATTCTCTGCGTTTGCGCGCTACACGCTCTCTTCGCTCTGCACATCGTTGTTGGATTGGGCACTGTTCTCTGCGCTCGTACTCCTATGGTCACATGGTGTCGCGACCAGCGCAGCCATCGTGTGGGCAACCGTCGTTGCGCGGGTCGTCTCGGCATTTGTCAACTATATGCTGAATCGAAATATCGTCTTCAAAGCGGATAATTCCAGCTGTTCTCGGAGCCTTTGCCGCTATATTGCCCTGTGCGCAGCTTGTATGTTGGCGAGCGCAGCTCTCGTCCTCTTGATTTCCGTTGCACTGCCCATACCGGTCTTCATCATCAAACCGTTTGTTGATACGGCATTGTTCTTTGCTAACTACCGTATCCAGCAGTCATGGGTCTTTGAATAGGGGGATGATTCCGTGAACGTCCATGAGCTTAAGAAAGCCAAGAAAAGCGTGGTGGAAAAACAGGGGGCACGGAAGCGCGATGTGACGACCTTTATCGTCACTGCAGTCCTTATGGTCATCTATCTGCTATGGCGTCTGCTGTTCACCCTGCCGTTTGATCAGGGGATTCCCCAGATGGTTTTTGCGGTCTTGCTGCTCATCGCTGAGACAGTAACCGCGTTTACGACCTTCGAACTTTACTACCGCAAGGTTAAGGCCGACAGCGGACATCTCGTTATGCCGAAAATCTTGCCCGAAGACTATCCCGACGTTGACGTGGTAATCGCTACGCACAACGAGCCGACTGACGTGTTGTTCAAGACGGCGAACGCCTGTACCTACATGGACTATCCCGATCGTTCTCGGGTGCACGTCTATTTTGCTGACGATGGCTGCCGCAAAGAGGTCGCTTCCCTTGCGGCTGAACTTGGGATTGGTTATATCCCCTGCGAGGATAACAAGTATGCCAAATCGGGCAACCTCAACAACGCGTTAAGGCACACGACTTCACCGCTGATCGCGACGTTCGATGCCGACATGATTCCGCGTAGCAGCTTTCTCGTAGATACCGTGCCCTATTTCTTGCTGCCTCGCTATATTCAGGATGGCGCGACCGGCGCATGGCGTTATCGTTCCGAGGACGAACTCAATGAGGACCTTAAAGTCGGTCTGATTCAGACGCCGCAAAGCTTCTATAATCTTGATCTTTTTCAGTTCAATCTGTATGCCGAGGACAAGATTCCTAATGAGCAAGATTTCTTCTCACGCGAGGTAAACCAGATGCGCAACTCGTCCAACGCCTGCGCATACACCGGTAGCAATGCCGTGATTTCGCGCGCCGGTATGGAGGAGATTGGCGGGTTTCCGTATCATACGATCACCGAAGATTTTGAGACGAGCTGTCGTCTGCAGATGGCGGGTTATATTACCTATGCCACTGATAAGGTCGAAGCTCACGGCCTCTCGACGACGGATGTGCGCTCGATGGTGCACCAACGCATCCGCTGGGCGCGCGGTGTGATTCAGAGCATCCAAAACACGGGTGTCATCTTTTCCCGTAAGATTTCTTTTTCCGCGCGCATTACCTATCTGTGCAGTTTTCTGTACTGGTGGTCATTCTTCAACCGCATCATCTTCATTCTTGCGCCCATTATGTTTGCCTTGTTTGACTTCCAAGTGGTTAACTGCACACTCTGGCAGTTACTAATTTTTTGGCTGCCGAGCTATTTCTTTTATAGCAGGTCTATGAAATTGCTTTCGAGCAATGTTCGCAGTCAGAAATGGAGTCAAATCATCGACACCACGCTGGCGCCATCACTTATTATTCCCGTATTTCTTGAGACGCTCGGTATCCGCGAGACCAAGTTCAAAGTTACGCGTAAAGACAAGACGACCAATCGCAGCGGTAGCCTGTGGAACATGCTCCCACACCTGTTGCTCGTGGTGCTCTCGGTTGCAGCTATTATCAGATTTACATGGGGAAAGTATGGCATGGCGCTCGTGTACAGTTCCGTGATCATCTATTGGTTGTGCTACAACTTGATTGCCCTTTTGTATGCTATTGCCTTTTCGGGTGGTCGGTCCATGCCGCGCAAGAGTACTCGCATCTCCGTAGACGAACCTGCGGTGCTGACGGCGCTGCCGGTTGAGGATGAGTGGTCGAAGCTAACCGAGGGCACCGGCGAAGCCGTGGCCGAAGGTGGCGTTTTCCCCGATTGCAGTTCGGACGAGACGGATGACGAAGGCCCTGTGGGTGTTTTCGCGGGGCGTGCCATCAACATGTCAGACGGTGGTGTACTCGTGCGCATCGATGATCCCCTTCCCGAGGAGCTGCGCAGCTTTGCGGTGCGCTTGGGAGATGGTCGCTATTGCACATGCGTTTCTGGTAGGCTTGTGCGCCTCTTTCAATCCAAATGTGGCGATGATGAGTCGTGGTACGCGGCGCTTCGAATCGAGCACCGCTCGCTCGAGGAGCGTCGCATCTATGATCAGCTGCTGTACGATCGCGAAACGGGCATCGCCGAGGAGCTTGATAGCTGGAACACCACCTATGACGATATCGTGCGTATTGTCCGCATGAGGATAAGGGCGCTTCTTTCGCGTTACCGCGTATGGAGATCCCGCCGCCGCTCCAGGCGTGATAGCGATCGATGCGGCGATTCACGGGATGCGGAGCGGACCAGTCACGATTCTGCTCATGTCGAAGGAGACGCTGCATGCTGATTATTGCTGCCTTCGGCCGTGCGGCGCTGTTCCTGCTAGCGCTCTTCGGTCTGTGCTATTGGATCCATCGTTTGACCGAGACGGATGTGCATTTCGCTCCCGTGTGTGCCTTGTGTGTCATGGGGGTCGTCACGTATGCCGGTGGAATCGTGGGCGCGCTTGCCCCTGCCACCTGGGGGGTGGTTGTGGTGGGCGCCATCGCCGGTGCAGCGGCAATGCCCTGTCTCCATGGTCGTGGTCTTGCTAGATTGCCCTTTGGTCTCCCTGACGCGTGTTTTCTCCTAGGTATGTTGATCTTTCTGTGGCCCCTGCTGTCGGCGCGTCTCGAGCATTACGATAACTTTACGCATTGGGCTATAGCGCTCAAGGTCATGCTGGAGACGGGGGCTTTCCCCACGGCGTCAAGTGGTCTCGTTGAGTTTTTCAACTATCCGCTCGGCACAACTTCACTGCTGTACTGCGCATGCACGTTTTTAGGCCATGCCGAGGGAACAATGCTCGTTGTTCAGGCAGCCTTTATCTTCTCATGTTTTTATGCTGTTCTTGGTATTGTGCGCAGTCGCCGTTCGTTTCTGCCATATGCGGTGTTAGGGGCTGGCTGCTCGCTCCTTACGTTTTTCAATGTAACGATTCGCATTAATAACCTTTTGGTTGATTTCGTGCTCCCGGTCCTCACGATGGCGTGCTGGGCAGTCGTGGATCGTTATAACGGTGATGTTCGCCGCGAGCTCAAGTTGCTCGTGCCGTTGATGGCGGAGCTCATAGTGGTGAAGTCGACGGGCGTCGTATTCGTTGCATTTGTGCTCGCTTACCATTTAGCGCGCGGACATGTTGCTCTCAGGAATCGCAGCTGGAACGCTCGCCTGCGCTGGTTTGGTGCAACTGCCGTCGCAGGTGTTTTGGGTTTTTCCACTTATCTGATGTGGAGTTGGCACATGGCCACGGCGCTCGCGGGCGTCAAGAATAAGTTCGATGTGGGCGATGCTGCTCACGCGGCGGTGGTCGGCGGTAAGAATACTGCCCAGATCGCGCAGGTCGTCTCGACGTTTTTTGCGACCTCCATCGATTTAACTACCAGGCCTGCGCTCGGTTTCCTGCTCGGCAACTTGGCTGTTGTCGCATTGCTAGCGGCTGCTCGGTGGCGCTTTGGGCATCAGTTGACACATGTGCGCCGCGCACTGGTTGCGCTTGATTTCATGACAATTGTTTACTATGTGGGTATTCTCGCCATGTACATTTTCTCGATGCCAATGGACGAGGCCTTGAGGCTTGCTGGATTCGATCGTTATGCTTGCAGCATCATTGCATTGTTTGTCGGTGGCCTGGCGATGGCAGTTACCGTTGAGCTTGAGGGGCAGATGAAATTCCGGTCCGATGGTTCCCCCTGCCATGCAACGCCGTTACATAAGCGGCGATACCAACAGGTTGTAATGGGCTGCATCGCCTTGTCGCTTGGCCTTTTGACGAGTGAATACAACGGCATGCTATTCAATGCAAAGACATACGACACTTCGCTTCCGGCGACGGTCCGAGATGTCGTCGGTGATCGCTGGCCGGCATCGGGTAAAGAAGACGGTACTCGTTATTTGCTGTTCGGTTCCGATCGCGATGGGCTTATGACTTCGTACTACTTCACGTATGTGGCTCGATATTATTTGTTTGCCCCGCATTGCGATGCCATATGCGCGTTCTATGAGCCCAATATGGATAACCTTCTGTCGGGTTATGACAAGCTCATCGTAATCGAGTCCAATTCTGCGGAGATGGGTCTACTTAAAAAGCATTATGGCGTTACAGGCAAGGTCGGCGTCTATCGTATCGAGAAAAATAGCACCAGGGTAAACCTTATTGCTGAGTGAGGCAGCGAGATGAGCTCTATGATCATGATTTCGCCCATTCCGGATAGGTTGCCTTGTACCAATGTGGTGGGGAGATGTGGCGTTTCCGCAGATAAAACCGACCAAAATAAACCTGTCCCTTTTTGGTAGGTGGAGAATGGGGTAAAGTAAGTGATGGTTAACTAAAGGAGGCTTGCTATGGCACCTATCGATATTGTTGTACTGGCTGTTATCGGCGTTGCGTTTGTCGCCGTGTGCGTGCGCATCTACCGCAAGGGCACCTGCGCCGACTGCGCTCAGGGTGGCGTTTGCACGGGGCATTGCTCCAACAAAAAGACGTGCGCTGCACTTAAGGGCGTAGACAAAATCGCCGAAGACTTGGGTCGCGGTATCAAATAAGGTCCGGACATCCAAGCGCTCCGCGGGCATCCGTTCGCGGGGCGCTTTGTGCATTTGAGGGAGAGCACGGCGAGTCGAAGAGTATTTTTGGGGTATCGTTAACTGGACTATTAATTGGCAACTTATCTATAACGGAGTAACCGCATGAGCGCTCGCGTAACCATGAAGGACATAGCCGCCGAGCTTGGCGTTTCCATCAATACCGTGCACAAGGCTCTGACGGGAAAGGCCGGCGTGAGCGAATCCGTGCGCGCCAAGGTGAACGCTAAGGCCGAGGCCATGGGCTATCACCGCAACACAAGTGCCTCAAGCCTGCGCCGCAAGGATATCAATCTGGTGTTTTGCCTGCCCCGCGCATCGCGCGAGGGAGCGTACTTTTTCCGTTACCTGTGGGAAGGCTGCAATCGCTTTGAACAGGAGGTCATCGACCGGGGCATTACGGTTGAGCGCGTTGAATTTGGCGTGGGCGGCTACGCTGATGCACTCGAGCAAATCGACGAGCGTCTGCAGGTGGGCGAGAAGATTGATGGCTTGCTCGCCTATGCGCCGGGCGACGATCGTGCGACTGAGCTTTTGGGGCAGATCGCCGAGGCGGGCGTGACGATTGAGCTTGTCGACGGCGACCGTCCGCATTTGAATCGTTTGGGTGCGAGCTTGGCCGATTATTCGACGGCAGGCAGCCTTATGGCCGAGCAGGCGGCAAACCTGGTCCATGTTTCTGGGGCCGACGCCCGCGTGCTCCTTTTGACAGGCGACCCATATACCGATTCGCACTATCTAACCGCCCGCGCCTTCCACAATTACCTGCGCGAACGTGATATTCCATGGCAGGTTGAGGATCTTGCAGGTGCCCATGCGCAAGTCAAACAACTCGAGCATGAGCTCGAAAAGCGCTTGAGTGCGCCGGACGCCCCCGAACTTATCTGTAGCGTTTTTGCCGTTGGTTCCGAAGTGGTTGCCGACGCGCTCGTCTCGACCGGCAAGGCCGGTCAGGTCATGGTGATCGGCAACGACCTGTTTCCCGAAAGTGCTCTGGCCTTGCGCCGCGGTATCTTTACCAATATTGTCTATAAGGACCCGACGAGCCTGGCGTATCGCGGCGCTAAGACGCTGGGCGATTATCTGCTGTGGGGAAGGACCCCGACGGTGCCCGTCCAGAAGGGTACCGTCGAGATGGTATTTGCCAGCAATGTCGACCGCTACTGCGAACTTGCGGGTATTTAGCCGATTGAGCAGGTACCCCCTCTTGCGACGTGCATTTTTGGGAGTATTCAGCATTGGCATGCCCTGAATGAGGTGCAGAACGACTGTTTTAAGTGCCCCCGATGGCGTAATTTGCCATCGGGGGCACTTTTTATGCCGATCGGGCGCTATCTGCGTTCCAAATAGGACGCTGAGGATGGCGCACGGCGCGCTCCAATGCTGAATACTCCCAAAAATGTACGTCGGGACATGACCCACCTGAGCAAAAGCGCTCAAGTTCGGTGTTCGGGGACGCCAACCAGTCCGCAATACATGCAAGTCACATCTCCAGCAACCGTTGAACGGGCAAAATCTACCGTTCACCCCGTGGTGGTTAGGTGAACGTTCACCTTTTGAGGTGCAATGGATTAGTATAGTGAACGTTCACCTAAAGGATAACGAGCGCGCCGTGCGCCCGCCTTGCCAGCAAAGGGGCTGTTTGATGAAAAACTTTATGGACGATCAGGATTTCCTGCTGAGCACCAAGACCGGCGAGGAGCTGTTCCACAACTTTGCCGAGGGCCTGCCCATCGTCGACTATCACTGCCACATTTCTCCTAAGGAGATTTGGGAGGACAAGCGTTTCGAGAACATCACCGAGGTTTGGCTGGGCGGCGACCACTACAAGTGGCGCCTGATGCGTGCCAACGGCGTCGACGAGCGTTTTATCACTGGCGACGCCCCTGCTCGCGAGAAGTTCCAAAAGTGGGCCGAGACCCTGGGTCGCTGCGTTGGCAACCCCGTCTTTGAGTGGAGCCACCTGGAGCTTAAGCGCTACTTTGGCTACGAGGGCGTCCTCAACGGCAAGACTGCCCAGGAGGTCTGGGACCTTGCCAACGCCAAGCTCGCTGAGGCTAGCTTTACCTGCCGCAATCTGATCAAGCAGTCCAACGTCCGCATGATCTGCACTACCGACGACCCCGCCGACAGCTTTGAGTGGCACAAGAAGATTGCCGCCGACGACAGCTTTGACGTTCAGGTCGTTCCCGCCATGCGCCCCGATGCCGCTTTGCGCATCGAGCGCGGCCAGGAGTTTGCCGACTACTGCAAGCACCTTTCCGAGGTTGCCGGCGTTGAGGTCAGCGACTTTGAGGGCATGAAGGCTGCCATTTCCAAGCGCTACGACGTTGCTCACGAGCTGGGCTGCCGCGCCTCCGACCACGCGCTCGACTACGTTATGTACGCCCCGGCTACCGCCGAGGAAATTGAGGCTATCTTTGCCAAGGGCCTTGCCGCCGAGCCGCTTACCGAGGACGAGGTCCTCAAGTACAAGACGGCCTTCATGCAGTTTGTCGCCGGCGAGTATGTGCGCCTTGGCTGGGCCATGCAGCTGCACTTTGGTTGCAAGCGCGACAACAACCGTGCCATGTTTGCCAAGCTCGGTCCCGATACCGGCTACGACTGCATCTCCAATTACACGCCGTCCGACCAGCTCGCTGATTTCCTCAACTCCATTCAGGAGACCTGCGGTCTGCCCAAGACCATCCTGTACAGCCTGAACCCCATCGACAACACCATGATCGATACCGTCATGGGCTGTTTCCAGGAGGCCCCGACCGCCGGCAAGATCCAGAACGGTTCCGCCTGGTGGTTCAACGACAACGAAGTCGGCATGCGCGAGCAGCTCACCGCCCTTGCCAACGAGGGCGTTCTGGGCAACTTCGTCGGCATGCTTACCGATTCCCGCTCCTTCCTGTCCTATCCGCGCCACGAGTACTTCCGTCGCGTGCTGTGCAGCGTGATCGGCGAGTGGGTCGAGCAGGGCAAGTACCCGGCCGACATGGAGCTGCTGGGCGAGGTTGTGCGTGACATCAGCTACAACAACTCCGTTCGCTACTTTGGCTTTGACCTGGACACCGTCGAGGCCTAAATCCAAACCTGGTTCCGGGAGCGCCGTCGCCACACGCGGCGCCCCCGTTTTGCTTACACGCTAACGGCTATCTAAGGAGACACATAGATGGAGAACATCAGCTACGATACGCTCGAGAAGATCGGCTACGAGGGCTATCTTCTTCCCAAGGACGCGCCGGAGAAGGTTCTGCAGTTTGGCGAGGGCAATTTCCTGCGCGCCTTCGTCGACCGTTTCTTTGACATGGGCAACGAGGCCACCGGCTGGAACGGCAAGGTCGTCATGGTGCAGCCCATCAGCGGTGCCTTTGGCTTTGCCGACGGTATCAATGCCCAGGACGACCTGTACACCGTGCTGGTGCGCGGCAAGGAGAACGGCAACACGGTTGACGAGTCCCGCGTGATCAGCGCCTGCAGCCGCTGCCTTAACCCGTATCGTGAGGACGACTACCGTGCCATGATGGAGGTCGCTGTCTCCGACGACCTAGAGATCATCGTCTCCAACACCACCGAAGCCGGTATCGCCTATGACCCGTCCTGCAAGGCCGACGACATGCCACCCGCGAGCTTCCCCGCCAAGCTTGCCCAGGTGCTCCACACCCGCTGGGCTGCCGGTAAGCCGGGCGTCATCGTCCTCGCCTGCGAGCTCATCGATCACAACGGCGAGGAGTTGCTGCGCATCATGAACCAGTATGTGAGCGACTGGGGCTGGGAGGACGAGTTTGCGCAGTGGATGGCTAACGACTGCACCGTCTGCACCACGCTCGTCGACACCATCGTGCCTGGCCGTATCCGCGACGCATCCGAGGCCGCCGCGGTGGCTGAGCGTCTGGGCTACGAGGATCCCTTCCTGGCCGTGCGCGAGCCCTTCCAGATGTGGGGCATCCAGGGCGACGAGTCGCTTGCCGAGAAGCTTCCCTTTGTGAAGGCTGGTCTTCCGGGTGTCTTTGTGGCTCCCGACGTCACCCCGTACAAAAAGCGCAAGGTCCGCATCCTCAACGGTGCCCATACCGCCTTTGTTCCGGGCTCTTGGGTTGCCGGCTTTGATATCGTGCGCGACTGCATGCATGACGAGACCGTTCGCGGCTTTATGAACACCATGCTCTACGACGAGGTCATTCCGACGCTTGCCGCCGACTTGTATGTCGAGGACTGCAAGGCCTTTGCCGCCGCCGTCGAAAACCGCTTCGACAACCCGTTTATTGATCATGCGCTGCTCTCCATCTGCCTCAACTCCACGGCTAAGTGGCGCGCTCGTGACCTGCCCACGCTCAAGGACTACGTTGCCGAGACCGGCAACCTGCCCAAGTGTCTGGCGACGAGCCTCGCTACGCTCATCTCCTTCTACACGCAGGAGCTCGTGTCCCGCGAGGGCGACGGCCTGCACCTGCGTCGCTCCGACGGCACCGAGTACACCGCTCAGGACGACGCCTTCGTGCTCGACTTCTACGCCGCCCATGCCGGCACCGACGATGCCCAGCTGGTGCACGATGTGCTCACCAACGAGCAAATGTGGGGCGAGGACCTTACGCAGATCGCAGGTCTTGAGGAGTTTGTCGTCAGCGCGCTCGCCGTCGTGCGTGCCGAGGGCGCCAAGCAGGCCTTCGCCAACGCTCAGGCGTAAATTTCCGGCGCGGACGCGGGTGCGGGACGGCGTGCCCGCGCCTCGACTTCTGCTCAACCTGTAGGGTTAGGACCATTTGCAATGAACACTATCCAGATTAATCCGGCCGATAACGTGATTGTCGCGCTGTCGCCGCTTGCCAAGGGCACTGCCGTCGCGGTTCCCGGGGTGGGCGAGGTCGTGGCCGCGGAGGATATTCCGCAGGGTCATAAGATGGCCGTGCGCTCGATTGCCGCAGGGGAGGACGTCATCAAGTACGGCCTTCCTATCGGCCATGTGACGGGCGATGTCCAGCCCGGTCAGTGGCTCCACACGCACAATGTGAAGACCAACCTTTCGGGCGAGGTCGAGTATACCTACAACCCCACACATCCGGTCGTGGATCCCGTTGAGCCCGAGACCTTTATGGGGTTCCGCCGCGCCGACGGTCGTGCCGCGACGCGTAATGAGCTATGGATCATCCCCACGGTCGGCTGTGTCAACGAAGTCGCCCGTGCCATGTGTGAGCAGGCCCAGGATCTGGTCGATGGCTCGCTGGAGGGTGTTTACTACTTCCCGCATCCCTTTGGCTGCTCGCAGACCGGCGCCGACCATGCCCAGACGCGTCGTCTGCTGGTGGCGCTCTCGCGTCATCCTAATGCGGCCGGCGTGCTATTCCTGTCGCTCGGTTGCGAGAACTGCACGCATCAGCAGGTGCTCGACGAGCTCGGTGACTTCGACCACGAGCGCGTCCGCTTCCTCACCTGCCAGGATGTAGCCGACGAGCAGATCGAGGGGCACAAGATTCTGTCCGAGCTGGCTGACCTGGCCAAGCAAGCAAAGCGTGAGCCCATTCCGGCCTCCGAGCTGGTCATTGGTCTTAAGTGTGGCGGCTCTGACGGCCTTTCGGGCATTACCGCCAACCCCACGATCGGTCGCGTGAGCGATATGGTCGTCGCCCGCGGCGGCACGTCGGTGCTTACCGAGGTGCCCGAGATGTTTGGCGCGGAGAGCATCCTGCTTGACCGTTGCGAGAACGAGCAGGTCTTTAACGCTGCCTCCGACATGCTCAATGGCTTTAAGGACTACTTTATTAGCCATGGCGAGGTGGTCTACGAGAACCCGAGTCCCGGCAACAAGGACGGCGGTATTACCACGCTCGAGGACAAGAGTTGCGGCTGCGTGCAGAAGGGTGGCTCTGCACCCATCGTCGACGTGCTGCCGTATGCCGGTCAGGTCACCAAGCATGGCCTGAACATGCTGTGCGGCCCGGGCAACGACATGGTATCCACCACGGCGTTGACGGCTGCTGGCTGCCACGTGATTCTGTTCTCGACTGGACGCGGCACGCCGTTTGGCGCGCCGGCGCCTACGCTCAAGGTGTTCACCAATCAGCGTCTGTGCGACCACAAGGCCAACTGGATGGACTTTAACGGCGGCGTGATTGCCACGGGTGAGCGCACGCTCGACGAGGCCGCCCGCGATTTGTACCAGCTGGTGCTACAGACGGCGAGCGGTAAGCTCACGAGTGCCGAGCGCCGTGGCTGTCACGAGATCAGTATCTGGAAGGACGGCGTCTGCTTGTAGCAGCAAGTGCGCCCAAACATAGCGCTATGTCGCCTGCCCCGTTGGGAGTGATCCCGGCGGGGCTTTTTCGCTTCGTGGTTAAGTGAATATGTTGGAAAATCTGATAAACGTTCACCTATCTCATGGCTGTCCAGCATGGCACCCTTACCAGCAGAAAATAGGTGCGAGGATCTCAATTGTGTCCGTTCGGCGGTAAAAATCGACCGTTCGGGGATAATATGCAAGTGAACGTTCACCTGTCGTAAGCAATCGCGCATAATCTAACTAAACGTTCACCCTGAACGCTGGGCAGACAGATGTCAGTGTGGACTCAAATGTCTTGTTACAAGACAATCGAGAAAAGAGAGGGAGCTCGATGACTAATAAAGATCGGAAAAAGCGTAAGATCACATTCTGGACGCGCTTGGGCTTTGGTATGGGCGGTATGCTCAATTCCGGTGCCCTGACATTTACGCACAGCTACATGGTGCTGTTCCTGTCCACGGAGTGTGGCCTGTCCGCAGGCGAGGCTGCACTGATCAGCTCGTTTGCCATCTATGTCAACGCCATTCTTTGCCCGCTGATGGGCTTTGTGGCCGATAACTTCTATGCCACCAAGATTGGCCGCATCTTTGGTCGTCGTCGTTTCTGGATCTTGCTGGCCATCCCGATGATGATCGCCGAGCCGCTCATCTTCGTGGCTACGCCGTTTGGCTTCCCGTACTACTTTGTGCTGTACCTGATCTACAACGTCGCGTACACGTTCTGCACCGCCAACCTGTCGCCGCTTACCATCGAGATGACCGACGACTTTAAGGAGCGTACGTACCTCACCGGCTACAAGCATCTCTTTGGTAACGCCGCCGGCTTCCTGATGGCTGCACTTGTGGGCTTCGGCTTTGGCACCTTCGGCGAGACCAACCCGTTCAGCTACTTCATCATCGCTACGGTCAACGCTTCGGTCATGGCAATCTCGCTGCTTTGTGTGTACCTGTCCACGTGGGAGCACACCCCCGAGGAGGTCGCTCAGGAGAAGATCGAGAGCGTCGGCGAGGGTATCAAGAAGTTCTTCATCGACGTTATCTCCACCTTCCGCAACAAGTCCTTCCGCAAGGTCCTGTACGCACAGGTCTCCACGAAGCTCGCTGCTGCCTGCTGGTCTGCCTGCCTGTCCTTCTTCATCGTCTACTGCCTGCAGATTCCTAAGTCCTACGAGTCCGTGATGGAGATGCCTGGCAAGGTCGTCGCTATCGTCTGCACCGCCATCTGGGTCGCCCTCATGGCCAAGAAGGGCTTCCACAAGTCTTGGTACCTCGCAAATGTCGGTTGCGCTGCGTGCATCATCGCCTACAACTACTTCGCCTTTGGTCAGATCAACGGCACCTCCACGGTCGCCATCGCCATGATCGCCTACCCCATCATCTTCGCCATCTGGAAGTTCTTCTACGTCGGCTTCCAGTATCTGCCCGATGTTCTGCTCAACTACATCCCCGATGTCGATGAACTCATCACCCTGCGTCGTCGCGAGGGCATCTACAGCTCCGCGCAGCAGCTCTGCCAGCAAATCGCCCAGGCTATCGCCGTCAACGTGTGGGCTATCGTCCTTGCTGCCTCCGGCTTCATTCAGACCGCCGGCAATAGCGACGCCGTGACCCAGCCCGCTACCGTGCCTCTGTATATCTGCGGCTACATGATCATCGGCTGCGCCGGCTTCTTCCTGCTTGCGGCCGTCCTTGCCCGCGGCATCAAGATCGACAAGGAGCAGTGCGACGTCCTTTGCGACGAGATTCACCGAGTCAAGGAGGGTGGCAAGATGGCCGACGTCAAGCCCGAGGTCAAGGCGCTTTGCGAGGAGCTCTCCGGCTTTAAGTACGAGGACTGCTTTGCCCACAACAACGTTGGCTTCCAGGACGGTAGCGTAACTCCCGCCGAGTAAGGCCGACATATCGTCCAAATCACAGGGCCGTGCCACCGGAATTCCGCCGGCAGGCACGGCCCTTTTTCAACAGCGTACAATTTGCCTTTAGAGCATCTTTTTGAGGGAGAAACCCATGGAGACGAACGTTATCTGGCGCAACGCGCGCGCGGCGGTTATCGAGCTTGACGACGGCGGTTACTTTACCTGCGCCGATACGTGGGAGATTTTTGTCAACGACGAGCCCGCCGGTACCACGAATACGGTCGAGACCTATGTCGACGGCCTGACCCCCGGCAAGCGCAACCTGGTTCGTTTTGTTTGTGGCGAGCGTGAGCTGAGTGTAGGTGTCACCACGCCGGCTGAGCCCTTTACCATCAACGTTCGCGACTGTGGCGCCAAGGGCGATGCCGAGCATGATGACACCACCAACATCCAGGCTGCCATCATGGCCTGCCCCAAGGGTGGCCGCGTGCTGATCCCCGCAGGTAGTTATCGCATCAAGTCTCTCTTCCTTAAGAGCAATATCAACATCGAGCTCGCCGAGGGAGCGGTGCTGCTGGCCCGCCACGATCGCGCGGCGCTTGCCTACATTCCGGGCACGGTCACGGGCAACGAGGGTGCCGGGTATGCCGGCACCGATATGCTGCCCCTGGGCCGCTGGGAGGGCGAGAGCTTCTCGACCTACTGCTCTACCTTTACGGGCCTGAGCGTGCACGACGTGTGCATCTATGGTCGCGGTGCGATCGACGGTCAGACTGATTTTGCCGAGGACAACTGGTGGAACAAGGACTTTAAGAACATCTTCCGTCCGGAGGAGGGCCGCGAGGTCGCCCGCCCGCGCATGATCTTCCTATCCGAGTGTGAGAACGTGAGCTTGGCCGGCTTCACCGTCCGCAACAGCCCGGCGTGGAACATCCACCCCATCCTGTGCGAGCACGTCGATGCGCTCTGCCTGTCCATCGAGGGTCCCAAGAACTCCCACAACACCGACGGCTTCGATCCCGAGAGCTGCGGTTTTGTTCGCATCCTTGGTTGTCAGTTCTCAGTGGGTGACGACTGCATCGCCGTCAAGAGCGGCAAGCTGGGCATTGAGCCCGAGCTTCGTCCCGCCACGCACGACGTGCTGATCTCTCACTGCTACATGCACGATGGTCACGGCGCCGTGGTCCTGGGTTCAGAGGCTGCCGGCGGCATCAAGGACCTCACCGTGAGCAAGTGCCTCTTTGAGCGCACCGACCGCGGCCTGCGCGTCAAGACCCGCCGCGGGCGCGGCAAGGATGCCGTCAACGAGGGCATTACCTTTGAGCACATTCGCATGGACGAGGTGCTCACGCCCTTCGTGGTCAACTCCTTCTACTTCTGTGACAAGGACGGCAAGACCGATTACGTGCAGTCTCGCGAGGCTTTGCCTGTCGACGACCGCACGCCCGGCTTTGGTGCCACGACGTTTTGCGATATCGAGGCCACCAACTGCCATGCTGCCGCGGCTTATATCACGGGTCTGCCCGAGAGCAAGGTGACACGTCTGACGTTCCAAGACGTTCACGTTACCTTTGCCGACGATGCCGAGCCCTTTGTGCCGGCCATGGCCTGTGGTGTGGAGCCGATGGTGCGTCAGGGCATCATTGCGCAAAACGTTGCCGTGCTCGACCTGCAAAACGTGGTGATCGAGGGCCAGGACGGCGAGGAGCTGCAGCTCCAGAACGTCGACAAGGTTATCCGTTCCTAACTCGGGTTGATGACCAGGGCTGCATTGTCGGATAAATCGGCAATGCAGCCCTTGTGCGATACGGCCGTGTGCGCTGCGCTACGCATCATGGTGAAAGGGAATACATGCTCAATAAAACGATTCCTGTTGGGGTCGATGGCTCGTCTGCCACGATTACGTCTTATGTTTTTGCCCCGACCGAAGATGCTTATGCTCTAAAACCGCTGCCTGCAGTTGTGGTCGTGCCAGGAGGCGGCTACGATCACGTTTCGCCGCGCGAAGGCGAGCCGGTAGCGCTCCGTTTGTTGGCGATGGGCTACCAGGCGTTTGTGCTGAACTACTCGGTTGCTCCGGCTGTCTATCCGCTGGCATTGCAAGAACTCGCGCGGGCGGTCGATACCGTCCGAAGCCATGCGGCAGAGTACTGTGTCGATCCTGATCGGATTACGGTCATGGGTTTTTCGGCCGGTGGGCATCTGGTTGGCTTGCTCGGGGCGCTTTGGGACCAACCTTGGCTTGCAGAGTCGATTGCGGCATCGCCTGAGTCGATTCGGCCTGACACACTTTGCTTGGGCTACCCGGTCGTAAGCTCGGGGGCCTATGCTCATCGTGGTTCATTTGAACACCTAACGGGTGCCGATGGCGCTTTGGCTCAAAAGTTGTCGATCGAGAATATGGTGGGCGAGGGCTTCCCCCGTACGTTCTTGTGGCATACCGCCGAGGATGCATCGGTACCAGTTCAAAATAGCCTCCTTCTTGCGCAGGCTCTTGCCGACCACGGGATTGGCTTTAGCCTACATGTCTTTCCGCATGGAAAGCATGGGGCATCGCTCGCCACGGCCCTAACGGCATTTAAGGGCTGCGCCGAGCATATTCAGCCACAAGTTCAGGGCTGGCCTGAACAGTTCGTTGCATGGGAGCGTGATGGACGATGAGCGAAAGTATCTATACGCTGCGCGTTTCGAGGGCTGCGGCAGGAGCGTATCCAACGATTTCCGATGCCTTGGCGGCAGCCGATCAGCTCTATCCGGATGCCGAGCAACCGGTGATGATTCGCGTCGATCCGGGCGAGTATCGCGAGCGGGTCGAGATTCATCGCTCGCATGTGACGATTGAGGGAGAGACGGCCGACAGCGTGCGTATCGTGGGCAGCCTGGGTGCCAAGATGCCTTCGGAGGACGGCTCGGGCGTGGACGGCACGCTCGGCACGTTTAGGACCTATACCGTTTTGGTCGATGCCGACGACGTACGGCTCGAGAACCTCACAATCGTCAACGATGCGGGCGATGGGCGCGAGGTCGGTCAGGCGATTGCCCTGTATGCCGATGGCGACCGTCTGGTTGTCGATGCCTGCTGCATTAAGGGGCACCAGGACACACTGTTTTTGGGTCCGCTGCCGCCGCATGAGGCCAAACCGGGCGGATTCATTGGGCCCAAGCAGTTTGCGCCGCGTCGGGTGGGGCGCCAGTATTTTCGACGTTGCCGGATCGAGGGCGATGTCGACTTTATCTTTGGCGGCGCGCGTGCCTACTTTGAGGGGTGCGAGATTCGCTCACTCAACCGCGATATGGATGTCAACGGGTATGTAACGGCAGCCTCCACGCCTAAAGGCGAGCCGTACGGATTTGTGTTCCACGGTTGTTCGTTTACTGCACCGGATGGCGTGGCACCGGATTCGGTCTACCTGGGTCGTCCTTGGCGTGAATGGGCGCAAACTGTGCTGATCGATTGCTGGCTGGGGCGACATATCAAGCGCGAAGGCTGGTGGGATTGGAATAAGCCGGCGGCACACAACTGCGTGCAGTATGCTGGCGCGATTCTGCATGGGCCGGCGGATGATACTACCGGCTGGGTGCCGTGGGCGAATGAACTCGATGTGATGGCTGTCGCCCGGTACGCTCGCGAGCAGGTGCTTGCCGGTGTGGACGGCTGGGATCCCGAGGGCGGCGACGGTGATGCGGTTGAGACGGCTGAACTGTCTGCCAACGGCCGCACCGTGCACATCGAGACGTACTGCGAAGACGAACCTGCGCTGCGTGCCCGGCTGAAGCGCGAGGGGCGTTCGGCTGCTTTTACGGGCAAGACTCCTGCAGATTTTGAGGCATGGAAGATTGCGACCAGGACTCGTCTGTACGATGTTTTGGGCCTTTCGCTTATGGACCGCGTCCCGATTGAGATTCGTGAGCTCAGCCGCGTGCGGGTTGCCGGCGGCATCGTGCGCACCCATGCGATGCTGCAGGTGGAGCGCGACGTTTGGATGCCGTTCTACCTGCTCGAGCCGCAGTCGCCTAAGCTCGATGCGCGCGGCCGCAAGTGCTGCTATATCTGCCCGCATGGCCATCAGGGAGCGGGTGCTGCAAGCGTAGCCGGTGTTGCGGGCGTGCCGGCGGTCGATGATGCCGTGCGTAAGTTCAATTACGACTACGGTCTGCGTTTGGCGCGTATGGGTTACGTGACCGTCTGCCCCGACGCACGCGGTTGGGGATACCGTCGTGACTGGAAGGGCCAGGGCGATGACGAGAACAGCTACTTGCGAGGGACGTGCCTAAACCAGGCACGTATGGCCGAGCCACTGGGTCTTACGGTCGCGGGCCTCAACGCCTGGGATAACATGCGTCTGATCGATTACCTAGAGGCGCGCGGCGACATTGCCATGGACGACCTGGGCTGTTTTGGCTTTTCGGGCGGCGGATACATGACGCTGTATCTGGCGGCGCTCGACCCACGCGTATGCAAGACGTTTGTCTCGGGCTACCTGTACGGTGTCGATGATTCGCTGCTGCACCTCAACGGCAATTGCAGCTGCAACTACACACCCGGACTTTGGCGCTTGCTCGACATGGGCGATATTGCCTCGCTTATTGCGCCACGCCCGTTGTTAGTGCAGAGCTGCGAAGAAGATCATCTGAACGGTTCGCGCGGGCTGAAAAATGTCGATGAACAGCTCAAGATCGTGCGCGATGCCTACAAGTTGCTGGGCCGCAGAGATGCTCTGCGGCACGAGGTGTGTCCGGGTGGACACCATCTGGGAGTGACACATCTTGTCGAGGATATCGAATGGCTCGATTCGCACGTTGCGAAATGCGACCGTGCATAGCCCCTCGGCATGCTGCAAATAAACGGTACGTACCTGTATGGCCGCCAATGGGCGGATGAGGAGAAGATTATGGAAACGAAGAGCTTGAGTGAATCGACCATTTGCTGCTTTGGCGACTCAACGACCTGGGGCGACAACGGCTGCGGTGGGGGAGGCAACGACATCTCGTGGACCTCGCATCTGGGCGCGTTGCTGGGAGGCGCGGTCATCGAGAACTTTGGCATCAAGGGCTCGCGCATCGCCGTCAAGGCCGACCGCAGCGATTCGTTTGTCGAGCGCCTGGACGGTATCGACGATGCGGCCGATATCTACATTGTCTTTGGCGGCGTCAACGACTTTAGCCGCAACGTGCCGCTTGGCGAGTTGGGCAGTACCGATGTGCATGAGTTCTACGGTGCGCTCGATTACCTGATCCGCACCATCACGGCACGCTCGCCTCGGGCAAAGCTCGTGTTTATGACGCCGTGCAAGACGAGCGGTAAGCACGAGAAGGATATCCCGGCAAGCGATGAGCTCAATCACCTGGGGTTGACGCAGGTCGCCTACGTGCGGGCGATGCTCGAAGTCTGCGACCGCTACTCCGTTCCGGTGATTGACCTGTATGCGCAAAGTGGCATCAGCCCGTTTTTGCCAGAGCACCGCGAGCTCTATATGCCGGACGGTCTGCATTACAGTCCTGCCGGCTATGAGCGCCTGGCGCATCGCATCGCCGCGGGTCTCACCGCCGTTTGCCGCTAAAAGTCTGCCGTTTGCGGGGAATATAGGGTTAACGTTCACCCTATATTCCCCGTTCGCGTTACACTAAGGGTAACGTTCACCTATCGTTTATGTCAGAGGGGACAGCAATGGGTTGCAATCAAATCCTGGACCGTTATATCGAGCAGTTGATCGAAACCTCTACGCCGCAGGCGCCGGCTTGGAATATCGAAAAGATTCGCGCCGGCAAGGAGAACACCTGGAACTATATCGACGGCTGCATGATCAAGGCGCTCATCGAGCTGTATGAGATTACGGGTGAGCAGCGCTACCTGACCTTTGCCGATGACTACATCGATTTCTTTGTCCAGGACGACGGTACCATCAAGCATTACAACCCGCAGGAGTACAACCTCGATAACGTCAATGCGGGCAAGACCCTCTACAAGCTGTATGACCTGGTGGGCAAGCCCAAGTATCGCGCCGCCATGGATACCATCTACCGCCAGCTCGAAACCCAGCCGCGCACCAAAGAGGGCGTGTTTTGGCACAAGGCCGTCTACCCCAACCAGATCTGGCTCGACGGCATGTATATGGCGCAGCCGTTCTACATGCAGTATGAGCTGAGCTTCCACAACCGTCGTGCCTGCTCGGACAGCTTCCATATGTTCCAGGTTGTGCATGACCTGATGCGCAACCCCCTCAACGGTCTGTACTATCACGCTTACGACGCGAGTCGCAAACAGTTCTGGTGCGACCCGGTCACCGGCCTTTCGGCTAACTTCTGGCTGCGCGCCGAGGGCTGGTTCGCCATGGCGCTCATCGACACGTGGGAGCTCATGCCGCCTTCGATGTCAGCCGAGAAGGACGAGATCCGCAAGATGTTCCACGATCTGATCGACGCTATGCTGCCGTATCAGGACGAGAAGACCGGCATGTGGCACCAGGTCATCAACCTGCCCAATATCGCCCCTAACTACCTAGAGGAGTCGGGCAGCGCCATCTTTGCCAACGCCATCATGAAGGGCGTGCGTCTGGGCGTGCTGGGCGAGCGTTACTATCAGTACGGCCGTCGCGCCTTCGATGGCATCTGCGAAACCTGCCTGTCCGAGTGTGACGGGCAGCTGGCGCTCGACAACATCTGCCTGGTTGCGGGCTTGGGAAACACCGCGCACCGCGAGGGCACGTTTGATTACTACATGAGCGAGCCCGTGGTCAAAAATGATGCAAAGGGTGTGGCGCCGCTGGTGCTTGCCTATATCGAGACCATGCATCACGACAAGCTGGCCGGTAAGCGCGATCCGCTCGCCCCCTCGGGCGTGTGCTCCATCGAGGACCCGTTTGGCGGATACACCCCGGGCATCAACGCTCATAAGGGATGTGAATAACGTGGGGGCTATTACTCCGGGTGTGCGTTTGCACGACCTTCCGCAGGGGACCGTCGAGGAACGCATCCGCATGGCGGGAGAGCTGGGCTTTTCGTGCATTCAGCTGCCGAGCAAGGTGCTCTACGCATCGATGGGGATCGATCGAGGCGGCCTGACCCGCGAGCTTGCCGACCATTTGCGTGCGGTGCTCGACGAGGCGGGCGTTTCGGTCGCCGTGCTCGGCTGCTATAAGAATTTGGCGACGCCCGATCGCCAACAGCTCATGGATAACATTGCCGAGTACGAGGCATGCCTGAACTTTGCCCAGATGCTCGGCGGATGCCCGGTTGGCACCGAGACCGGTCGCCCCAATGCGCAGAACCGCGTTGCTGACGACCGCATGACCGATGGGGCACTCGAAGCGTTTGCAGACGGACTTGCACACGTCTGCGATCGGGCCGAGGCCGTGGGCGGGCAAATTTTGATCGAGCCCGGTTGGAACGAGACGGTTAATACTCCGGATCGCTGCCGTGAGGTGCTGGAGCGCGTCTCGAGCCCGTCGCTCGGCGTGATCTATGACCCAGTGTCGCTGCTGCACCCCAGTGTCGTTGACGAAGCGCAGGAAATCACCGCGCGCATGCTCTACTTATGCGGCAGTAAGATCCGCGTGCTGCACGCCAAGGATTTTGAGATCGTTGATAACGAGGACGGAGCCGGATGGTGCGACGGTACGGGTTCGCGCCTGGTGTGTCATGGCGTGGGCGAGACGGGACGATATGACTTTGAGCCTGTGGTGGCCTGGGCGGCTGCCGCCTGCCCTGGGATTCCCTGCGTGGTCGAGAACAGCGTACCGGCGACGGCGGCTGACTGCCTGGCGACACTCGAGCACATGTCTGCTCGCTGCGGGGCTTCTCATCGCGAGTTATAGCATTGGCTTTTGCCGTGTCGGCAGATTGAGATTACCTGTATGGGGGCGGCGGTGAAGGGTCTTTATCGTCGCCCCCATTGGATTGCATTAAAAAGGGGAGTTGCGTGGCTATCCACATTGTCGAAGAGGCGAATCGTTGCCTAGGTTGTAAAAGGGCGTTCTGTCAGATTAAGGGCTGCCCGGTTCAGACGCCTATTCCGCAGGTCATCGACCTGTTCAAACAGCGTCGTCTAGAAGAAGCGGGCGAGCTGCTGTTCCAGAACAATCCCATGAGCGCGGTCTGCTCCGTGGTGTGCAACCATTCGGGCCAGTGCGAGGGTGCTTGCATCCAGGGCCGCAAGGGCACACCCGTGCATTTCTCGAGCATCGAGAACTATATCTCCACGGCGTATTTGGACCGCAAAGAGTGGAGACCCGCGCCGTCGCGCGGCAAGCAGGTCGCCGTGGTCGGCTCCGGCCCAGCCGGCATTACCGTGGCAATTAAGATGGCGCAGCTGGGTTGCGCCGTCACTGTTTTTGAGCAGCGGCCCGAGATCGGCGGTGTGCTGGAATACGGTATCCCCGAGTTCCGCCTGCCCCGTGCGCTCGTGCAAAAGTACCGTCATGTGATGTGCTCGCTTGGCGTGCGCGTGCGCCCCTCGACCACCATCGGTGGCGCGCTGCATATCGACGACCTGCTGCGCGACGGCTACGATGCGGTCTTTGTCGGTACTGGTACCTGGCGAGCTCGAAAGCTGGGTATTCCCGGCGAGTCGCGCGGCAACGTGCTGTTTGGCATCGACTACCTCGTTGACCCCACGAGCGTGGCGATCGGGCAGAACGTGGCGGTTATCGGCGCCGGCAATGTGGCCATGGATGTTGCCCGCACGGCCCTGCGCTCGGGTGCTCGCAAGGTTACCGTGTACGCCCGATCGCGCCATATCTCTGCCATCGATGACGAGGTGGAGCTGACCGAGCTTGACGGTGCCGAGATTGTGTGCGGCAAGGCGATCTGCGCCATCGACGACAACGGTCCGGTGTTCGAGACGGCTATCTTTGACGAGGACAACAACGTGGTGGGCTACGAGGAAGAACTCGACCACGTGTCCGCCGACACGGTTGTGATTGCGGCGTCTCAGGTGCCCAAGGACAAGCTCGTGCTTACAACGGGCGGTCTGGAGACCGACCATCGCGGCCTGCTTTCGGTCGACGAGTATGGCATGACTACCGTGCCTGGCGTCTTTGCCGCCGGCGACGTGGTCAACGGCCCGCTCACCGTGGTCCACGCCGTAGCTGGTGCCAAGCTCGCCGTCGAAGGCATGACCACCTACCTGGGCCTTTAACTCCATCCCGCCCATCAGTTGCGGTGAAATACGGACTGTTTTGGCTGTCAAAGGCCTCATCTACTCCGTATTCCACCGCAACTTTTTGTGGGGATTGGATTAAAGGCGGGGGAGTGCGAGCGGGTACGGACGCGGCGGTTGCTGATACGATAAGTACGTTAGCAAGTGCCGCCGAGCGGCTTAAACGAAAGGAAGCCTGTATGGAGTCATCCGCCTACCCGATGCTCTTTAGCCCGATCAAGGTCGGTACGACCGAGGTCAAGAACCGCGTCTTTATGCCGCCGGTGTCCACCAACCTGGCCGATCATGGCTATGTGACCGACGACTTGGTCGATCATTACCGTGCCCGCGCCAAGGGCGGCGTGGGCCTCATCATCACCGAGGTCGTGACGGTCGAGCCTACCTATACCTATCTGCCGGGTGACATGTGCTGCTACGACGACACGTTTATCCCTGGCTGGGAAAAGCTCGCCGCGGCCGTCCACGAGTATGGCTGCAAGATCATGCCGCAGCTCTTCCACCCCGCCTATATGGCCTTTAACATTCCGGGCACGCCGCGCCTGATCGCTCCGTCCTTTGTGGGCCCATCCTATGCCCGCGAGGCGCCGCGCCCCATCACGGTCGATGAGATCCACGAGCTCACGCATCAGTTTGGCGACGCGGCCGTGCGCATGCAGAAGGCCGGTGTCGATGGCGTCGAGGTCCATGCGGCGCATGCCCACGGCATGCTTGGCGGCTTTTTGACCCCGCTCTACAACAAGCGTACCGATGAGTACGGCGGCTCGCTCGACGCCCGCATGCGCTTTTTGCTCGAGGTCATCGCCGAGATTCGCGAGCGCTGCGGCAAGGACTTTATCATCGACGTCCGTATCTCGGGCGATGAGTACACCGATGGCGGTCTGACCCTCAACGACATGATCTACGTCTCGCGTCGCCTGGAGAAGGCCGGCGTCGACATGATTCATGTGTCGGGCGGCACCACCATCAAGCGCGGTTCCGCGATTCCTGCCGCCGGCACGCAGCAGGCCTCGCACGCTGCCTGCTCGCGCGAGATCAAAAAGCACGTCAACATTCCCGTCGCCACCGTCGGCCGCATCAACGAGGCCTGGATCGCCGAGGAGCTGATCGAGGACGGCGCTGCTGACATCTGCATGATGGGCCGCGCCAATCTGTGCGATGCCGAGTTCTGCAATAAGGCCGCTGCCGGCAACGCCGACGACATCCGCCCCTGCATCGGCTGCCTGCGCTGCCTGAACGGCATTATGTTTGGCAAGCGCATCTCCTGCACCGTCAATCCCGATGTTGAGCGCGACGAGGCCGGCTACGAGCCTGCCGCCGAGGCTAAGAACGTGCTGGTTGTGGGCGCTGGTCCTGCGGGCATGGAGGCAGCCTACATTGCTGCCAAGCGCGGCCACAACGTAGTGCTCGTGGATAAGCAGGACGAGCCGGGTGGCGAGATGCGCATCGCGGCCGTTCCGCCGGCAAAGCAGGAACTCACCCGTGTGATCAAGTATCAGTATCGTCGTCTGGCCGAGGCCGGCGTGAAGTGCGTATTTGGCACCGAGCTTACTGCCGAGGACATTCAGCGCGACTACGCCGGCTACGAGGTCGTCCTGGCTTATGGCGCCGAGCCCATCGTTCCGGCCTTCATGCAGGGCTTTAAGCAGGTTATGACGGCCGACGACCTGCTGGGCGGCAAGGCTTTCCCGGGCAAGAAGATCGTCATCGTCGGCGGCGGCACCGTCGGCTGCGAGACGGCCGATTACCTGGCCCCGCTGGTCAACGATCTGTCGCCGGCCAATCGCGACGTCACCGTCATCGAGATGACCAAGACGCTCGCCGCCAACGAGGGCGGCGCCGGTCGCGCGGTGCTCATCACGCGCATGCTCTCCAAGGGCGTTCACGTGCTGACCGAGGCCAAGGTGACCGAGATTACCGAGGATGCCATCAGCTACGAAAAGGACGGCGAGATCCACACCATCGCCGATGCCGATACGCTGGTACTTGCCATGGGCTATCGTCCCAATACCAAGTTGGCCGACGACCTTGCTGCAGCCGGCGTTACCACCCACGTGTTGGGCGATGCCAACAAGTGCGGCAACATCCGCGACGCCATCGGCGATGGCTACAAGGTTGCTTGCGAGCTCTAGTCAACCCCTTGGTGCATGTGAGGCCTATCCCCGCGGCGTCAGTCGGTAGATAGCAAAAAGCGGCGGTCGTCCCGTACATGGGACGACCGCCGCTTGCGTTAGCTGCAATGAGTCGTGCGATTAGAGGCCCAGGATCTCCTTGACCTTGGCGATGATGGCCTCGTCGGTTGCGTTGGCAAAGAAGTACTCCTGGAAGTGTTCGCCGGCAAGTGCGCCCTTCACCAGGTCCTGATCGATCTCGCCCAGAACGTCGACGAGCGGACGCATAGTCACAGCGCGGACGCCGTCGAGGATCTTCTTGTTGCGCTGCTCGGGCTCAACACGCTCGGCAGGATAGCCGTTGCCCGAACCAAAGCCAAAGAGCTTCTCAAAGGTGTACTCGAGGTTGAGCTCCTGGCCCCAGCCGTTCTTGAGGGCGAAGGGCATGGCGACAGCGTTACCGTCGTTGACCTGGGCAAAGGTGTAGGCATCGAGCGGGTCGGCAACATGGCCGCACAGCACGCCGGGGAAGGAGTTGCAAGCGAGCATGGCGCCCTCGCCGGTGCCACAGCCGGTCACGACGTAGTCGGCAGCGCCGGAGTTGAGCAGCACGGCGGCAAGGATGCCGTTCTGCACGTAGGTGAGGGGCTTGGAGTCGGCGTCGGCATACATGCCATAGTTAAAGACGGTGTGGCCCATGGGCTCGACAACCTTCTTAAGCGCAGCCTCGATCATGGGGTTCTTAGAGTTCTGAGAGTTCTCATTGATCAGAGCGATTTTCATGATAGGTAACCTTCCGCTATTTTCTGAATTAATTGTTCGTTATGTTGAGCGGCATTTCCAACAGAGAGGCCGCTCTGCGGGCGGCGGACGATAAGGTCTGTCGCGAGTTCCGCACGAGCCGAAGAGCACTTAATGTGCTCTTCGTGCGAGTCAGGACTGCTCGAGCAGCAGACCTTATCGTCCGCCGCCTCGCCCAGACGTCTTACTGCGGCTGCTTGCCGATATAGGCGAGAATGCCGCCGTCGACGTAGAGGATGTGACCGTTGACGAAGTTCGATGCATCGGAAGCCAAGAACACGGCGGGGCCCTTCAGATCCTCGGGCGTGCCCCAACGGGCGGCCGGCGTCTTGGCAATGATGAACTGGTCAAACGGATGACGGCTGCCGTCGGGCTGCGTCTCGCGCAGCGGCGCGGTCTGCGGCGTGGCGATGTAGCCGGGCCCAATGCCGTTGCACTGGATATTGGCCTCGCCAAACTCGGAACAGATATTCTTGGTGAGCATCTTGAGGCCGCCCTTGGCCGCGGCATAGCCGGCGATGGTCTCGCGACCCAGCTCGCTCATCATCGAGCAGATGTTGATGATCTTGCCGTGGCCCTTGGCGATCATGCCGGGCAGACAGGCCTTGGACACGATAAACGGTGCGTTGAGGTCAATATCGACGACACGACGGAAGTCCTCGGCGCTCATGTCGAGCATCGGGGTGCGCTGAATGACGCCGGCGTTGTTGACCAGGATATCGGGCGTGGTACCAAAGTCGGCCTCGATCTTGGCGATGAGCTCGGCGACGACGGCCTCGTCGGTGACGTCTGCCACGTAACCATGGGCCTCAAAGCCCAGCTCGCGGTAGTGCTTCTCGGCCTCGGCGACCTTGTCGGCGTGACGTGCGTTAAAGGCGATCTTGGCGCCGGCCTCTCCGAGCGCCTCGGCGATGGCCATACCGATGCCATAGGTGGCGCCGGTTACGAGCGCGACCTTGCCATCCAGGCGGAAGCTGTCCATAAGATCAGACATAGCGATCCTTTCAAAAGAAACGTTCATCTATATAAGTCTTGCTTTTCATACAAGGTCAGTATAGGAGAAGAGGGGGAATTAAAAGTCAGATTCTTCTAAAATCAGGTGAACGTTCACTTTTAAAAGGTAAACGGTGATCTCGCCCTTGCCGCGCGGACGTTTATTCGCTCTGTTCCTGCGCGCCCTCCGCAATCATGTTGCGGTTATACACCAGGTGCAGATACATCGCGTCGTGCGCGGCGGTGGGATTGCGCGAGGCGATGGCGTCGGCCACATCGCGGTGCGTGCGGATAGTTTCCTCGACGAGCTTTTTGCCGGTCACGTCGATAAAGAGGGGGACGGATGCCTTGAGCACGCCCATCAGGCGGGGAACGACGAGGTTTCCGGAGCTCTCGGCAATGGCATTGTGGAACGCGGTGTCGGCGGCGGAGTAATCCTCACCGGCCTCGGCCAGGCGCTCGGATTCGTCGCAGAGCTCTTTGATACAGACGACCTGGTCGTTGGTTGCGTGCTCGGCTGCCATGCGTGCAATCTGCGGCTCGATCATAAAGCGCACCTCGAGTAGGTCGCGCGCCAGACGCTGCTTGTCGTCGATAAAGGTAAAGCCCAGCGGGTCGTCGGCAACGCCGGGGTTTGACGCCACATAGGTGCCCGAACCCTGCTTAATGCGCACGATATTGCGCGACTGCAGCAACTTCATGGCCTCGCGCACGGTGCTCCTGCCGGCGCCCAAGCGCTCGACCAGCACGGTTTCCTTGGGCAGGCGATCGCCTTGCTCAAGGTGTTCATCCAGAATCAATTGAATGATTTTCTCCGATATTTGCTCGGGGAGTCCCGATTCGGCGCGGGCCATAGCTATACCTTTCATTACAAAATTCATCTGAGCTATTTTAGCGCACCACGGATGCGATATTGGCCGCTGGATTTGAGTCGGGCGGCTTAGATATACCGTTCGCAGCGCAAATACGACCGTTTACCAAATACATCAGATGTATTTCGAACAAATTTCAAAATGAAACATCAGACCTTTCCAAAACACGCTATAGTCATCAGACGAATTCAAAAGGTCTGATGAATTGGAGGAAAGATGTCAGACCCAACGTTTATGGCTGACCCCACCAGGTTGGTCATCGCCGCCATCGTGGGCATCGCGCTGCTGCTTGCGCTCATCATCAAGTTCAAGCTGCACCCCGTGCTGTCGATGATGGTCTCGGCGCTCGTGATCGGTATCGGAGCCGGCATGCCGCTCGACATGGTGGCAGACACCGTCACCAAGGGCGTGGGCACCACGCTGCAAAACATCGCCCTGCTCATTGGTCTGGGATCGATGTTTGGCCAGATTTTGGAGGAGAGCGGCGGCGCCAAGAAGATCGCCCAGACCTTCATTAACACCTTTGGCCAGGGCCACTCCAGCTGGGCGCTGGGCATCACCGGTCTGGTCATCGGCACCACGGTGTTCTTTGAGGCCGGCGTGGTCGTTTTGATTCCGCTTGCGTTTAGCGTGGCATCGCAGACCAAAAAGTCGACGCTCTACTACGGCATCGCGCTGCTCGCGGGACTTGCCGCTGGCTATGCGTTTGTGCCGCCATCGGCCGGGTCGGTTTTGGTCGCCGGCACGCTCAGTGTCGACCTGGGCACCATGATTCTCGTCGGTATCCCCACTGCCTTCATCGCCATGGCGATTGCCGGCGTCATCTGGGGCCGCAATGTGGGCGGTCGCATCTTTACCGATGTTCCGGAACACTTTACCTCTGCCGAGGGCGCGAGCGACGAAAAGGAGCTTCCCTCCTTTGGTATGGTGCTTGCCATCGTGCTCACGCCGCTTTGTCTGATTTTGCTGGGCACGTTGTCCTCTTATATCCCCATGCCCGCCGAGCTCGCCTCGATTCTCGCCTTCCTGGGCAAGCCGTTCGTCGCTTTGACGCTCGCCACGCTCGTCGCGATGTATCTGCTGGGCGCGCGCCGCGGCTACTCCGGCGCCGAGCTCAAGGCCTTGCTCGACCGCTCTCTTAAGCCCGTCGGCATGATCTTGCTGGTTATCGCTTGCGGCGGCGTCATTCGCTGGATGCTGCAGGACTGCGGCTTGGGCCAGGTTATTGGGCCCATGCTCGAGGCTTCACCGCTGCCTTTGGTGGTCGTTGCCTTTTTGATTGCCGTCATGGTGCGTGCCTCTGTCGGCAGCTCCATCGTCGCTATGACTATGGCATCGGGCATTATGGCCGCCATGCCCGCGGTTGCCGGTGCTTCGGTGCTCATGCGTGCCGCTATCTGTCTTGCTATCTGCGGCGGTGCCACGGCCCTCTCGCACGTCAACGATGCCGGTTTTTGGATGTGCTCCTCGTTCCTGGAGATTGACGAGAAGACAACCCTCAAGTCCTGGACCGTTATGGAGACGCTCATCGGCCTTTCGGGTCTTGCCTGCGCCCTGGTGATTTCGTTCTTCGCCTAGTTCGCGTAGCTAAGCATCTTTCACCGAGTGCATCGCTCGGTACCCATTTACACCTGATTCATTAACCAACGATTGGTACAACCGTTCAAATCAAAAGAGGAGAGCATCATGGACGAGAAGACCAAGGCACAGATTCAGCAGGAGGCAGCCGACCTGGTTGCCAAGCTGCAGCCGCGTTCCGGCAAGTTTCGCACCATCAGCCCCGAGATGGACCCGCTGCGTCTGGGCTCTGGCTGGTCCATCGAGGATCTGGACAAGCCGCAGGTCATTATCGAGTCGACGTTCGGCGACTCGCACCCGGGTTCTGCCGGCCTGTTTGAGCTGGTCGAGGAGGTCCGTGCTGGCGTTGCCGAGGCTGGCGGTCACGGTGCCCGTTACTTCTGCACCGATATCTGCGACGGCGAGGCCCAGGGCCACGACGGCATTAACTACTCGCTGCCCAGCCGCGACATGATCGCCAACATGATCGAGATCCATGCCAAGGCCACCCCGTTCGACGCCGGCGTCTTTGTCGCCAGCTGCGATAAGGGCCTGCCTGCGAACCTCATGGCCATGGGCCGCATCAACATCCCCTCCATCGTCGTTACCGGCGGTGTCATGGATGCAGGCCCCGACCTGCTGACCCTGGAGCAGCTCGGCGCGATTTCTGCCCGCTACGAGCGCGGCGAGATCTCCCGCGAGGAGCTTGAGTTTGCCAAGCACAAGGCATGCCCCAGCTGCGGCGCCTGCTCCTTTATGGGCACCGCGTCGACCATGCAGGTTACCGCCGAGGCCTTGGGCCTTATGCTCCCCGGCACGGCCCTGCTGCCCGCAACCAGCTCCGATCTGCGTGAGTTTGCGCGCGAGGCTGGCCGTCAGTCCGTGTGGCTCTCCGAGCACAACCTGTGCCCCCGCGACATCGTGACCAAGGAGTCCTTCGAGAACCTCATCATGGTCCACGGCGCCATTTCGGGTTCCACCAACTCGCTGCTGCATATTCCTGCTATCGCCCGCGAGTTTGGCATCGAGATGTCCGCCGACGACTTCGATCGCCTGCACCGTGGCGCCCACTACCTGCTCAACGTCCGTCCCGCAGGCGAGTGGCCGGCACAGTTCTTCTACTATGCGGGTGGTGTGCCGCGCATCATGGAGGAGATCAAGTCGATGCTTCACCTCGATGTCATGACCGTCACCGGCAAAACCCTCGGCGAAAACCTCGAGGACCTTAAGAACAACGGTTACTACGAGAAGTGCGGCCGCTACCTGGAGAAGTGGAACCTCAAGCGCGAGGACATCATTCGCCCGTTTGACCAGGCTTTTGGTACCGATGGCTCCATCGCCATCCTCCACGGCAACCTTGCCCCCGAGGGCGCCGTCGTCAAGCACACGGTTGTTCCGCGCGAGATGTTCCAGGCCACGCTTAAGGCACGTCCGTTCGATTGCGAGGAGGACGCTATCCACGCCGTCCTGACGCACGAGGTCAAGCCCGGCGACGCCGTCATCATTCGCTACGAGGGCCCCAAGGGCTCCGGCATGCCCGAGATGTTCTACACCACCGAGGCTATCGCCAGCGATCCCGAGCTGGGTGCGAGCATTGCCCTGATCACCGATGGCCGCTTCTCCGGCGCCTCCAAGGGCCCGGCTATCGGTCACGTTTCGCCCGAGGCTGCCGTGGGCGGCCCGATTGCCCTGATCGAGGAAGGCGACCTGATCCAAATCAATATTCCCGAGCGGTCGCTGTCCATCGTGGGTATCGCCGGCAAGGAGATGGAGCCGGCCGAGGTCGACGCCGTCCTGGCCGAGCGTCGTGCCGCCTGGAAGCCTAAGGCTAATCGTTACACCTCCGGCACGCTCAAGTTCTTTACCGAGCATGCAGTTTCCGCCATCCAGGGTGGCTACATGGAGTAGCGCCCGGGCGCATCAAATTTCCCCTCTCATAGATGCGTGGCACGAAAAGGCCCCGAGCTCACATGAACTGCACCCCAAAACTTGGACGGCTTAAATAAGAACTACGCCGCAAGGGACTGTCTCCGGAACTCCTCCGGGGTCAGTCCCTTCAGTTTAACCTGGCGCCTCCTCGTGTTCCAATGGACCACGAAGTCGTCGAGGT
>JAXIXR010000038.1:0-104239 GCA_036304905.1 Collinsella sp. | reverse complement strand
GAGCACGAATGGGGCAAGAGGAGGTACCTGGACATGTCGAAGCTGGAGGAGATGGACGAGCTGAGCAAGAAGGCGGAGGGCTAGAGCAAGGCGGGGCCGAGGCCGCCTCGATCAATTTGCGAAAGAATCTTGACGGTACCCCCGCAAGGACCATAGACAGAACGCAAAGCTCTGGTTCAAACGGGAATTGCAGACGGTTGTTTGAAAATAAAAAACCCGGCCTTCCATGGGAAGCCCGGGTATCAAATGCGTGGTAGCCCGTACCAGATTCGAACTGGTGATCTCCGCCTTGAGAGGGCGGCGTCCTAAACCGCTAGACGAACGGGCCATAAGCCTCAGCAGAAAAGAAGTGGTAGCCCGTACCAGATTCGAACTGGTGATCTCCGCCTTGAGAGGGCGGCGTCCTAAACCGCTAGACGAACGGGCCACATGACATCTGCACTGCCGTGCTGCGAAGAATTATATTACGGGACAAAAAACGTCAGCGCAAGAAGAAATTCCAAATTGCCGAAAAATTGTCGGCAGGTTATGGAACACGCAGGTAAACTGGGTAGCTAATTCAAGTTGAGATGGACCAAAAGAGCTTCGCGATCGTTGGGAATGTTGTCTTCGATCACGGCGTCGAGGGCGGAGTTGAGAAGCTGACCCAGTTCCGGCCCGGGCTTGACTCCGGCACGGATCAGGTCGCCGCCGTTGATGGAGAGCATCTTGAGCGTATAGGGCTCCCCTGCCTTCAGCAGCTCGTGCGCCATCGCGCGCATCTCCTCAATCGTCTCAACGTAATAGAAGCACGACGGGGCCTTGCCGAGCGTATCAGCACGCTTAAGATCCATGAGCTCATCAATAAGGCGGGCTGTGTCGACGCCCTCACCAGAAAGCAAGCGCATCATATTGAGCAGGCAGGAGCGCTCGGGGCGCAGCGGCTTGTCATGGTATTTGATAAGCAGGCACACATCGCGCACCAGGTCGTGCGAGAGCGCCAGGCGATCCATAATGACGCGCGCTTTCTTGGCGCCGAGCTCGGGATGACCGTAGAAGTGTCCGCTGCCGGAATGATCGACCGTAAAGCACTCGGGCTTGGACACATCGTGCAAAAACGCCGCCCACATAAGGCTCGACGAGGGCGCGACGCCGTCGCACAGCGCCAGCTCCCCTGCCACCGTCAGCACGCGGGCGATATGCTCGTAGACGTTAAACGCATGATAGACACTGCGTTGATCAAACCCGCGACCCGCTGCCAACTCGGGCACGGCGGCGCAGATGAGCTCGGGATAGCGAAGCATCGCGTCTCCCCCATGACCGGTCGAAAGAATGCCCTCGAGCTCAATACCCACACGCTCACGCGCCACGGCATCAAGCAACGGCGCGCACTCGGCAAGTGCACGCTTGGTCTCGGGCTCAATCATAAAGTCCAGACGGCAGGCAAAGCGCACCGCACGCAGCATGCGCAGGGCGTCCTCGTTAAAGCGACGCTTGGGATCGCCGACAGCGCGAATCAGCTTGCGCTCAAGATCACCCTGGCCGTCATAGCGGTCGACAAGCCCGCGCTCGGGATGCCAGGCCATGGCGTTGACGGTAAAGTCGCGGCGCGCCAGATCGTCCTCGAGCGAGGCGGCGCGCTCGACGCTCTGAGGATGGCGCCCATCGGTATAGAAGCCATCCAGACGGTACGTGGTGACCTCGATACGCTCGCCATCGGAAATAGCCGTGATTCCGCCAAATTTAATGCCCGACTCCACAACCACGATGCCGGCGGCCTCGAGCGCCGCCTTGGACTCCTGCCACAGGCCGCTACAGCACATATCAACATCGTGGCTGGGGCATCCCATCAGGGCGTCGCGCACCCAACCGCCAACGTACCAAGCCTCAAGACCAGCCGCCTCAAGCGCGCGCAGGACGCGCAGGGAGGCATCAGACGGTTGCGTACCGTTGAGAGAAACATTGCACATGCCTATGGCCTCCTGCGACTATCAAATTGGCTATCGATTGCGTCTGCAAGAAGTCTAGCAAGAAACAGCCTCCACTGCACACGCAAGTCCGATAAACAAAAACGCATCCGTCCTAGTCTAAGACGGATGCGAAATAATCAAACTATTCAGGCAAGGTGCAGGGACTAACAGACCTGGCGAACCTCGATGTGCTTCTTATATTCGTCCACCTTGGCAAAATCGCCCAGACCGGGGCACTCGACCACGTTGGCGCCGGTGGCCATCGAAAGACGCAAGGCATCCTCAACACGCTCGGGGGCGTCGTGCCACACGGACAGGAAGGCGGCCAGCGAGGAATCGCCGGCGCAGACGGTCGACAGCAGCTTGACCTCAAAGGTGCGGTTGGCAAACCAGATATGCTCGCCGTTGGAGAAGTACGCGCCGGCGCCACCAAGGGTCAGCAGCACGTTCTTGGCGCCCTTGGCATGAAGCTCAGCCATTGCGCCCTTAACAGACTCATCGTCGCCACCGCTCACCTTAATGCCAAAGATGTCAAGCAGCTCGTCGTCATTGGGCTTGATCAGCAGTGGCTCCAGAGCAATGAGGTCTGCCAGCTGATGGCTCGAGATGTCGAGGACGAACTCAGCCCCCTTGGCCTTGACACGGCGCAGGACCTCGGCCAAGAAGCCCTCGGAAGTGTTGGGAGGCAGCGAGCCGCTGATGACCAAGCAGGTCATGTCATCGAGCGAATCGATGAGCTCAAACATCTCCTGCTCATTGGCCTCGTTGATGGCGGCACCGGCGTTGACCATGTTGTACTCGGTGTCGGGGCCGGCATTGAGGAACACGTTGACGCGCGTGATGCCGTCGGTCCACACGGGCTTGACGGGCACGCCCAGGGCCTCGGCGCCCTTGACGATGAACTCGCCCGAGAAGCCAGCGAAGAAGCCCAGGATCGTGGTGTCGACACCGTAGTGGTCAAGCGTAAACGAGACGTTGAGGCCCTTGCCGTTGGGCGTATAGACGGCGTTGCGAGTACGCGTGACGGTGTTGGCAGCAAGGCCGTCACAAGCGATGTTGTAGTCAATGGCGGGATTTGCAGTGAGCGTGTAAATCATGAATGTTCCTTTCACGAAGCAACGTGTTAATGAAAGTATATTCCACGGATCGGCAAAAGGCTAGGACAACTCGGTGAACGGTGTGGAAGCGATGAAGTACAGCAGGACACCCCTCCCCCATGACGAAACAAAAAAAGGCGCCCCGGCCGAAACCGGGGCGCCGCATGCGCACGAATATGTCGTGTTTCGATTACTGGCGATCGAGCTTACGGACAGCAACGCGCTTGCTGTACTCGTCGACGTGACCGAAGTCGCCGATGCCAACGGACTCGGCAACGTTGGCGCCGGTGGCCATAGCGAGCTTCATGGCCTCCTCGACGTTGTCGCGATCCCTGTACCACTTGTGCAGGAACGCAGCGAGGGTGCAGTCGCCGGCGCAGACGGAAGAAACCAGCTTGATGTTGAACTCACGCTTGGCGTACCAGATGTCCTCGCCGTTGGAGAAGTAAGCGTCGCCGCGGCTACCACGGGTGAGCAGCACGTTCTGAACGCCAGCGTCGTGAGCCATCTTCATGGCAACGCGAACCTCGTCGTCGGTATCGACCGGCACACCGAAGATGGCCTTCATCTCGTGATGGTTCGGCTTGATGAGCAGCGGCTTCTTGTGAGCGAGCTCCTTGAGCTTGTCGGAGGACAGGTCCAGGACGACGTCGGCGCCACGAGCCTGAGCGTGCTCCATGACCTGAGCCAGGAAGTCGGGCGTAGCTTTGGGAGGCACGGAGCCGGAGACAATCAGGCACTCAAGATCGCCCGCGGTGTCCAGGATGTTGTAGAGCTCCTCCTGGTGCTGCGGCGTGATCGGAGCGCCGGGGTTCAGGATGCCGTACTCGTGCTGGCCATCGTTGACGTAGGTGTTGATGCGCGTGATACCGTCGGTCCAGACCGGGCGGCACAGGCAACCCAGGTTCATGACCTCCTCGACGATAAACTTGCCCGTGAAGCCGGCGAAGAAGCCGAGCGCGACGGTGTCGACGCCCATCTTCTTAAAGGCGAAGGACACGTCGAGGCCCTTGCCGTTAGCCGTGTAGCTGGCCGAGCCGGTGCGGACGTTCTCGTCGGGCTCGAGCGGAGAGCTCGAAACCGTCATGTCGACAGCCGGGTTAGCGGTTAGCGTGTAGAACATTTACAGTACCCCCTGTATATGTGAGGGCCGCGTGGCCGGCCCATTCCAACCACGCGGTTACCTCTGATACCAAATTAGCGAGCTGCGGACTCGAGCAGTGCCTTGACCTCGGCGGCGGTGTTGCAGGCGAGTGCCTTCTCGGCGAGCTCGTCGCACTCGGCCTTGGTCCACTGGCTGATGGTCTTGCGGGCGCGCAGGATCGACGGAGCGCTCATCGAGAACTCCTCCAGGCCCCAGCTGATCAGCAGCGGCTCGAGCAGCGGATCGGCAGCGGCCTCGCCGCACATACCGACCATGATGCCGGCCTTCACGCCGCTCTCGATGATGTTCTTGAGCGAGCGGAGCACGGCGGGATAGTACACCTGGTACAGGTTGGAGATGGTGTCGTTGCCACGGTCGGCGCACATGGTGTAGCCGATCAGGTCGTTGGTGCCAATGGAGAAGAAGTCGGCGACCTCGGCAAGACGGTCTGCGAGCAGCGAAGCGGCGGGCGTCTCGACCATAATGCCGACCTCGATGTTCTCGTTGAACTTTCGACCCTCTTCGGTCAGCTCGGCCTTGCACTGCTCGACGAGCTCCTTGACAGCCAAGACCTCCTCGACGCAGGTGACGAGCGGGATCATGATCTTGACGTCACCGAAGGCGCTAGCGCGCAGCAGAGCGCGGAGCTGGACCTTGTACTGGTCGGGATTGGCCAGGCAGTAACGCACGGCGCGGAAGCCCATGAAGGGGTTGTCTTCCTTGACCATGTGCAGATACGGAATCTCCTTGTCGCCACCCACATCGAGCGTGCGGATGATGACCGGAGCACCCTTGAGCGCGCTGGCGACCTTACGGTAGGCGTTGAACTGCTCCTCCTCGGAAGGAAGCTCAGCAGAGTCCATGAACAGGAACTCGGAGCGGAACAGACCGATGGCCTCGGCGTCGTGATCGAGCGCGTTGGGCACGTCATCGGGGTTACCGATGTTGCAGGCGATGATCTTCTTGATGCCATCGGCAGTCACGGACGGCTTGCCACGGAAGGCCTCGAGGGCTGCCTTCTCGGCAGCGAAGGCCTCGGCCTTAGCGGTGTAGGCAGCGAGCGTCTCCTCGTCGGGATCGGCCTCGACGATACCCTTGCCACCGTCGACGACAACGGTCATACCGTTGCGCAGCGCGGTGCAGCTGTTGGAAACCGAAAGGACAGCCGGGATCTCGAGGGCGCGCGCAATGATCGCGGAGTGCGACGTGCGGCCACCGGTCTCGGTGACGATACCGGCAACGTGGGCCTTATCGATCGTTGCGGTCATGGACGGCGTGAGGTCGTGCACGACAACGACAGTGTTCTCGGGCAGGACGGAGAGGTCGACGACCTCCTTGCCCAGCAGCTCGGCCAGAATACCGGTGCGGATGTCGGCGATGTCGGCCGCGCGCAGACGGAACATCTCGTCGTCCATAGACAGGAACATGTTCTCGAACATGGTCGAGGTGTCCATGAGCGCCTGCTCGGCGCAGGTACCGCCGTCAATGGCGGCGTTGATGGCGTCGGTCATGCCCGGGTCCTGAGCCAGGACAATGTGTCCGCTCATGATCTCGGCCTCGGCCTCGCCCACCGTCTCCTTCATGTGGTCGGCCTGAGCCTGGGTCTTCTCGCAGAAGACCGAAAGAGCGGACTGATAGCGCTCCTTCTCTGCTGCCGAATCAGCAACCTCGTGCGGCTCAAACGTCAAGTCGGGATCGACGGCGACCATGACGGTGCCGATACCGATGCCCTCGGAAGCGTTGACTCCCTGATACATTCCCATTCCTCTCTCCGTGTCATGTGATAAAGCGTTTTGCCATATCCATGACAAAAGAGCGCAGTTACCTTACAACAGGTCACTGCGCCCCCAAATATGAACTTAGTTGTTCAACATGCGACCCGTTTGAGTTCTACTCGCCAAGACCGCTCTTGATGAGCTCGATGGCAGCAGCCAGAGCCTCGGCCTCGTCGGCGCCGTCGCACTTGACCTCGACCTCGGTACCGCAGGGGATACCAGCAGCCATGAGGGCCATCGGGGACTTGCCGTTGACCTCCTTCTCGGGGGTGACGACCGTCACGTCACAGGCGTACTTGCCCATGGTGGAGGCGAACAGACCAGCCGGACGCATGTGCAGACCCTGAGGATTAACGAGGGTAGCCTTCTCAGAAACCATAGTTGACTCCTTTTTTGTGTTTAACCCCTGTCATGTATGTGGCAGGAGTCAGATTCACGACGTTGTTTATATTAACTCACATCAAACGGTTTTTCATTATGTTTCGGACGAATTGTTGGACCGACCGAGTTTCTGCAGCTTGCTCGCCCACAGGGGGCCGGGCGCGGCCAGTGAGATTTCCTGCTCTACAGTCCTGCTCGCACGAAGAGCACATTAAGTGCTCTTCGGCTCGTGCGGAACTCGCGATAAATCTCACTGGCCGCGCCCGGCCCCCTGTGGGCGAGCAAGCTGCAGAAACTCGGTCGGTCCAGAGCAATATCGTGCGAACGGAATTCTGGCTAATGATCTGTTCGCGACAAAGACTCGATAGGTAGCCCCCTCTATGCCCTTTTGTAAGTTGCGGTGAAATAGGGACTGAATTTGGGGTTGAATCGTTTAAACAGTCCCTATTTCACCGCAACTTATGGGAGGGATAGAAAAAAGGCGGAGGCCCTGGGGAGGGACTCCGCCTTATATACAGGGGGCGATGTTATTCGCGGGCTGGGGGATTAGACCAGGCGGGCGTTGATCGTCTTGGCGATCTCGGCGGCGTCGGTGGAACCCTTGACGGTGGCACGGAAGTCCTCGTCCATGAGCGCCTCGGCGACCTTGGACAGGATCTTGAGGTGCGTAGTGCCGGCCTGGGCACCGGGGATGAGCAGGGCGATAGCCACGTTAACGGGAGCGCCGTCCATGGTGTCCCAACCGGTCACGCCGGACTCGTCCTTAACGACGATGACGGCAGCCTCGGTAATGGCGTCGGACTTGGCATGCGGGATGGCGAAGCCCTCCATCATGCCCGTGGTGCCCTCGGCCTCGCGAGCCAGGAAGGCGTTCATCACGGCGTCGGCGTCGCTGGCGATACCTGCCTTGACGGCCTGGTTGGAAACGAAGCTCAGAGCCTCGTCACGAGAAGCGAAGTCCTCGGCGACAAAGACATTCTCGACCTTCACGAAGTCGGCAGCCTCGGCCTTGGGGGCCTCGACGGCAGCGGCCTTGGGGGCCTCAACGGGCTTGGCTACAGGAGCGGCCTTCTGATTCTTCTCGAAGTCGTACTTCTTGAAGGCCACGAACAGGATGCCACCGACCACAGCGCCGATGAGGATCGCGAGGACCCACAGCGGACCGTTCTCGACAACAGGCAGGACCAGGAAGCCGCCGTGAGGCGCCGGATCGTGAACGTTGAAGAAGATGGTCAAGATGGAAGCGATGGAAGAACCGAGCATCATGATGGGCATGACGGGCCAGATGTTCTTGGTCATGAACGGAATGGCGCCCTCGGTGATGTGGGTGCAACCAAGGATGAGGTTGACGATACCGGCGTCATGATCCTCCTGGCTGAAGTACTTCTTGCCGACAACGACGGCGAAGGTGGTGATCAGCGGCGGAACGATGCAAGCGGCGGAGACGGCAGCCATGAAGTTGGTGCCGAAGTTGTAGGTCTCGGTGCCGACGCCAGCTTCGAGAGCGGTACCGAGCAGGAAGGTGCCAGTAGCGTAAGCAGCCTTGTTGACCGGGCCGCCCATATCAAAGGCGCACATGCAGCCGATGGCCAGGCCAAGGATCACCGGACCGGAGTTACCGAGGCTCTGCAGGAAATCCATCATGCCCTGGTTAATGGCAGCCATGGGGCCGGAAATACCGAGCATGACCAGGCCGACGATGGCGGTAGAGCACAGCGGATACAGGAAGATTGCCTTCAGGCCATTAAGGCTCGCGGGAATTTTAGAGAAAGCCTTCTCGAGCAGCAGAATGACATAGCCAGCGAGGAAGCCGCCGACGATGCCGCCCAGGAAGCCGAAGCCCACACCCGAGCCTCCAGCGTCGATCATGCCGGTATCGGCGTTGATGGGAAGACCCTGGATGGCAATCATACCGGCAACAAAGCCGGGGACGAGCGCCGGGCGCTTGCCGATGGACTCGGCGATGTAAGCGGAGAGCACCGGAACCATGAGGTTCATGGCGATACCGCCGATAATCTTGAGCATCGCGGCAAAGCTGTTGTAGTCGGCAGCCGTCGAATCAAAGGACGTGATGCCCCACAGGAACGAAATGGCGGTCAGAACACCACCGGCAACGACGAAGACCAGCATGTGGCTGACGCCGTTCATGAGGTGCTTGTAGATGACGTGACCGATGGACTCCTTCTCCTCGACCTCGTCCTCGACATCGGCGGCAGCGGCAACCGTGTCGTCGCCCTTGGCGGCGAGCGCGCGGTCGATCAGCTTTCCGGCGGCCTCGACGGACAGGGCCTTGGAAACACCGACGGAAACCATGGGCTTGCCGGCGAAACGCTCAGCCTGGACATCCTTATCGGCTGCGACGACGACGGCCTTGGCACCAGCGATCTCACTCTTGGTGAGCTCGTTCTCGACACCGACCTGGCCATGTGTCTCGACCTTAATGGTCAGACCACGCTCGGCAGCAGCCTTCTCCAGCGCCTCCTTCGCCATGAAGGTGTGCGCAATGCCGGTCGGGCAACCGGTCGCGGCGATGATGTCAAACTTAGCCATGTGTCCCTCCTTCTTGAGTACAGCGCCCGCGGGCGCTCCCCTACACGCGCTTCGATGCGCGTTTTTCCACAACTGAAAGATACCAACCTACCGTCCGCGTGAGAAGAGCTAAGGTGCAAATCTCCGGTGAAAGGTTCTTTCATAACCGTAAACGGTAAGTGAAAGTTTACCATCAACACTTGAAACGGCAAGGTGTATCTTGTAATTGAAAATGCCCGTATACTATGGCATGGCGTAGTAAATTAGATTTTCATGCCAACCAGGAGCCATCCATGACCGATAGTAGCAAGAGCGCACTTTCCCTCATTAGCACCCATCAGGGATACAGCGAGTCCGAGCAGCGCATTGTCGACTATATATTGGAGCACCAGTCCGAGGCGCCACGCCTCACGGCCGCTCAGCTCTCGCGCGCCGCCGCCACGTCCGAGGCGACCGTTTCGCGCTTCTGCCGCAAGCTTGGCTTTGGTAGCTTCCGCAGCTTTCAGTTTTCGTTGGCGAGGGATTTGGAAAGCCAGCGTAACGAGGGCCTGACTGACGAGGTCTCGCTCGACAATATGGAGCAGAGCCTAAAAAATATCCTCGCCGCCAAGGTGAGTGAGCTTAATGCGACCATCGACGGCATAGATCACGACACGTTGGCCGCAGTTGTACACGCGCTTAAGAATGCCGGCGTTATTGAGTTCGCCGCCGTGGGCAATACGAACGCGGTCGCGCTCGATGCGACGTTTAAGTTTTCGCAGCTGGGCCTGCGCTGCATGGCGAGCACCATTAGCGAGACATCAATCGGCTTTGCGCTCACGTTACGCCCGGGTGACGTCATCGTGCTAATCTCAAACTCTGGCAAATCGCGCCGACTGAATCGCATGGCAAAAGCGGCTCACAACTGCGGCGCAACCGTAGTCGTCATCAGCAGCGACAGTAAATCCCCGCTCGCGCGCCTGGCAGACTACACTTTTAACACCGTCAACCACGAAGCGCTGCTGACAACGGGCGACTTTGCGTTCTCTAAGATCAGCGCCACGATGATCATCGAAGTCATCTACAACTTCCTGCTGCCCGAGATTGAAGACGCTCGCGAGCATATCAGCTACTACGAGGAGCTCATCCAGCCGGATAAGGTCGTTGAGTAAAACGCGTAGTGGGACAAAAATTTCAGTCCATTTTGTCCCACCAACACCGCTGATACGACCTAACCTCGAGCTTCTTCGAGCATCTGCTTCGCGTGGGCCAAGCTTGCCTCGGACTGATCGCCGCTCAACATGCGGGCGATCTCGGCGGTACGCGCTTCACCGGTTACCTCGTCCAAATGCGTCTGGGGAACATCGCCCGGTTCCTTGCTGACGACATAATGCTTGTCAGCCATGACGGCGACCTGCGCCAAGTGGGTTACGACAATCACCTGATGCGTAGCGGCGAGATCTGCCAGCACGCCCGCGAGCGCACGCGCCGTGGAGCCACCGACGCCAGCATCGACCTCGTCAAACACCAGCGTATCGACACCGTCCGCGTTACCGAGGACAACCTTACTTGCCAACATGACGCGGCTGAGCTCGCCGCCCGACGCAATGCGGCGCAGGGGACGTGGAGTCAAACCGGCACCGCTGCGGTATAGCAGCTCGTAGCTCGAAGGACCAACGGGCGTCCACTCAGCACGGGGAAGATCGCGCGACTCCCAGACGAGCTCGGCGCCGCCCATCTCCAGGCGAGCCATCTGGCGGCCAACCTCGTGACAGAAGCGCGGGGCCGCCGTATTGCGGGCGCGCTTAAGTGCCTTGGCAGCGGCAAACAACTCGCGCTCAGCGCTCCCGAGTGCCTCACGCGCCTTTTTGATCTGTTCATCGCCATCATCGACCAGGGACAGCAGCTCTTGCGAGCGATCGCGCATGGCAAAAACATCGTCCATGGTGGGGCCCCACTGACGCAACAGGCCCTTGAGGTCGGAATACCGCTCACGCATGCGAGCGAGCTCGCGCGGGTCGAAGGCGACGCCATCGCGATAGGCACGAAGCTCGTTCGCGCAATCCTCAAGTGAGATACAGGCATCCGAAAGCGCATCGGCAATGTCGCCCAGTTTGCGATCGACGGTAGCCATTCGGGAAAGTTCTGCCACGGCGCTGTTCACGGCGTCGAGCGCTCCCCCTTCGGAGGCAAGCGATGCATGGGCATCGTTAGCTGTGGCAACCAGTACCTCGGCATGTTCGGAGCGCGGCAGCAGTTCCTCGAGTTCCTCATACTCGCCCGGTTTGGGGTCGACCTCGCCGATGCGCTCGAGCGCAAAGCGCGCTTCCTCGACGCGACTCCCCCGCGCACGTGAGGCCTCCTCGACGCGACGGACCTCCTTGGCAGCCGCGCGCGAGGCTTTAAAGCAAGCACGGTAGTGCTCGAGCGCCTCGAGCGCAGAGCGTCCCGCCCAGGCATCGACCATCGCAACGTGATGCGCCGGATCGAGCAAGCGCTGGTGCTCGTACTGGCCGCACAGATCCATCATCACGCCGACGCGCTCCGAAAGCTCGCGCACACTGGCAATGCGACCGTCAATCTTCACGCGGCTGCGGCCCTCGGCAGAAAGGCTGCGCTGTACGGTGAACCCCTCCGTGTCGTGCGGCCCGTCGAAGAGTCGCGCCTCGACGCTCGCCAGTGCCTCGCCCTCGCGCACCGTCGACGAATCCGCACGCTCGCCCAAAATTAGCTTGAGGGCCGAGAGCAGCGCGGTCTTGCCGGCGCCAGTCTCGCCAGTCAGGACAGTCAGGCCGGCACTCGGCACCAGCGTCGCCTCGCGAATGAGTGCAATGTTATAAACCTGCAGCTCATCGATCATGACGGACTCCGTAGAATACGCGGCTCACCGAGTTATAGAAGCTCTCGGGGCCGTAATCCAGCAGCAACACATCTCCGGGCCCGCGGCGCACCGCCACGCTCTCAACGGTGCCATCGCAGGTAATAAACTGTCCATCGATAGCGATCGCCGGAACGCTCGGACGGTCATCAGACATAAAGATTTCGACGACATCACTCGGCGAAGTCAAGAAGGCGCGGGCCTGAATGGTGTGCGGCGCAATGGGTACGCAGACCATGCCCGTATAGTCAGGGCTCACGATGGGGCCACCGGCGCTGAGCGCGTAACCCGTAGAACCAGTCGCCGTCGAAACGACCACGCCGTCGCCACGCAGTCGGTCGATATGGTGGCCCGACACCGTGATGTCGAACTCGACCATATCGGACAGCGGACCGCGGGTAAGCGCCATGTCGTTGAGGGCGAAGGTGCGCACGACATCCTTCGTACCGTCTTCGCGCACGGATACGATATCCGCGGCGATGGTGGCGCGACGGCTCACGTGCAGCTCACCGGACAGGGCGTCGCTCACGACCTGCAGAATGTCGCGCTCCTCGGGGCTCGCAGCAGTTAAAAAGCCCAGGTGACCATAAGAAAGACCGAGGATAGGAATCTCGCGATGGTTGAGGATGCGGGCAGCGCGCAGCAACGTACCGTCGCCGCCGAGCGTAATGACCAGATCGGAGCCGTCAATATCAGGCGTGCTCTGAATCTTCGATCGCTGGTCGGCAGCCCATGCGACCTCATAGCCCTGGCGCGTCAGCCAAAGCTCGAGCATCAGGCCGCTCTCGACCGCCTCTTGTTTGTAGTAATTGGGAACCAGAAAGACCTTCATAGCGTTGCAGCTTTCTCGCTCAAAACCGATACCTGGGATTGCAGCACGTCTTGCGAGCGGTCGCCAGATTCAAATCTCGTGCCGTACAGGAAAAACTCAACGTTGCCCTTGGCACCATGAATGGGCGACACGCACACATCGACCGGGAACAGCCCCTTGGCAGCAAAGAGCTCAACCGCCGCCACGAGCGTATCGCGGCGCACGGCGGGATCGGTCACAATGCCGCCCTCGCCCACCAGCGCCGCCGGAGCTTCAAACTGCGGCTTTACGAGCGTGCAGAATGCACCCGTAGGCGCCAGGCACGCCAGTACCGCATCGATAATGTTCGCGATGCTGGTAAACGAGACATCACACACAGCCAGGTCGATGGCGCCGGCATAGCCAAGCTCAGGCAGCTGCGTCACGTTTGTGCGCTCATGCAGCGTCACGCGATCGTCCTGACGCAACGACCAATCGAACTGGGCGCGACCCACGTCCACAGAGACAACAGTCGCAGCTCCGCGCTTGAGCAGGCAATCGGTAAAACCGCCGGTAGAGCAGCCCACATCCAAACAGGCAAGGCCCGTCGGATTGATGCCAAACGCATCAAGCGCGCCTTCGAGCTTAAGACCGCCGCGGCCAACATAGGGAATACGCCCCTTCACGTGCAGCGGCAGCCCCGGCATCACCTTAAGACCCGGCGAAGTCAAGCGCTCGCCGCCACTCGAGACCAAGCCGGCCATAAGAGTGCGAAGGGCATCCGCGCGATCGGCGCAGATGCCCTGTGAAATCAGTTCGTCATCAAGACGCACGCGTTTCATGAATGCCATCAACCATTCGTATCCGGAGATGCGGCCTAGCTATCCTGGGATTCGTTTGCCGCATCCTCATCGTATTCCTGTTCGAGCTTATCGGCCTCACGCGGCGTCAGCTCAAACTTGTCGACCATATCGACCGCGCGGGATCCCAGCTCAATCGCCTCGTCAAACAGATCGAGCGAACGCTCCAAGGACGTATCCTTGGAGCGAACGGTAGCGATGATCTGGTCCAGGCGATCCGAGATCTCATCGAAGTTGCGGACGGAACCCTCTGGCATGGCTACTCCTCGACGGAGTCGGCCTCGAGGGCCTCAGCAGCGTCCGCATCCTCGGCAAGTACACCGGCGGCAGCCTGAGCGGCAGCGACCTTGGCGGCCGCCTCGGCAGCCTGCGCCTCCTCGCGAGCGCGATCCTCGGCCAGCAGTTCCTGGTACAGGTCCTCGCCCGGCAACTCCTCGCTGCGCGCGATCTTGCCCAGCACGCCGTTGACGAACGACGCGGACTGATCGGTGCCATAGGCCTTGGCAAGCTCGACAGCCTCATTGATCACGATGGCGTCCGAGACCTCCTCGTCGGTGAGGAAACGCATCTCGTAAACGGCGATACGCAGCAGATTGCGGTCGGCGCCGGGCATGCGCATAAGATCCCAGTTCTTGGCAACGGAGCGCAGAGCGCAGTCGATGCGGTCGATATGCTCGTAGGCACCGCGGCACAGCTCCAGCGCATAGGGGTCGAGGGGACCCTTCGAGATCAGGAAATCACCCTCGAGGACGCGCTCAAGCGGGCTGTCCGTGGCCTCGGCCTGGAACAGCAGCTGCAGCGCCTGACTGCGGGCAAGCGTACGCCCGCGATAAACCTTATGGCTCAAAGGTTACTCCTTGGGGAAAACGAGGCCGTCGATGCAAACGTCAACGCGCTCGACCTCGACGCCCACCTGGGCATCGATGGCGGCGACCACGGCGGCGCGAACGGCCTCGGCGAGTTTCTTGAACGGATAGCCAAAGAACACCACGACACGCACGGTGAGTGCGAGCTTGTCGCCGACGACCTCGGCCTCGACCGCCGGCTCGGAAGCCGGGGCCTTGGACGAGAGCATCATGGAGACAAGGTTGGTGGCAAGGTCCTTGACGCCAACGGAGGCGATGCCCTCGACATCGGACACGGCGCGCGAGACGATGGCGGTCAGAACATCGGGCGAAATGCCGATGCCGTCAATCTTGATTTCCTGGGGCATGAGTCCTCCTAGAAGATTTGGTTGCTAGACGCGGGAGACGAACTTGCCGTCGCGGGTGTCAACCTTGATGACCTCGCCCTCGTTGAGGTACATGGGGACCTGGATGACAGCGCCGGTGTCGATCGTGGCCGGCTTGGTGGAACCCTGGACGGTGTCGCCCTTAAAGCCCGGGTCGGTTTGGACGATGGTGGTCTCGATGAACATCGGCGGGGTCACGCCCATGAGCTCATCGTCGGCGAAGAGCAGCTGGCAGACGTCGTTCTCGCGCAGCCACTTGGAGTTCTCGCCCACCATGTCCTCGGGAACGGGAACCTGCTCATAGGACTCGTTGTCCATGAAGATATAGTCGGTGCCATCGTTGTAAAGGTACTGGAACTCACGGGTGGTGAGCATGACGCTCTCGAACTTGGTGCCGGCGTTGCAGGTGTTCTCGACGACGCGGCCGCTCTTGATGTCGCGGGTCTTGTAGCGCACAAACGCGCCGCCCTTGCCCGGCTTGACATGCTGGAACTCGACGATGGTGTAGACCTTGTCCTTGATGCGGAGACCGAGGCCGTTCTTGAAGTCGGCGGTAGAAATGGTAGGCATAGCGACCTTTCTTGTTATGGGCAGAACGCACAAGCGTCCAAATTACATACGACAGAAATTATACACTTGCAGACGGCGCCTGCGGCGAGCGCATAAAAAGAGAACGCGGGGCGTCCGAATCGATCCGGACGCCCCGCCCCAAACTATCTACCAAAGTAGACTAGCAGTCGATAACGTGCAGGTCGTGCGGGGTCTTGGTGAAGGGCTCGTAGCCGTTCTCGGTGACCACGCCGTAGTCCTCAAGGCGCACGCCGCCCACGCCGGGCAGGTAGACGCCGGGCTCCATGGTGACAACCGAGCCGATCTCGATGGTGTTCTTGCTGCGGTTGAAGTTGGGCAGCTCATGGATGTCGATACCAACGCCGTGGCCCAGACCATGGTTGTAGTAATCGCCATAGCCGGCATCGCCGATGATCTTCTTAGAGAGCTTGAAGATGTCGTTGCCCTCGACGCCCGGATGGATGGCGGCGACGCACTCCTCGTGCGTACGGCGCACGAGCGCGTACAGGTCGAGCTGCTCCTGCGTGGGCTCGCCCATCACGACGGTGCGTGTCATGTCGGAGCGGTAATCGCAGTAGCCCGCGCCGTAATCCATAAGAACGAAATCGCCCTTCTCGATCACGCGGTCGCTCGGCACGGCATGCGGGTTGGCGGTGTTGGGACCGCTCGCCACGATGGAGCCGAAGGCCAGGCTGTCGGCGCCGTTGGCGAACATAAAGTTCTCGAGCTCGTTGCGAACCTGCTTCTCGGTCATACCAGGCTTAATAAAGCCGAGCATGTGCTGGAAGGCGGCGTCAGTGATCGACTGTGCATGGCGCATGAGCTCGATCTCCTCGGCATCCTTGATGGCGCGCATCTTGCGGATGTCGTCGTGCATCAGCGGCAGCATGCAGGCGACGGAACGGTCCTCCAGGCCGCGCTGAATACCCTGGTAGAAGTTAATCTGCATATCGTCCTCGACAGCACAGACACGGCACTTGTTAGCCGCAATCTTGCCGGCGACCCAGCCGGGGATGGTACCCTCGTCCATGTCGTAGACCCAGGGGCTGCCGGCGGGCGTGTTCTCCTCAAAGCTGTTGAGGTAGCGCGAGTCGGTGTGGAACAGGCACTGGTCGACCGTAATAAACGCAGCGTGCGGGAACTCGAAGGTGTAGTCGAAGACGCCCTTCACGCCCGTAAGCCAACGAAGGTTGGCCTCGTCGCGCACCACGATGGCATCGTAGCCACGCTCGGCCATCAGGGCACGGACACGCTCGATACGACCGGCAGGACCGGCAGCAAACTCAGACATGCAGATTCCTTTCTTGTTGTCTCTATATAGACGGGACGGGTCTCAATCGAACGACGGAAACGCATGCGATCCGCAACCGATTGAAAACCCGCCCCTCAACATGATACGAAAGACAATGGATGTCAATAAATCTTAGAGAAGTTCTTTGCGTGAAGCCAAGTAGGCGTGAGCATGGCGCTCAAGAACCTCGTCCTCAACGCTCGTTAGACGAATGGCGCCGAGTGCCGCGGGCAGCGGCAACATACTGCGGTTCGAGCGGACAAACTGCTGCCTGCGGAACTCCTCGATATATGCGGCAGGCTCCAGATCGAAGGCAAGCTCCTCGATACCAAAGTCCTCCAGGCAGTCATCGACCTCAAAAACGTAATCGATATCGAAGTCGCAGGCGTCATGTGCTAGGCGCGCCTCAAAGCGCATGCCCTCGGACAACAGCTGATAGGCAGGAACCTGCGAAGCGGCATCGCCCAAGCAGGCGCGCAGGGTACGCTCCCCCGTCTTGCCAAAATCGAGCGCATGGCGGGCGCTCGGGTTCGTGGCCATCAGTACGTCCTTACGGGCAGTCTGAGACCATTGAACGGCATTGACGAGCGCGACCTCCTCGCCCGCGAGAATCTCGGGGACGGTCTCAGTAAACTGATTCCAGCGGGATTTGCTACTTGAAAGCATGGTGCCAACAAGTACCGCGTAGCCGAGCTTGAGGTCCTCGGGGTCCGTCTCGCGAACAAGGTCGAGGTCACACACAACCAAGCCCGGTTCGGGACGAAACGCGATAGCGGGAAGCGCATTGGCCGACGAGGCGACGAGCGGCTTCATGGTCGTCGCGACCGTGAGCATGGCGTCGAAGGTCGTCGGCAGCAGTGCGCACTCGGTTCGGCCACACCACTGGTTGGCGCACCAGCAAACAACCGAGCAGGTCGGGGCATCGCCAACGGCGACAACCAGATCGTCGCAGGTAATGCCGTTGGCAGACAGGGCGCCAAAGATCGCATCGGCATCAGCAAGCGTGGCACCAGCAGGCGAAACCTCGAGGAAGAGCTGTGACATGACAAAACCGGCGTCGACCAGCGCATGCTCGACGACCTCACCAAAACGCTCTGACGTGGCGGTGTTCCAAACGACCATCGCGCGCTTAGGCTTGCCCACGGCCGAGGCAAACATGCGCGACAGTTCATCGAACGCACCCAATCCGACACGGACATCGACGCTGCGGTTTTGGAAATTGATCAGTTGACGGCGAATCATAGCAGCCCACGCTCCAAAAGCATCTCGGCACAAAGGTAGGAAACGTCCTCGAAGGACTTGTTGCGAATATCAAGGGTAAGGTCGGCGGCCTGTCGATACAGCGGACGGCGATGCTCAAACAGGCGCGCGGCATGATCGGGCGAGCGGAAATCGGGGCGCGTGTCGGACCGACGAATCTGGCGAATCGAATCCTCAAAGTCGCCCTCGAGGTACACGCACGTACCCATTTCGTGCATCAGCTCAATATTCACCGGCGTCTCGACAATGCCGCCCCCGCACGAAACCAACAGGCTGCGCTCACTTTGGAGCGAACGGAGCGCCGAGGTCTCGAGCTCGCGAAAACGATTCTCGCCCTCGGTCTCAAAAATCTCGGTTACCGACTTGCCGCAACGGCGCACGACCAGGCGATCGGTATCAATAAAACGCCGCTTAAACATGGTGCCGACGTTGCGCGCGAGCGTCGATTTGCCCGCGCCCAAAAAGCCGATAAAGAAGATATGGTCGCAGCCGTGTTTGATGTGCTGAGACATGACGAGACCTATTCCTCGCAGGGAAGGTCGCGCAGGGCCCGGCGCTCAAAGATACGGAAGATCTGCGTGTACCACAGGTCCTGGGTTGCCTGCGGCTTAACCAGGATAGTATCGACGCCGGCAAAATTGCCGCTCCACACGTCAGTGTAGAGCTGATCACCGATCAGCACCGCCTCGTCGGCCGTGGCGCCGAGGCGCTTAAGACCCGCCTTGAGGGCAAACGGCGCCGGCTTCATGGCGTGGCTGATGGCCTCGAGTCCCAGCTCGCGTGCAGAGCTCATGACCTGGTCGCGATGCCAGTTGTTGGACACCATGCACAGCTTAAAGCCTTTGGCGCGGGCGGCATCGAGCCAAGCGGAAACCGCGGCGGGAACCTGCTCGGTGTCGCGCGGCACCAGGGTGTTATCGCGATCGAGCAGAATGGCGCGTTTGCCGTCGGCCCACAGGGTATCAAGGTCGATGCGATCGACCGAGGCAACGTATCGTTTGGGGCTAAAAATCCTCATGCTAATTCCAAGACTGTTGATGCTCTTCGTAGGTTTGCGAGAAGTACTCCTCGTCCTGTGTAATGTAGAAATACAGGTCATCGGAGTCGGTCGGCTCAAGCGTGGCCTTGAGTGCCTCGAGCGACGGAGAGCAGATGGGCGTGGGCGGCAGGCCCTCATGCTTATAGGTGTTATACGGGCTATCGCTCTGCAGGTCGTCGGCGGTAACCTCGCCACCGGTGACATACATCATGGTCGCATCGCTGTTGAGATAGCGCAGACCGTCGAGCTTGCCGGCAAGGCGGTTGTAGAAGACCGAGGCCACGTGCGCACGTTGATCGGCGTTGAGGCCCTCGCGCTCAACGATAGAGGCCAAGTTGACGATGTCGTAGTCGGACATCTCCACGCCGTAGTGCTCCTTGATGTTGGCTTCGCAGCTCGCAAAGTCAAGCGACTTGTACTCGGTCTTAAACTGATCGAGCATGGCACGAATGACATCATCGGCCGTCGGCGAATCGCCCAGCGAATAGGTCTTGGGGAACAAGAAACCCTCGAGCGAGTCGTTGGCGGCGCCCTTAAGGAAGCTATAGTCGTCCACGTAGTTGGAGGCCTTGGCCTGGTTGAGGAAGTCTTCCTTAGAGATGCTGTCGTAGGCCTGGGCCACACGGTCGGCGACTTGATCGACCGTTAGGCCCTCAGGGATAGTCAGCGCATTGGAGCCCGCGTTGGGGCCTTCCATGAGCTGCCGAACAACCTTGGTCGCATCCATGAGCGTGGTGAACGAGTAGGTGCCAGGCTTAAGCGACATGTCGGCATTGAGCTTTTTGACCGCCGCGTAATAATCCTTGGGGTCTTCGACGATATGGTTCTCGGAGAGAATCGAAGCGATCGTATCGCCCGAAGCACCATCGGGAATGGTCACCGTAACCTGCTGACCAGCCGTGACCTTCGTATCCTCACCGGCAAAGAAGCCCTTTACGGCTGGCACAACAAAGAAAACGATCGCGACAAGCGCGAACACCGCCACCACAACGCCGATGATCATGGGAGCCGGAGAACTCTTCTTTTGAGCACCGCGACGAGCATGCGTGTTGTAGCTCGAGCGGGTCGCCGGAGCAACACCGTGCGAGCCGCGAGCGTGATGTGAATGCGATTGGGGGGCCTGCGTTCGCTGGTTAGGTGCCTGCTGCTTAAAGCGGGTACCGCCTGCAGGCTGGGCCGTACGAGCAGTGGGCTGCTGAGCCGCGTGAGAAGCCGAATGCTGAACCGAACGAGCAGAAGGCTGCTGACCCGTCCGTTGAACAGGTTGGGCCGAACGAGAGAAGGACTGCGCCGGGCGCGCGGCAGGCTGAGCTGCGCGCTGCGTCGGCTGTGCCGGACGCTGGCCAGGCTGGGCAGGGCGCGACGCCGGCTGCTGTGTACGATTCGGCTGGCGCGGATCGGAAGCACTAGGCATGCGAAACCTCCTCGTTTTTACGATCGAGCCACGTCTGCAAAAACAGGCTGGCGGCAATCATGTCGATCTTGCCCCTCATCTGCTTTTCGTTGAGTCCCTGCTCGCGCAGGATACGCTTGGCCTCTTGCGAGGACAGACGCTCGTCCTCAAACTCCAACGGAAGATCGAGCTCGTCGGCAATCTTTTGCGCCACAGCGGCAACGCGCTCGGCCTGAGGGCCGGGCTCACCGGCCATGGTCAGGGGACGTCCGCTTACCAGGATGTCGGGCTCATAGTCCTCAACCAGGTAGCGGAACGTCTTGGCCATACCGGTGACCTCGGCAGCCGGAAGCACCTTGACAGGCATCGCCATCTTGCCATCACGGCTCGAGACGGCGATGCCAATCCTGGTCTCCCCTATGTCCAGCGCGAGCGCAACCACAGTGACTTCTTAGATTCTTAGGCGCCGAGCGCGGTCTTAGCGGCCGCGAGGGCATCGGCGATGCCGGCAGCATTCTTGCCACCGGCCTGGGCCATGTTGGGACGACCGCCACCGCGACCGTCGACCAGACCCGCGATCTGCTTGATCACGTTACCGGCGTGGAAACCGGCCTTGACGGCGTCATCAGAGCCGGCAGCGAGCAGGGCCGGAGTGCCCTTCTCAGTCACGCTGGCGACGACACAAGCGACAGGGCCGGCGACCTTCTGATGCACGGTATCCCATACGTTGCGCAGGTCGGCAGCCTCAAGGCCCTGGAGCTCAGCGACAACGAGCTTATAGCCGTCGAGCTCGACGGCGCCCTCGATGGCGCTGGAGATGGCGTCGGAGGAGCCACCGGTCAGAGCCTTTTTGAGCTTATTGGACGTCTCGCGCAGCTCGGCCTGCAGGTTCTCCACACGAGCGGGAACCTCATCCACGCGGCACTTGAGCGCAGCGGCGGCGGCGTCAACGAGTGCCAGGCGGTCGGCCATATAGTCGAGGGCACCCTTAGAGGTCACGGCCTCGATACGGCGGACATTGGAGCCCGTGGAGGACTCGGAAATGATCTTGAACAGGCCGATCTCGGCGGTGTTGGCAGCGTGTGTGCCACCGCAGAGTTCGCGGGAGAACGGCTGGTCCTCAGCGCCCACGGAGACAACGCGGACGACGTCGCCATACTTCTCGCCAAACAGGGCGACAGCGCCGGCAGCCTTAGCCTCGTCGATGCCCATGACACGGGTCACGACCGGCTTGGAAGCGAAGATCTGCTGGTTGACCAGGTCCTCGACAGCCTTGAGCTGCTCGGAGGACAGGGCCTCGAAGTGCGTAAAGTCAAAGCGCAGGTGCTCGGGCGTCACCAGCGAGCCGGCCTGGGAGACGTGCTCGCCCAGGACCTGCTTAAGGGCGGCGTCGAGCAGGTGCGTGGCGGTGTGGTTGCGGCGCAGGAAGCCACGGCGCTCGGCGTCGAGCGCGGCGGTCACGGTAGCACCGACGGCCAGCGTGCCCTCGGCAATGTGGGCGACGTGAGCATACAGGCCGTTGTGGTTCTTGGTATCGGAAACGGTCAGCGAAACGCCCTCGGCGGAAAGCTCGCCGGCATCGCCCTGCTGGCCACCCATCTCGGCATAGAACGGAGTGCGGTCGAGAACGACCTCGACGTCCTCGCCGGCGGCAGCGGACTCGACGGACTCGCCGTTGCGCACGATGGCAACAACCTTGGCGCCCTCGATCACATCGTTGTCATAGCCGTCGAACTCAGTCGCGGCGACCTTGTCGGAAAGCTCGACCCAAACGTCGTTGAAGCTGCCCCAGGCGTCGCCTTTGGCATTGGCGCGGGCGCGGGCCTTCTGGTCCTCCATGCAGGCAGTGAAGCCGTCCATATCGACATCGTGGCCAGCGGTGCCGGCGATCTCGACGGTCAGGTCGATGGGGAAACCAAAGGTGTCGTGCAGCTTAAAGGCAACGTCGCCCGGAAGCACAGCGCCCTCGGCAAGCGCTGCCAGGGCCTCGTCCAGGTAAACACGGCCGTTGTCGAGCGTCGTGGAGAAGCGCTCCTCCTCGGAGGCGACGATACCCTTGACGAGGGCGACGTTCTTGAGCAGCTCGGGATAAGCCTCGCCCATCTGAGCGTTGACTTCGTCGATGAACTTGGTCAGGAAGGCGCCCTCGATGCCCAGCAGGCGACCGTGGAACACGGCACGACGGAGCAGGCGGCGAAGGACGTACTCGCGACCCTCGTTACCGGGAAGGATGCCGTCCGAGATCATAAAGTCGACGGCACGGGAGTGGTCGGCGATGATACGCAGGGAGCGGCTGGCGCCGGAGTAATCGTCGGCGTCATAGGTCTTGCCGCTAATCTTCTCGCCCAGCTTGATGAGATGCTGCATCAAGTCGCCGTCGTAGTTGGCGGTCTTGTGCTGCATGATGGCGGCCATGCGCTCCAGGCCCATGCCCGTATCGAGGTTGCGGTGCGGCAGCTCCGGCATGGAGCCGTCCTCCTGGCGATCATACTGGGTAAAGACGAGGTTCCAGAACTCCAGGAAGCGGTCGCAGTCGCAGCCGGGCTTGCAGTCGGGACTACCGCAGCCGACCTCCTCGCCCATGTCAAAGTAGATCTCGGAGCAGGGACCGCAGGGGCCAGTGGGGCCAGCGGCCCAGAAGTTGTCGTCCTCGCCCAGGCGGGAGATGTGGTCCTCGGCAACGCCCAGAGAACGCCACACGTCGTGGGTCTCGTCGTCCTCGGTAAAGACAGTAAAGTACAGGCGGTCGAGCGGCAGCTTGAACTCCTTGGTGATGAGCTCAAAGGCCCAGGCGCAAGCCTGCTGCTTGGAGACGCCGCCAAAGGAGAAGTCGCCGAGCATCTCGAAGAAGGACAGGTGACGGCCGTCCTCGCCGATGCAATCGATGTCGTTGGTGCGGACGCACTTCTGGCAGGAGATAGCGCCGATCTCCTTCATGGTCTTCTTGCCCTGGTAGTACTCCTTAAACTGGTTCATGCCGGCGTTGGCAAGCAGCAGCGAAGGATCGTCGGGGACGAGGGACGAAGAAGGATAGAGCTTAAGACCGCGCTCCTCAAAGAAGTTGAGGAACTTGGAGCGAATCTCGGCCGTAGTCATTGACGGGTAGTCAGCACTCATAGAGGGAATCTCCTCGGTTTCACATCGAAACAGTTCAAACGTAACGATATTACCATCCCACCGCGCAAGTGCAAAAAAGAGGGCCGGCACAATGCCGGCCCTTCAGCGAAATTGCATGTTAGCGCGTATGAATATTAATCCGAATTACCCCGCTAGTTGTCATCATCGTCCATGGAGCCGTCGATGCCGGTTTTGGTGTCGTCATCCGTGTTGGAATCGTCATCCTTAGCGAAGGGGTTCTTGAAGAAGCCCGTCGCATCGGGCTGCAGACCAGAGAGCTTGATCCAGGGATTATCGAGATCGGGCTTGGGCATGGCCTTGGCCTCGGGCGCAGTCTCGTTGCCGATGAGCTCGGACTCGTAGATGAAGGTGTCGTCGCCGAGCGCGTCGTAGGCGGCGACCGGGTTGCCATCGGCATCGCGGTACGGCGTGCCCTTAAACACGGCGCCGTCATAGGCCACAAGCTGTCGGCCGGTCTCATTCTCGAAGTAGTACACGAAGATACCCTTGAGGGCCGCACAAAGCGGGATGGTAATAATCATGCCGATGGGGCCCATGAGTGCCGAGCCAATAACGAGCGCCGTGAGGCTCATGATGGGATGCACCTGCAGCGAGCTCTGCATGACCTTGGGCGAAATGACGTTATCGGTGACGTTTTGCGCGACCATCGTCACGATGAGCGTCCATAACGCCAACATGGGGCTGAACATGAAACCGAGCACCGTGGCGATTGCTGCGCTCACCCAGGGACCGACGACCGGAACCAAATGCATGATGCCGGTAAAGATAGCCATGAGCGCCGCATACGGATGGCCGATGATCATAAAACCGATAAAGGCGAGGAAACCACCGCAGATGGACGTCACGACCATACCGCGCATGTAGCCGTCGACAGAGCGAGAAAGGATGGCGACCATAAAGCGGTACGAGGTCTCCTTCTCCTGACCGATGATGGTGCAAATCTCGTGGTGCATGCGAGGGTAGTCGCAGGCCATCCAGTAGGCAAGCACCAGGCCAAGGAAGATAACGAACAGCTGCGAGGCCGTATTGGTGATGAGTGGGAACACACCACGACCAAGCTCGGCGGCAATCTGAGACACATACCTCGATGCCACGGCAACCAGCGACGAAAGATTATCGTCCAAATACTCCTTGAGCGGCGTGTTGTTGAGCGTCTTTGCATGCGAGATCATCTCGTTGAGATCGCCACCTGCAACACGAAGCTGCTCGGGCAGGCGGCTCAGGACTTCCATGGTCTGACCAAAGAGAATCGGCGACAAGATACAAACGACACCGACGAGCACGGCAACAACAACAATAAGCGCGATAAGCGAACCGATGCCGCGATTCACGCCATGGTGCTCGAGCCAGTTGGTGATCGGGGACATCACAAAGGCAATGATGGAGCCGACGGCAAGAAACTCAATAACCGGCGCCAGGATGCCCATAAGGTTAAAGATGACAGCGGCGATGACAATGCAGCCGACAACAGCCCAAATGCGCAGCGTCAGAATGCGAGTGTCGCGCAGCACGCGATCGGTTTGTTGGGGGTGCTCACTCATGAACGAATCATCACTCCGTCGGGGTCGATCTTGTCCTGAATCTTCTTAAGCGTGCGGCGCAGCAGACGCGAAACCTGCACCTGAGAAATACCAAGCTTCTTGGCGATCTCGATCTGGGTCATGCCCTTCACAAAGCGCAGCTCGATCACCTCGCGCTCGCGCGGCGAGAAATCACGGATGGCTTCCTCGATCACTAGGCGGTCATCGGTAAAGTCGAGCTCGTTGTCGTCGTCGGCGTAACGGTCGAGAATCGAGGGGGCATCGTCGGAATCGGACGCACCAGGAGCCTCGATGGGCACCGAGGTATAGGCCGAAGACGATTCCATAGCCTCGAGGACCTCATCGACAGTCACATCTAGATACTCAGCGATCTCCTCAACCTTGGGCGAACGCTGCAGCTCGTTGGTAAGTTTGTCAGTAGCTTGGTTGACCTTGGCCGAGAGCTCCTGCAGACGACGAGGTACGCGCACGCTCCAGCCCTTGTCGCGAAAATGGCGTTTGATCTCGCCCAGGATAGTGGGTGTTGCAAACGTCGTGAACTCGAGCCCGCGCTCGGGGTCAAAGCGGTCGATAGCCTTGAGCAAACCCAGATAGCCGACCTGCATGAGGTCGTCGAGCGGCTCGCCGCGATTCTTAAATTTGTTGGCAAGAAACCTTACCAGGTTCATATGGGACATGACGAGCTGCTCGCGCGCGTCCGGATCACCGGTTTCTTTGTAGCGACGAAACAGCTCGCGGGTTTTCTCCTTGTCCCAAGCGGTCTTGCCGCTCCGGGAACGTTCGGTCATATTAGATATCCGCCTTGAGGTCGAGGGAAAGCGTCAGGGGCGCCGTAGTCTTTTCGTAGGAGTCGCACACGCTCGCGAGGATGAGCTCGGCATACACCGCAGCCTGGTCGTCTTCATCGACCGTAGCCTGGTCGCCAAAGGTAATAGTCATGCCAACGTGGGTCTCATCGACATCGAATTTGATGGTGATGTCATCGCAGTCGACCGCGGTGCAACCAAAGATGAAAGCCTCCTCAGCAGCCATGCGGATGTCCTCGATGCGATCGACAGACATAGAGCACAGGGCACCAACGTTGGCTGCCGTCATGCGCACAAGGCGAGCGAGACGCGGGTCACCGGCAACGGTCAGCGTGATAGGGCAGGTTGCTTCGCTACTCATCGCAGGACTCCTCAGAGGTCTCGGCGGGCGTATAGGTGTAATACTGAGCCGGCTTGGATACAGACTTCTGACCATCATCGTCGCCCGCGGCGGCCTCGTCCTCGCCAATTAGGATGCGCTCGGTAGGCTGCTCGGCCTCCGCAGCGGCAGCGGCGAGCTTGCGATCGGCGTCGGCTGCAGGAGCCTTCACCTTATTGAAGAGCTTCTGCACAGCACCGGCGGCAGAGTCGGTCACGCTCGACACAGCATTGCTGGCCTCGGCCATGCTGCCCGTAACCTCGGAAATGTCGCGAACCACGGCTTCGACCTCTACGAGATTGGAGGTAAGGGCATCAACTGCCGTCTTGCTCGACTTAAGCAGCGGCTCCATCTGGGCAAGCGCCGGCGTAAGCTCATCGACAGCGCCATCGAGCTTTGCCACCACAGGCTGAGCCTCGGCGATGGTGTTGCTGAGGTCGTTCACGGTCTTATCGAGCGAGTCGACAACATTGCGGGTCTTGCGCAGGGTAAGCGCGAGCTCAGCGATGGCCCACACGCCGGCAACGGCGAGCAGCAGCAGGGCGATTTGAATGGGACTCATACAAGCCTCCCGGAAGAATCGAAATACAGACGCTTTTCATGGTACCCCAAAGGGGACCGAACATGCCAAGAGCAGCAACGTGGGACAAAATTATCAGCAGCTACCTCGGTGCATTCCCGCTGCGGTCTCGTTCGCTTTGCTCTACGCGCCACTCTTCCCAGCCGCGCCCGGCAGGCTGCCAAAATGCACCGCGTTCCAAGCCTTCGGGCAAATAGCGCTGATCGACCCAGCCTTCGGGATAATCATGTGGATACTTATACACACCGTATTCATCGCTGCCCGGGCGATGGCGATCGCGCAGATAACTCGGCACCTCGCGAAGCCCACTAGAATGGATATCGGCCAGCGCCGCATCGATCGAAGCCTCACACGCGTTGGATTTTGGCGCCAAGCACACATAGAGTGCAGCCTGAGCCAGGTTAATGCGGCACTCGGGATAGCCAATGACCTCGGCAGACTTAAACGCGGCATGCGCCACCAAAAGCGCCTGCGGGTCGGCGTTGCCAACATCCTCAGAAGCGTGAATCATAATGCGGCGAGCGATAAACTTAGGATCCTCCCCAGCATCGATCATGCGCGCGAGCCAATAGATCGTGGCATCGGGGTCACTACCGCGCATGGACTTGATGAACGCACTGATGATGTCGTAGTGCATGTCGCCGTTTTTGTCATACGTAAAGCCGCGACGCGGGTTGGCAATCTTCACGTCATCCACGGTGATGGGATAGCGCTCCCCCGCCGCAGGCGCTGGCGTTCCCTCGGTATCGGGACGCGTGACGGCAATCTCGCTCGCAAGCTCGAGCGTCGTGAGCGCCGAGCGAGCGTCACCCGCTGCCAGCGTGCAAATGGTCTTGACCGTATCCTCATCGGCCGAGAACTTTCCGTTCAAGCCCTGTGGTGCCTCGAGCGCACGCTCAATAAGCGTGGCGATATCCTCATCCTTCAGATGTTCAAGCTCCACCACGCGCCCGCGCGACAACAGTGCCGAGTTGACCTCAAAGTACGGGTTCTCTGTCGTAGCGCCAATCATAATGACGGTACGGTTCTCAACTGCATGCAGCAGGGCATCCTGCTGCGACTTAGAGAAGCGGTGAATCTCATCGATAAATAGAATGGTGCGACGGTCGTACGTATTCAGGCGCGTCTTGGCCTCATCAATCACGCGACGCAGGTCCTTCACGGTACCCGTGACGGCGCTGACCTCGACAAACTCGCTCTTGGTATGGTTGGCGATAATGTGGGCCAGCGTCGTCTTGCCCGTACCGGCAGGCCCGTACAGAATCACGCTCGAAAGCACGTCGTGCTCGATCGCGGCACGCAGCCATGAACCCTTACCAACGGCCTTTTGCTGGCCCACGTACTCGTCGAGCGAATTGGGGCGCATGCGCACCGCAAGCGGCGCATTCTGAAAGGAACGCTCGCGCGTCGAAGCAGAAAAAAGGTCGTCCATAGTCATCCCGTGTATCAATCAAATACGTTTTCCACTAACAGTATACCGAATTAATACGAACTACCGTTCGTTAATATAGGTACGGTGCGGAAACTCCAGACCAGGGAACAGCTTGCTCGTCAGTTCGCAGAAATAACCGTCCGTCATGCTCGTGATATAATCCACCACGGCTTGATCCTTGTCGTCCTGCCAGGCATAGGTGCGATCATAGTAGGAAAGCTGCTGCTCAATGCGCGAAATATGGTGCTTAAAGATGTAAGAGGACTCGTCGCCACTGTTTAGATCCCGCAGGCAACGGTCGTAGAGCTTTACGAACGCCTCGCGCAGCTCCGCCTCGGAATCGCCTTCGATACCGCCCTTGCTATAGATCTTCTCGTAGTTCTCGCGCTTGGCTCGGCGAATTTCCTCAAACAGGTCCTCGCTCATCTCGATGCGCGGCTTACCATAGCTGTGCTCAACGATATCGATGGAGGCATGCGTGAGGATCCAACTGTTGTAGGCACCGCCCCGGCCATCATCAAAAGCGTCGGGCGAAAGCAGGCCCGCCGCGATCGCATCCTGACGGTCACGACCGACGTAGGCAAGAATATCCGAGATGCGAACGACGCAGCCCTCGAGCGTCATGGGACGCAGATGCTCAATTGCGCTATAGCCCGTGGCAATGCAATCCTCAACCGTCTGGTCAAACTGGTCAAAGGAGCCCATGTCCGAGAGCTCAAACACACGCTGCTCGTACTCGCCGTTATGGCATAGCACGCCGTCGAGCGTCTGGAGCGACACGTTGCGGCCATACAACGCGTCGAGCACGCGAACCGACTGCACGTTATGGAAAAAATAACGCCCCGTACGCTCATGATAGATATCGTTGAGGAAGCGCTCGCCGGCATGGCCGAAAGGCGTGTGTCCCAAGTCGTGACCCAGGCCAATCGCCTCGATCAGATCGCAATTGAGCCCCAGGGCGCGACCGATATCGCGCGCAATGCGGGAGACAAGCTGTACGTGCAAACCGCGGCGTGAAAGATCATCATTGCTACGGAAGCTAAAGACCTGCGTTTTGCCTGCATAACGGGTGTACGCCGGAAGATGAAGTATCTTTTCGGTATCGCGCATAAACGCCGGACGCATAAGCGTGCCTTTGTCGGCGGCGCGATCAATACGACGAATGACCTGATCATCGTTGCAACGATACGGGTTGATATAGCCCGAAGCACGATCGGCGGCAATGCGCTCGACAAGCTCGGGCGACAACGCCGAGGGAATACGGTCCATGCGCGCCTTAATGACGGCCGTTTCTTGATTAGATTCCATGGCATGCTCCTTAAAAAGGATGCGCAATCGGTTACAAAGTGCAGCCCACGACCTCGATTATGGCAAAAATCGGCACTAAAAACGGGAGCAATGGCAGGGAGCGCGATTTTGCGATGAGGCAAGCGACGGCAAGGGTCAGGAGCGCAACCGCAAACGCGACAACGCCGCCCAGGGGATCGAAGGTACAAAGGGCAAAGAGTGCCTTGACGTCCCCCATGCCAATGCCAGGAGCGTGGCGAACTCTACGCCAGAGCGACTCGGTAAGCACAAGGCCAAGGTAGACGATGACCGCAAGACCGGCGTGGTCAAGCGCTGTGTTCAAACCGAGGTCGAGCCAAACGCCCGCCAACGCCGCCACGGCACATGCGCCGGCAAGCCCATTGGGAAACCGTCGCTCTCGGGCATCAATTGCCACGCCGGCAAAGATGCAAATCCAAAACGGGATATAGATCATCGAAAACCTCCTTGAGCAGCTGCTCAAAAGCAAAAACCACCACAAAGGTGCCTGTCCCCTTTGCGGTGGTTTTGGTGGTGGTTATTTGGCGCCTTGCATGACCTCGTCAAGGGTAACGCTGACGGCGTGCTGCGTCGGGACCCAGTCGACCTTCAGGAACAGCGCGGCCACCGTGATGGGGATATAGCTGAACATAAAGATCGGGAAGGTAAACAGGTTAGTCACCAGACGCCACTTTTGCGCGCAGTGAATGTGCTTGTACTCAAAGATAGTCGTGAGCAGCGCCAGGATAAAGAAAGTCAGATACATCATGGCGAAGGTCATAATGAGCGAAGCGGCACAGGCCTGCATCTCGACTTCGGTAGCCAAAAAGCCGTGCGAGAGTCCACCCACGATCAGGAACGTCGCATTGGCGAGCATCGAGATGAGCGACAGCAGCATACCCGGGGCGATCGTCATGAACATGTCGTAGGCGGCAAAGCGATGGTAGCGGAAGGTCGACTTGACCAGGTGCTTACCGTAAGTAAAGAACACCTGGTAGAAGCCCTTGGTCCAACGCATGCGCTGTTTCCAGGACGCCTTAAACGTCACGGGTTGTTCGTCAAAGAACTCCGCCGGCGCATAGCCAATGCGAATGCCGTGAATGGCGCAGAACGTGGTGAACTGAATGTCCTCGGTCAGCGTGTGGAACTGCCAACCGTGCATGCCCTCGATAACGCTGGCGGAGATGAGGTAGCCCGAACCCGAAACAGCGCAGGACGTCTTGCAGATATTACGCGCGTTGTTGAGGAAGCGCGCCTCGCGTAGATACCACGTGGCATTAGCAGCCGAGATCCACGAGCTGCCGAAGTTCTTGGAATTGCGATAGCTCGTGACCACATGGAAGCCCTGGTCAAAGGCATCATTCATCTTGGAAACGTAATCGCGGGAGATAACGTTATCGGCATCGAAGATAAAGTAGCCCTCAAACGTGTCGGGATACTCGTTGAGAATGCGGTCGAAGCCAAAGTCCATGACCCAGCTCTTGCCCTTGCGGGCCAGGTCATTGCGCTCGTAAACAATGGCACCGGCCTCGCGCGCGAGCTGCGCCGTGTTGTCGGTGCAGGCATCGGCGACCACGAAAACCTCGATGAGCTCGGACGGATAATCCTGGTCCTTGATGGAGCGAACGAGGTTGGCGATCACGGCCTCCTCATTATGCGCCGCGATAAAAAAGGCATAGCGATGGAGTTTTTTGGCCTTGGGAGGCGCGACCTCGCCACGAAGAGCGCCAATGACAAAGAAGACCACCTGGTACAGAAAGCAGACCGTGAGCAGCGTGACGACAATCTGGTTGAAGATCACGATGGGTGTGTTGGTTTGTAAAAAGGCGAGCATGCAGGCTCCCAGCAACGCGTAACGTAAACAATCGTATATCTTACCGCAGGCTTACCGAGTTCAAGAAACCACCTAATACTGGCTAGGCTTCGAGAAGACCGAGCTGCGGAACGATTTCATCTCCAACGGCCGTGCGACCGAGCGAGCGCGGAGCCAGATCGTCGAGAACCGCAGCGAGATCCCACGGCAACTCGTCGCGGCACTCAATGCGCTCCCCCGTCACGGGATGGTCGAACGCCACGCGCCAGGAATGAAGGAACTGCCTGGTCAGGCCCTGGTCGGCGCGCGCATCGCACTTGCCGTAGAGTGGATCGCCCACGCAGGCGTGGTTGATATGACACATATGCACGCGAATCTGGTGCGTGCGACCGGTAAACAGATGGCACTCAACGAGCGTATAACCATCGTCAAAGCGCGTGGAATCAAAGCGCTCGAGGACTTTAAAGGTCGTAATGGCCTGACGGGCAAAGGGGTCGTCCGAAACCGCCATCTTGACGCGGTCGCGCGTAGAACGGGCGATACCGGTATTGATGGTGCCCTCGTCCATGGCGATGTGCCCGTGGACAAGCGTGATATAGCGGCGGTCGAGCGTACGCGTGCGAATGAGATTTTGAAGCGCGCGCTGGGTGTCGTCGTCTTTTGCCGCGAGCATAAGGCCCGAGGTATCGCGATCCAGGCGATGCACGATGCCGGGGCGGTCCTCACCCTGCACGGTACCAAGATGATCGATACCGCAGTGGTAGACCAAGGCGTTCGCAAGCGTGCCGCTCTCATGGCCGCGGGCGGGATGGCACACCAGGCCACACTGCTTGGAGAGCACAATGAGATAGTCGTCCTCATAGCGAATGTCGAGCGGGATGGCCTCGGGAATCACATCGGTGGGATCGTGCGGCTCGGGCAAATCGACCGAAATACGGTCGCCGGCTCGCACGGCGTGCTTTTTAGACAGGCAGGTCTCGCCATTGACACATACGGCACCGCCCTCAATCAGATGCGCGCAGGAAGAGCGCGTAGGGCAGCCGTCATTGGAGCCCAGATAGGCGTCAAGACGCTGACCAGCGGCATCGTCGGCAACAAGGATATGGATGTCGGCCATTAGCGCTCATTCCTTTCGCGAATCTTGCGGGCACGCTCCCCACGCTGCTGGGCCTTGCGCTTAGCGCGGGCCTCGTCACGGGCGTTAAGCTCGGCGGTCGCATCGACCTCACGGGCAGCGGGGCTCAAGAACATGTAACCGATAAGCGCCAGCACAACACCGACCGTAATGCCGATATCGGCCACATTGAAGACGGGAAAGTCGATGAAGGTGGTGGCAATAAAATCGGTCACAAAGCCAAAGGCCAAACGATCGATAGCGTTGCCGATAGCACCGCCCGCGACCATAGCCATGCCCACAACCTCCAAGCGAGCAAGCTGGGGCGCGCGAAGCAAGTACACGGCAATGGCGACAATGACCGCAAGCGCCAGCAAAGCAAACGCAACGCCATGCCCCTCGCCCATGCTAAAGGCAGCACCGATATTGCGGACAAACAGGAAGTCGATCACACCGGGGATAACAGTCACATGCAAAGCGTCGCCCACGGCACGAACCGCAAGCTTGGTCAGCTGATCAACAAGCAACACAGCCAGCGCCACCCCACCAGCAACACCTAACCGCCAGCGCAAAGGCGGCGTCATATCCCCAGCACGACCCAAAGAAATCCCCTACCCTCAAGATCATCGAATTACGTTTAATACAAAGAACTATCTTATATTGCCATACGCAGAACGCACGACATATCCACCAACGCAAGCGAAATAACCAGCTAAAAACGAAAGCGACATTCCGAATAACGGAATGTCGCTTAATAGCTTTCGACTAAAAACGCAAGTCGAAAGAAAGCCTCTAGCTCCAGCAATGGAAACGCCGCGTTATCGTCACCAACAGCGAAAACGTCCCTAAGCGAGCAAGGTAACGTGAAAGAGGAGGGAAGCGTACTTTGGTACGCGACCGACGATTGAACGTCAGATTGCCGCTTAGGGGCGTTTGCAGCGTCGGTAGGTTACGGCGTTCTACGAACGCCGTAACCTACAAAGCATCGGCGCAGCGCTTGCAGATATGCGCATGGCCGTTGTACTCGCCGACGGTGGTGCGGTAGTTCCAGCAACGGTCGCAGCACTCGCCCTCGGCAGCCTCGATAGCAACGGAAAGCTCCTCGCCCTGCGTCAGCTCAACATCGGAGACGATGTAGAACTCGGCCAGGTCGACGGCCTTGTCGCCGGTCAGGAGCGCGTACATCTCGGCGGGAACGACCGCCTTGACGCGGACCTGCTGGCTCTTGGTGAAGGTGCCGGCAGAACGGGCATCCTCAAGGGCCTTCGTCACGGCGCTACGAAGCTCGAGCGAAGCCTCGAGCACGCCCTCAAACTCATTGGCCTCGTCGACCGTAATGGGCGACTTGTACCAATCGAGCAGCGCGGCGTACTTCTGGTGATCGACGCAGCCGGCGGGCGCATAGGCCATGGCCTCGTCGACCGTGTAGGACAGAATCGGCTGCAGGTCGCGCATGAGCATCGAGAAGAGCTCGGCAAGCACGGTCTGGGCGCTGCGGCGCTCGAGCGAGCCGGGCTTCTCGCAGTACAGACGGTCCTTCAGGGCGTCGAGGTACACGTTGGAGAGCTCGGTAACCACGAAGTCGTAGAGCGCACGGTAGGCGCGCGGGAACTCGTAGCTGGCGTAGGCGTCGTCGACCTCGGCCTGGACCTGAGTCAGGCGGGCAACCATGAGCTTGTCGAGCGGCAGCAGGTCGGCAAAGGCGACGCCGTCGGTCTCGGGCTCAAACTGACCCTCGAGCTCGGAGAGCAGGAAGCGCAGCGTGTTGCGGAAACGACGGTAGGCATCGGACGTACGGGCAAGGATCTCGTGGTCGATCGACACGTCGGAGCTGGTATCGACGGACGCAACCCACAGACGGATGATGTCGGCGCCCATCTCGTCGCAGACCTTGTTGGGGTCGATGACGTTGCCGAGCGACTTGGACATCTTGCGGCCCTGGCCGTCGAGGGTGAAGCCCTGCGAGACGACTGCCTTGTACGGGGCGTGGCCGTTGGCACCCACCGAGGTGAGCAGCGAGCTCTGGAACCAACCACGATGCTGGTCGGAGCCCTCGAGATACACATCCGCCGGGTACTCAAGCTCGGGGCGGTACTCGCAGACGGCCTTCCAAGACACACCGGAGTCCCACCACACGTCGAGGATGTCCTTATCGGCCTTGAGGTGATGGCCGCCGCACTTGGGGCAGACGCAGGCCTCGCCCAGGTAGCTCTCGGGAGCATCGGTGAACCAGGCGTCGGAGCCCTTCTCGTGGAAGAGCTTGATGACAGCGTCGAGCGTGGCGTCGTTCATGACCTTCTCGCCGCAGTCGGCGCAGGTGTAGCTCGGGATAGGCACACCCCAGTTGCGCTGACGGCTGATGCACCAGTCGGGACGCTGCTCGACCATGGCGCCGATGCGGTTGGCCGCGTGGGCCGGATACCACTTGACGTTCTCGCGAACCTCTTTGCCAGCCTGCTCGCGCAAGCCGGTCTTGTCCATCGAGACAAACCACTGGTCGGTAGCACGGAAGAGCACCGGGTGCTTGCAGCGCCAGCAGTGCGGATAGCTGTGCGTGATCTTTTTCTCGAGGACCAGGGTACCGCGCTCGCGCAGGAACTCGATGATGTGCGGGTTGGCCTCGTCGGTATCCATTCCGCTGAAGGGGCCACCGGTACCAAACTCCTCGCCGGTGTAGAACTTGCCGTCGTCATCGACCGGCATGCAGATGTCGGTGATGCCCTCCTTGAGGCAGGCAAAGTAGTCGTCGACGCCGTGGCCGGGCGAGTTGTGGACGATACCGGTACCGTCATCGACACCGACGTAATCGGCCAGCAGCGCCACGCCCTCGACACCGTCAAAGATCGGCTGCTTGTAGTGGATATGATGGAAGGTCTCGGCGGGAACCACGTAGGGCTTACCGTCGACCATGACCGGGGTGTACTCCCAGCCAAACTCCTCGCAGCACTTGGGAGCCAGGTCCTCGAGCATGACCTCGGCGCGGCCGTCGTGCTCAACGGCGACGTAGGCGGCGCCGGGCTTGAGGGAAACTGCCTGGTCGGAGGGGATGGTCCACGGCGTGGTCGTCCAGATGATGAAGTCAACCGGGCCGTCGAAGTTCTCGAGGCCGGCGGGCTTGGAGGTCATCTCGAAGCGCACGAAAATGGACGGGCTCGTCTCGTCGGAGTACTCAATCTCGGCCTCGGCGAGTGCGGTGTGGCAGTGCTTGCACCAGTGGACGGGCTTATGACCGCGATAGATCATGCCCTTGTCGAACATGGCCTTGAAGACCTCGATGTCGGCGGCGTCATGCTGGTGATAGAGCGTCAGATACGGGTTGTCCCAGTCGCCGAGCACGCCCAGGCGACGGAAGCCGGCCTTCTGCAGCTCGATGTTCTCGACAGCGAACTTATTGCAAAGCTCGCGGATCTTGGCCGTGGAGGTCTGGTTGAACTTCTCGGTGCCGAGCTTCTCTTCGACCTTGTGCTCAATCGGCTGACCGTGGCAGTCCCAACCGGGGACATAGGGAACTTCGCAGCCCTGCATCATCCAGTAACGGTTGATCATGTCCTTGGAGATCTTGTTCATGGCGTGGCCGATGTGGATCGGGCCGTTGGCGTACGGAGGGCCGTCGTGCAGCACGAACTTCTTGTGACCCTCGTTCTTCTTTAGAACTTGCTCGTAGACCTTGTTGTCCTGCCAGTCCTTGAGTCGCTTGGGCTCGGACTTGGAAAGACCGGCACGCATGGGAAATCCGGTTTTGGGCAGATTCATCGTCTGCTTGTACTCGTTTGCCACGGTACCCCTTTCTTGTCATGGGCGCGCACGCCCTCTGGGCACCAAAAAAGCGCCCGTCCCTACAAGCTGGGACGAAGCGCCACAAAACGGACAGTCTGTCCGTAAAAGCTCTTCGCTTAACCACCCAGCTTAGATGCCCTCGCTCGCGTCACCGCGCGCTCGCATCCGTTACTCGGCTGGTCTGTATCGACGACCATCTCGGCGATGTCTACTAAGACGAACCTGCGCGGCACGTCCGTTGGGACCGCAGCTCCGGGGTGATTTTCATCGGTCGCATGCACGGGTTCTCAGCGCTCCCCGCTCTCTGTAGCATGCGGACGGCCGACTACTCGTCCCCATCAACGCTTATGCGGAGTATGCTAGCACGTTCAGCGCCGGCGAAAAACCCTCAACACTGGTTTTATACGTTCGAAATTTCTCGCGGCTGTGGACCTTCTCTTGGAGCAAAATACCTGAAAGCACTTTATCGAACGAAAGAAGGTTGCTATGCGCACGATTGGAATGAGCGACTACACCGTTGGCGAGGATTGCTTTGACGAGCTGCCCGGCGCGCTGGCCGAGTACGGCGCGAAGAAGGTCGCGATCATCGGTGGCAAGCGGGCACTGGCCGCAGCACTTCCCGGTATCGAAGCTGCGCTGGCGGGTACCGACGTCGAAATTCTCGAGACGCGCGTCTACGGCACCAACAGTACGCGTGCCAATATCGCCAAGGTCGTGAATTCCCCTGCCTGCCAGGAGGCTGATGTTCTTATCGCCTGCGGCGGCGGCAAGGCGCTCGACACCGTCAAGACGGCGGCCATCGAGCTCAAGAAGATCGTCTTCACTGTCCCGACGATCTGTTCCAACTGCTCCGCCGCGACCGCCATTGCCGTCGTGTACAACGACGACGGCTCGCTCGAGGGCTATTCGTACCCCAACCGACCGGCGCACATCTTCATCAACCCCAAGATCATCGCCGAGGCTCCGGCGGAGTACTTCTGGGCCGGCGTGGGCGATGCCCTGTCCAAGCAGCCCGAGGTCGAGTACGCAACGAGCGCCGGTAATTTGGAGCACACCGCCGGTCTTGGCCTGGCGCTCGCCCACACCTGCTCCGAGCCGCTGTTTACTTATGGCGTCCAGGGTCTTGAGGACGTACGCAAGAACCTGTCGAGCGAAGCCGTCAAACAGATCGCGCTCGACATCGTGGTCAACACGGGCTATGTCTCAAACCTGACCAACCAAAACGATTACTACTACAACTCGAGCGTGGCACACGCGTTCTACAATGCGACGTGCAGCATTCCGCGTGAGGGAACCTATCTGCACGGCGAGGTCGTGAGCCTGGGCGTGCTGGTGTTGTTCGCCTACACGGGCGACACCGAGAACCTTAAGCGCTATGCTGCCTTCAACAAGCAGATGGGGCTACCCGTAACGCTTGAGCAGGTCGGACTTTCCGAGGCCGACATCCCGGCCCTGTGCGAAAATGCTCACGCCACAAACGAGTGGAAGCAGGGAAACCCCAAGCCCTTCACCGATGAGAAGTTCGCCGCCGCCATCAAGGCCGCCAACGCCTACGGACACACGCTCTAGCTCTAACCCAAAACCACCACAAAGGGGACAGGCACCTTTGTGGTGGTTTTTTATTGCTCCAACATGCTGGGGTCGAACTCGCTTGCCGGGATCACACGGTAGCCGTGGCGCAGGAGCAGGTCGACGAAAACACCGTTGCCCGCGGTGAGCGTACCGCTAAAGGTGCCGTCGTAGATGTGACCCGCACCACACGAGGGACTGCGGTCCTGCAGGATGCACGCGGCGATCTCTTCCGGACCGCCCGCTTGCTCGCACATATCGAAAGCACGTTGAGCGCCTAGGCGAAACTCGCGATCGACTGAGGTGCCCTCGCAGGTAAGGACTTCGCCGTTCACAATCTCGGACGGCTTGCGCGGTGTGGGCAGGCCGCCAAAGACCTCAGGGCATACCAACAGGACCTCGGTCCCCGTGCGCTCGCAAGCCTCGACCAGTTCGCGATGGTAGTTGTCGAGCCCGTTATACTTGCAGCTCTCGCCCATCAAGCAGGCGCTCACCACGATCTTCATACATATCCCTCCCACGTAAAACGCCCCATTTGAGATAGAGACTCAAATGGGGCGTTCAACAATGTGCAACCAGCCTTACTGCTGCTTTGGCATCAGCGGATTTTCGCGCGTGAGGAGATTCATAAACTCCTCGCCCGTGATCGTCTCCTTCTTGTACAGATAACGAGCCAGCTCGTGGAGCTTAAACTTGTTCTCCTTCAGGATCTGCAGAGCGCGGTCGTGCGCATCTTCGATCAGCTTGGCGACAATCGCGTCCACGCGCTCGGCCGTACCGGGGGCGCAGGTGAGCGACGTGTCCTGGTTGAGGTACGCATTCTGAACGGTACCGAGTGCCATCATGCCAAACTCATCGGACATACCAAAGCGCGTCACCATGTTACGGGCGAGCTTGGTGGCCTGCTCGATATCGTTGGCGGCGCCGGTCGTCATCTCGCCAAAGATGAGCTCCTCGGCTGCACGGCCACCGCAATAGACGGCGAGCTTGTCCAGGACCTCCTGGCGTGTGGTCAGGAAGCGCTCATCCTCCTCGACCTGCATGGTGTAGCCCAGAGCACCGCTCGTGCGCGGCACGATGGTGATCTTCGTGACCGGCGCAGAACCCTTTTGGCGAGCAGCGACGATGGCATGGCCGATCTCGTGGTAAGAAACAACCTGCTTCTCGTGGTCGGACAGCACCGTGGACTTACGCTGCTGGCCGGCGATGACGACCTCCACCGACTCCTCAAAATCGTCCTGCGTAGCGCGCTTGCGGCCCTCACGGACGGCACGCAGGGCGCCCTCGTTGATAATATTAGCCAGGTCGGCGCCCGAGGCACCGGGCGTGGCGCGGGCAATCGCGGTCAGGTCAATCGGCGGCTGCGTCTTCACGCTCTTGGCATGCAACTCGAGAATGTTCTTACGGCCGGTCAGGTCGGGCAGCTCAACGGGAATGCGGCGGTCAAAACGACCGGGGCGCAGCAGAGCCGGGTCAAGGCTGTCAGGGCGGTTGGTAGCAGCGAGAACGACGATACCCTTGTGGTTATCGAAGCCGTCCATCTCGGTCAGTAGCTGGTTGAGCGTCTGCTCGCGCTCGTCGTTGCCACTAAAGCCACCGCCATCGCGCTTCTTGCCGATGGTATCGATCTCATCGATAAACACGATGCACGGGGCCTTTTCCTTGGCCTGCTTAAACAGGTCGCGCACCTTGGCGGCGCCGCGGCCAACAAACATCTCAACAAACTCAGAACCAGAAATACTAAAGAACGGCACGCCCGCCTCGCCGGCAACGGCCTTGGCAAGCAGGGTCTTACCGGTACCCGGAGGGCCGACAAGAAGAGCACCGCGCGGCAGCTTGGCGCCGATTTCCTCGTAGCGCTGCGGCTTCTCCAGAAAGTCGACGACCTCCTTGAGGGACTCCTTGGCCTCTTCCTGGCCGGCGACATCCTTAAAGGTCACGCCCACGTCCTTGGAGGCGATCACGCGCGCGCCGGACTTACCCAGTCCGCCGCCGCCAAAACCACCGCCGCCAAAGTTCATCGACGGACCGTCATCGCCCATGGCCTTCTTCATGCGGCGGTTGAGCCACCAGCCGATCAGGAAGAAGATGGCTATGGGAAGAATGAGGGTGAGCAGGTAGTAGGTCATCAGACCCGAGTTCTTATCGGGAACGACCGACTCAAGCGAGGCGCCAGATTCAAGCACGCGATCGGTAAAGCCCGCGTCATTCGGCACACCGGTCGTCTTGTAGGCGATGTTCTCGTCCTCGCCCTTCTTGGTGTAATAAATCGTGTAATCGTCCGTGTTGTACTCGACCTTGTCGACACTCTTCTTATCGAGCGCTTTGACAAACGTCGAGTAATCGGTCTTCGTAATCTGCTGCGTGTGACCGATGTTGGGGAACAGTACGGTCGAGAGCACGAGGTAGACGACGAAGGCGATGAGCACGTAGAGGATCATATTCCGTCTACGTTTGTGGTCATCCATCTCCATCTGCTTGAACTCCATCTACTGGGGTTGATAATGTTTTCTAGAATACCCAACCCGGACGGCGATAAACCGACGCCGGGCACGAAAGGACAGAGATGGCATCACTGGAAGTCGGCAAGGTTCAAATCTATACGGGCGACGGCAAGGGCAAGACGACGGCTGCGCTGGGCCTCGCGCTGCGCGCCACGGGCTATGGACTTAACGTGCTCATGCTTCAGTTTGCCAAGAAGCTGCACTGTGCCGAACATGACGCAGCACCTCGATTGGGGCTACGCATCGTACAAGCCGACCGCGACACGCCCGAAGCCTGTGCCGCACAGATCATGGAGCTGGCGCGCGAGCAGATTAGCCAGGTCGACGTGCTGATCTTGGATGAGCTGGGAGAAGCCATGCGACGGGGCTTTGTGACGCGCGAAGATGTCGAAGCGTTGATCGCGATGAAACCGACCACCACGGAGCTCGTGTTCACCGGCCGTGGCTTGCTGCCCCTCGCCGACCTTGCAGACCTAGTAACCGAAATGCGCCCCGTCAAACACTACTTCGACGAAGGCCTCCTAGCCCGCCAAGGCATCGAATACTAATTGATTCGTTTTCCGCCAACACCTACAGCTCATAAGGAAGTTGCGGTGGAATAGTACTTGTTTGACGGTCCGCAAGGGCTTTTCAGGAACTATTTCACCGCAACTTATCAGGGGTATCTGACGGATGAGCTAGGCGGTGGCGCGACCTAGCCAGTTGCCGCTGTGGTGGTAGATGGTGAACATGGTTGCGGTGATGAGCCAGGTTACGGGGTAAACCAGCAGTAGATGCTCGAGCGACGGATCGAAGGGCATGATCGCAAACACCCAGATCACCCTCAAGACAACGGTGCCAAAGATGGTGAGCATCATAGGCTGCAAACTCACGCCGGCGCCGCGGATGGAACCCGAGGCGTTCTCGATAATCGAGAAAATCGCATAGAACGGCGCAATGAAATGGAGGATAGTCGTGGTGTACGCCGAAATCGAAGCATCGTCGACAAACAAACGCGACAGCGGGCCCGAGAACACCAGCAGCACGGCAGACAGGCCACCAATGAGCATAAACGACAGCACGAGCGACGTATGGTAGCCCTTGCGCATGCGCTCGTAGTTGCGCGCGCCAAAGTTCTGCGCCGAGAACGTAGTGATCGATACGCCGAGTGCCTCGGTCACCATCCAGATAATGCCATCCAGGCGCCCAGATAGACCCCAAGCAGTCGTGACATCGGCGCCAAACGAATTAACCGACACCTGGATCAGCACGTTCGAGATCGAATAGGCAGCCGATTGAAAACCGAGTGGCAGACCACACGAGATCATACTCTTGCAAATACCGCGATCGATACCGAGCTTAGACAGCGAAAGACGCCATGCACCCGGAGCGCGCATCATGCGCAACACGATCATCGTTGCATTGGAGCAAATGGTCAGCGCCACCGCGATGCCGCAGCCCAGCGCCTCCATATGCAACACAGCGACAAAAATGATATCCAGCACCACGTTAACCAGGCAGCCAGAGGCAATGATCACGGCGGGGCCGCGCGTGTCGCCCACGGCACGCAGCAGTGCGGTTCCCATATTAAGCAGCAGTGCCGCAACCATCGCGGCAAAATAACAGCGAGCATAGGCCACGCCCTCGGCCAATAGTTCATGCGGCGTGTTCATAAGCACCAGCATGGGCTCAACGAACACTATGCCAAGAATCGAGAAAGCGATACCGCCCACCAGCGCGAGCGTCATGGCTGTATGGACCGAACGACTCAGTCGCTCATCATCGTGCTGGCCAAAATACTGACCGGTAATGACCGCGCAGCCGGCGCCGACGCCAACGCAAAAGCCAATGCAGAGCTCGGTGAGCACCATCGTGGCTTGAATGCCACCCAGCGCGAGCTTGCCGCCAAACTGGCCAACGATATACGTACCGATAAGCGTGTAGGCCTGCTGAAAAAACGAACTAAAAAAGATGGGAACGCACAGCGACAGCAGCTGTTGCCAAATGACACCCTGCGTTACATCGATAGCCGTAGATTTCTTAGCCACACGCCCTCCCCGCCAACGTATGTTAAACAACAAAACGGCAATTTAAGACCAAAGCAAATACCAGCTTAGCACCGACCGGCGTCGACCGAAACACCCCGAATCAGAGCCCAGTGCAAAATATCTGCCTAGTGATACAAACCCGGCTGGTAGTGATACTCATTGCTCACGTGCGGGCACAGCTGCCAAAAGGCGACGGCGCTCGCCGCGGCCACGTTGAGCGAATCGACCCCGTGCGCCATCGGAATGCGCACCGCGTGGTCACAGCCGGAAATGGTCTTGGCGCCCAAGCCGGCACCCTCGGTGCCCATAAAAATCGCCAAGCGATCAATCTTCCGCAGTACAGGATCATCAAGCGAAACAGAGTCGTCCGTCAACGCCATAGCGGCACACGAAAAACCGGCATCGTGCAACGCGCTCAGACCATCATGCGGCCACACACGAGCCTCGCTGCCAATGCGCGTCCACGGCACCTGAAACACGGTGCCCATGCTCACGCGGGCCGAGCGACGATACAGTGGATCGCAGCACGTCAGGCTGACCAAAATACCGTCAACGTTCAATGCGGCAGCCGAGCGGAAAATCGCGCCAACATTGGTGTGATCGACAATACCCTCAAGCACGCACACGCGCACCGGACGACCCCCCGCCGCCTCGACAACGCCGCCCAAGAACTCATCAACCGGAATCTGACGCGGGCGACGGAACGCCGCCAGCGCGCCGCGCGTCACGTTAAAGCCCGTCAACTGCTCCATGAGCTCCATGGAGGCCACGAACACGGGAACCGGACCCGCTCCCTCGCGCACGACAAGCTGGTCAAACAGCGGCATCATCTGGTCGAGCCAGCGCTCGCCCAGAAGAAAGCTCACCGGCTCATATCCGGCGCGAACCGCACGCTCGATGACCTTGGCACTCTCAGCGATAAAAATGCCCTTCTGCGGCTCCAGCACGCAGCGAAGCTCACGCTCGGTCAGTCGCACGTAGGCATCGAGCCGCTCGTCCTCGAGCGAATCAATTCGCAGAACCTCAACGGCATCAGTCATAGCAGCCAGCCCGCACCCTTCTTTACAGCACATCTATACCAAACGAGGCGACGCTAAGCGCCGCCCCATGCATTCAATCAACCCGATGATACCGTTCACGCCAGACGATTTACGCCTCGATGCGACGATACGTCACGAACTCATAATCGACGCCCTCGTCACCCTCACCGGCGGCAATCGTCGCGACCCCGCTACGCTGCGCAATCTCCCACGCAGGATCGGCTTCCAAATCGGGAAAGTACGTATCCACGACATGGACGCAGTGGTTATGCGTGACCTCGGCCTCGACGCAATACGGCAAAAAATGCCGATAGACATCGCCGCCACCGATCACCCAGGCAACGGGCTCATCGGCAACCGCGGCGAGCGCCTCGTCGATACTATGCACCACGTCGACGCCCTCGGGGGCAAAGCTCTCGTCGCGGGTGAGCACGATATTGCGGCGGTTCTTGAGCGGACGCCCGCCGGGAAAACTCAGCAGGGTCTTGCGTCCCATGATAACCGGGCAGCCCTTGGTGCAGGCCACAAAATGGCGCATATCGGCGCGATTGGACACCACCATGTCGCCCTCGCACCCAATGCCCCAATCGTCACACACGGCGACGATAGCAGATAGCTTACACGTCATGAGCACCACCTACACCGCAATGGGAATGTTCTTGACCTGCGGGCCGTGCTCATAGCCCTCGACGATCAGGTCATCGGTCGTAAACGCATAGAAGTCATGCACATCGGGGTTGAGCGTTACCTTGGGTGCCGCAAACTGCGGACGCTCGATAAGCTCGCGGACGATATCGACATGACGATTATAGATATGGGCGTCGGCGATCACGTGCAGCAGCTCACCGGGAATCATATCGACCGACTGCGCGACCATCATCAGCAAAATGGCGTACTGGCACACGTTCCAGTTGTTCGCGGCCAAAATGTCCTGGCTGCGCTGGTTGAGAATCATGTTGAGCGTCGGCTTGTCGTCCTGAGGACGCTGCGTCACGTTATAGGTCACGCTATAGGCGCACGGATAAAGGTGCATCTCGGACAGATCGCTAAACACGTACGTATTGGTCATAATGCGGCGACTATACGGCGTGTGCTTAAGGTCGTACAGCACACGGTCCATCTGGTCGAAGTCGCCCTCGGCGTAATGGCTCTTCTGACCAATCTGATAGCCGTAGGCTTTACCGATGGAACCGGTCTCATCGGCCCACTCATCCCAGATATGGCTGTTGAGATCATGCACGTTATTGGACTTCTTTTGATAGATCCACAGAATCTCGTCCATGGCAGACTTAAGCGCCGTACGACGCAGGGTGAGCGCGGGGAACTCCTCGCGCAGATCATAGCGCGCCGTGACACCAAAGTTTTTAATGGTATAGGCAGGGGTGCCGTCCTCCCACACCGGACGGACCTTTTGGCCCTCGGTGGTGGTGCCATGATCCAAGATATCGCGGCACATGGTTACAAACTGCTGATCAGCTTTGCTCATTGACCCTCCTGTCAGTCGCCTATAAGCGAGATTTATTGTAGCCCAGGCGCGCGAGTGTCGAATTGGACACTTAGTCCGGCACACGCAATGCACGGCAGCGCGGCTCCGCAAGCGGCAACGAGGTATCTTAGCCTTTTTCTGACATATGCCAGAAATGCCTTGCGCCCAACGACTAACGCGTTATCCTATTGTTGACATATGTCAGATAAGGAGTGTGCATGGCAGGAAGACGCGAAAAACTGCGCCGCGTCGGGATCATCCCCGAATACCGCGGCTTCACCCCCGATGGCCTGGCCAGCGGTGATGCCATCGACATGACCGTCGACGAGCTTGAGGTGCTGCGCCTGTGCGACCTGGAAGGTCTCAACCAAGAGGCGGTCGCCCAGCAGATGGGCATCGCCCGTGCAACGGTGGCGGCCATTTGCAGCCGCGCGCATCGCAAGGTGGCCGATGCGCTGGTCAACGGACGAGCGCTCGTCATCGAGGGCGGCAATATCGCGTACTCCCCCATCGCCTCGACGACGGCCGCATGGCCAGCAAAGGAGGTCGGCACCATGAGGGTGGCAACGACGTACGACAACGGCAACATCTTTATGCACTTTGGCCGCAGCGAGCAGTTCAAGATCTACGACATCCAGGATGGCAAGGTGCTCAACGAGCAGGTCGTAGGCACCGGCGGCACCGGCCACGGCGCCTTGGCGGGCCTGCTTGCCAACGGTGGCGTTGACACGCTCATTTGCGGCGGTATCGGCGGCGGCGCTATCAACGCGCTTGCCCAAGCCAGCATCACGGTCTATGCGGGCGCCCAGGGCAGCTGCGATGCCTGCGTCGAGGCCCTCATTGCCGGCACGCTCGCACAGAACGGCGAGGCCACCTGCGACTGCCATGGACATGATCACGAGCACATCCACGAGCATGGCGAGTCCTGCGGCTGCCACGGTCACCACGACCATGACGGGCACGAAGGCTGCGGCTGCCACTAGCGGCAAGCACCTCGTCGAGAACGCGCTTCCACGCGTGCGACAACCAGCGAACAAACGGCGAAGGCCGCCTGGAATACCATCCAGGCGGCCTTCGCCATACACGACTCAACCAGTCGTTACTTCTTGTTGCGCATCTGCGCTTCCATCTGGCGCAGCAGGTCCATATCGGACTTGGGGCCGCCCGTTCCCAGGCCGCCCATGCCGCCCAGCCCCATGGCATCCAGACCGGGAATATTGGGCATGCGCATCTTTTTGCCCTTTTTGCCCTTCTTACCCTTCTTGCCGCCGGCCTGCGCCTGATTGGCCATCGTGCGCATGCGGCCCATCATCTTGTTCATCTCGCCCCACTGCTTCATAAGGCTATTGACCTCGGTGGGGGTCACGCCGGCGCCCTTGGCAATGCGGGCACGGCGCTGACCGTTGATGATGGAGGGGCGAAGGCGCTCCTCCTTGGTCATCGACATGATGATGGCCTCGTTCTTGTCGAAGATGCCCTCGTCCAGGTTGCCGCCCATCTGGTTGAGCGCACGCTGGCCGCCGGGGAGCATGCCCAGGATGCCCTTCATGCCGCCCATCTTCTTGACGGCCTTCATCTGGTCGAGCATGTCATTCATGGTGAAGCCCTCGCGCAGCATGCGCTCGGCAGCCTCGAGCTGCTCGGCGTCGGCCGCCTCCTGGGCCTTCTCAATAATGCCGACAACGTCGCCCATACCCAGAATGCGCTTGGCCATACGATCGGGATAGAACGGCTCCAGCGAATCGGGCTTCTCGCCCATGCTCACGAACTTGATGGGCTTGCCGGTCACCTGGCGCACGGAAAGCGCGCCGCCGCCACGGGCATCGCCGTCGAGCTTGGAGATGATCACTCCGTCAAAGTCGGTGCGCTCGGCAAAGGTCGAGACGACGTTGACGATATCCTGGCCGGTCATGGCATCGACGACCATCAGCACCTGATCGGGCTTAACGGCCTTCTTGATGTCCACGGCCTCCTGCATCATCTGCTCATCGATCTGAAGACGTCCGGCGGTATCGACGATGACCACGTCGCGCAGGTGGTCGACGGCCTCCTGGATGGCGCCCTTGGCGATATCGACCGGGTGCGCACCGTCGCCGCGGAAGACCGGTACGCCGATCTCGCCACCGAGCGTGGCCAGCTGGTCGGCAGCAGCGGGACGGTAGACGTCGCACGCGGCGAGCAACGGCGAGCGACCCTGCTTCTTGAGCAGGTAGGCCAGCTTTACGGCAGCCGTGGTCTTACCGGAGCCCTGCAGGCCCACGAGCATGATGACATTGGGAATACGGTTGCTAAAGACGAGCTTGCTCTCGGTGGAGCCGAGCATCTCGGTAAGCTCGTCGAGCACGATCTTGACGACGTTTTGCGCCGGAGAGAGCGACTCCATGACCTCTGCGGTCATGCAGCGCTCCTTAGTCTTGGCGACGAACTCCTTGACAACCTTAAAGTTAACGTCGGCCTCGAGCAGCGCCATGCGAATATCGCGCATGGCCGAAGTAATATCGGCCTCGGTCAGCTTGCCCTTGCCGCGCAGGCGGTCAAATGTGTCGTTGAGGCGATCGCTCAGGGAATCAAACACTAGTCACTCCTTAATTGGACTCGCCCACCAGGGCGCGGCAGAAATCTTTGGCATTGAACTCCTGCAGGTCATCGACCTGCTCGCCCACGCCGATGCGCAGGATCGGGAGCTTGAGCTTCTCGGCCACGGCCATGGCGATGCCGCCCTTAGCCGTGCCGTCGAGCTTAGTCATGATAATACCGTCCAGGCCCAGCGCCTCGTTAAACTCGAGCGCCTGGTTCAGACCGTTTTGGCCCGTCGCGGCGTCGATCACAAGCACGACCGAAACCGGCATGGGACCGGCGGCCATATTGGCGGCGCGCTTACGGGTCACATTGACCACCTTGGCAAGCTCGCGCATGAGCTCAGGGCTCGTGTGCAGACGGCCGGCGGTATCGATGAGCACCAGGTCACTGCCGCGCTTGTCGGCCTCGTCGAGCACGTCGTAGCAAACACTTGCCGGGTCGGAGCCGCGGTCGCGCTTGATAACGGGGACGCCAGCGCGCTGGCCCCACACATCGAGCTGCTCGATAGCGGCAGCACGGAAGGTATCGGCCGAACCGATCACAACGTTCTTGCCGCGGGCGGCCATGGCGCTCGCGATCTTACCGACCGTCGTGGTCTTGCCGGCACCGTTAATGCCCACAAACAGCACGCAGCTCGGCGTATCGGAGAACGGATCTCGCTCGATGGGCACAAAGTGCTGCTCAAGCTGCTCGGCCAGGGCGCGGCGAAGCTGCGGAGCGGTCTTGAGGTTCTTCTTGGCCGCGGCATCGCGCAGGTCATCGGAGACCTTGATAGCGACCTCGGCGCCCATGTCACCCATTACGAGGGTGTCCTCCAGGTCCTCCCAAAAATCCTCGTCGACCTCACCGCCAAAGTAGAAGACCTCGTTGAGGGCCTCGCGGCTGCGCTCAAGTCCGCGCGAGAGAGCATCGAAGAATCCCATTATGCATTCACGACCTTTCCGGTTTCGCGATCGAGTTTTTGCGAGACGACGCGACTGACGCCGTCGGCTTGCATCGAGACGCCATAGAGGACGTCAGCATCCTCCATAGTACGGCGCTGATGCGAGATAACCAAGAGCTGCGTATCGGAACGCAGCACATCGAGGGCTCCGATGAGCTTGGACAGGTTAGCGTCATCAAGCGCCGCCTCGACCTCGTCCAGCACATAGAACGGAACCGTACGTGTGCGGTACACGGCAAAAAGCAGGGCGAGCGCCGTCAGACTCTTCTCGCCGCCCGACATGAGCATCATCTTGGTGATGCGCTTGCCGCGCGGCTGCGCCACGACCTCGATACCCGTCTCGGCAGGATGCTCGGGATCGGTCATCTCCAGATGAGCCTGGCCGCCCGGGAAGAGCATAGCGAAGATCTCGCGGAAGTTCGCGTCGACCTTCTCAAACGTCACCAGGAAGGCCTTCCGCATCTTGCGATCAATGGCCACCGTGATCTTGGTGAGCGCCTTGCGCGCGCTCTCCAGATCGGCCAGCTGCTCCTCGATGTAGTCGGCGCGGCGCTTGAGCTGCTCGTACTCCTCCATGGCAACTTGGTTAACGGGACCAAGGTTGTTGATCTGGCGCACAAGCTGGTTGAGTTCGCGCTCGGCGGCATCGCGGTCCGTGGGCACCGGAAGCATGAGCGCTTCCTCGAGCACCGTCGTGCCATCGGCGGTAATGGCCTTGATGGCCGCCTCCACCTGCACCTCGAGCTTACCGCGTGCGACCTTGAACTCGTTTTGCGTCGCGGCGTCGGTATCAACCTTATCTTTGGCGCGAGCGACTTCGGCCTTGGCGTCCTCGATGGTCTTCTTGAGCGAGGCGGAGTCCGCCTCCTCGAGCGAAGCTTGGTCACGAAGGCGTGCGGCCCAGTCCGAGGCGCGCTCCAGCAGGGCCGAGTAGCGCTCGTGCATGGGATCGACGCGCAGTCGCAGCAGCTCAAGCGAGCGCGAAGCCTGGCGCGTTCCGCGGATACGGCGGTCGATACCCTCCAGACGATGCTCCAGATCGGGAACGCGGCCCTTCAGCGAACGCAGGCGCTCGCTCGTCTGGGCCAGACGTACCTTGGCATCGGCGAGCTTACCGGCGGCCTCGGAGTCATCGCGGCGCACACGGTCGAGCTCATCGTTGGCCTCGGCAATCTGCAAGCCCAAGTCACTCGCCTGCGCACGAGCTTCGTCACGCGAGCGAGTAAGTTCATCCACGCGTGGACGAGCGGCACGGACGGCCTCGGCGGCCTGCTCACGGCGCTTGGAAATGCGCACGCGCTCGACCTCGGCGTTGTTGGCGCTTTGCTCAAGGCGGCCGATCTCGGACAGTAGCGAGCGACGCTCACCCTCAAGGCGGGCAATCTCGCCGGCGGCATCGCCCTCGGCAGCACGGGCCTCCTCGACGGCGGCGTTGGCCTCGACGACTTGGTCCGAAACATGCTCAAAGATAGCAGCCAGATCGGGCTCCAGGCCCTCGAGCTCACGGATGCGGCGCTTGCGCTCCAAGGCACCCGAAGCCTCGCCGGCATCGAGCCCCACGCGCACCAAGCCGCCGCAGCACACGCGGGCGCCATCGGGAGTCACGTAGGTCACACCGTCAACGACAGGCGCAGTCAGCGCGGTGGCCAAGTCATCGACCACGTAATAGCCGCCGAGCAGCGCCTCGACAATCGGACCATAACCGGCGCGCACAGACAGACGATCGACCAGACGAGAGCCGGCAGCGCCCTTGGCAGCTGCACCGCCGCTCACGCCGCGCGCCACCAGCAGTGCCTCGCCCGAGGCCTTCTTCTGGTCCAGGGCGGCACGCCCGGCGCGCTCGAGCGCATCAGCGTCATCAAACAACAGGGCATCGATATCGCCGGCAAGCAGCTGCTCCACCAGGCCTTCGAGTTCGCGCGGGGCTTCGAGCACATCACCCAGGCGACCCGTTATGTCATCGCCCAACGCCCCCACCAGTCGGCTCACGAGCGGCGAGCTGTCGGCCATACGGGCATCGAGTTTCTTTTGGCTGGCAAGCTCCGAGCGCACCTCGGACAGCTTGTTGCGCGCCTCGCTCTCGCGGGCACGCAGGTCCTTAAGGGCAGCGCGGGCGACCTCGGTGGTCTCGCGAGCATCGACCTGGGCTTGACGAGCCTGATCGAGTGCGCCTTCGAGCTCCTCAGCGCGGTCGCGACGGCTCTCGAGCGAGGCCGTAACCTCCTCGAGCTGCTCGTCAATCTGCTCCAGGCGCGAGGCGTACATGTTGTCCTCGACCTCGGCGTTGCTCAGCGAGTCCTTCACCTTGCCAAGCTCGAGCGCGGCGTTATCGGCAACGCGCTGCACATCGCGCTGCTCACGTGTGAGCTGCGAAATCTGATTGTCGAGCGCCACGCGACGCTCGTGGAGAGCAGCGGCGGCAGGTCCGGCGGCGTTAACGTCCTCCTGGGCCTGCATATGCGCGCCGGTCACTTCCTCGAGCTGGGCGCGCGCATCCTCGAGTTCCTCGACCACGCGACGGCGCTGATGCTCGGAGCCCGAGATCTGTCCGCGCATGTCGGACAGGCGCGACACCATGTTGTGACCCTTTTCCTCGAGCAGGCGCATGTCTGAGTTAATGCGGCCGACCACGTCTTGCATATGACGGCGTTGCTCGCCCAGATCGCCCACAAACAGGCCTTTTTCCTCGAGCATGACCTGAAGCTTCTCGAGCTCACGCTCTTTCTCGCCCAAGCGGTACTGCGCTAGCTCAAGCTCGGCCGCGCCCTCTTTGGAGCGGCTCTCCAGATCGTTCCACTGCGACTGCAGGGAACGCAGCTCGTCAACGGCCAGCATCTGCGTAAGCTCGTTTGCGCGCGAGGACAGCTCCTTGTACTTGCGCGCGCGATCGACCTGACGCTCCAGCGGACGCAGCTGGCGGGCGATTTCCTTATTGATGTCGCGGGCACGGGTCAGGTGCTCGTCCATCGACTTGATCTTTTTAAGCGCACGCTCCTTGCGACGCTTGTGCTTGGAGATACCGGCGGCTTCCTCGATGAGGGCGCGGCGCTCCTCGGGGCGGCTCTGCAAAATGGCGTCGAGCTTGCCCTGACTGATGATGGAATGCGTATCCTTGCCCAGGCCCGAATCGTGCAGGATGTCCTGAATGTCCATCAAGCGGCACGGACTCGAGTTAATGAGGTACTCGCTCTCGCCCGAGCGATACATGCGACGGGTGATGGCGACTTCGTCAAAGTCGACAGGCAGCATATGGTCCGAGTTATCGAGCACCAACGTGACCTCGGCCACACCCACCGGCTTGCGCGCCGACGAGCCCGAGAAGATGACATCCTCCATGGCCTGGCCGCGCAACTGCTTGGCGCTCTGCTCGCCCAGGACCCACAGGATGGAGTCGGAGATGTTCGATTTTCCCGAGCCGTTGGGACCGATGATGACGGTCAGGCCCGGCTCAAACGTCATATGGGCGCGGTCGGCAAACGACTTGAACCCTTTGAGCGTGAGGGACTTGAGATACACGGTTCCTCGCTTACACGTGCTTCTTATTCAGAATCACGCCGTTGGTGGTGTAACCCATGCGGTCGAGCGCTTCGAGCGCGGCGGCTCCCTCGGCTTCCTTCTTTGAGGAGCCGGAGCCGCGACCCTGACGAATACCATCGATCAACACCACGGCGGTAAAGGTGGGCGCATGCGCCGGGCCCTCGGAGCCAACGAGCTTATACGCCGGGGGCTCGTGACCGTCGGCTTGCACGCACTCCTGCAAAAACGACTTGGGGTTCGCGGGATGCTCGGCGCGCTCGGAAGCCAAATGCGGCTTAAGCGTACGATGGATAAACTCCGCTGCGGCATCCCAGCCGGCATCCAGGTACAGTGCGCCCACGAGCGACTCGTAGACGTTCTCGAGGGCCGAATGCAGGCCGCGCGCACCGGTACCGGTCTCGGAGGCACCAAAGATGATGATGTCGTCGATGCCCAGCTCGTGAGAAACCTCGGACAGCGTAGCGCCCGAGACAAGCGACACCTTCAGGCGTGTGAGCTTGCCCTCGTCAAACTCCGGATAGGACTCAAACAGGGAGCGTGCGACCACAGCGCCCAAAATGGAATCGCCCAAGAACTCAAGGCGCTCATAGCTGGCAGAAACCGGCTGGCCCTCGACTGCCGAGGGATGCGTAAGCGCCGCGCGCAGCAGCACCTTATTGTTGAACTCGTGGCCCAAGATTTCCTGGGCGCGCGTAAGTCGGTCGGATAAAGCCAAGACTTAGGCCTCCTTGGCAGCTTCGATAGCGTCGACGGCGTCGGCGACAGAGTTGAGCGAGAGAAGGGTCTCGTCATCGATCTCGAGGTTGAACTCGTCCTCGATAGCCGTAACCAGCTGCAGGCGCTCGAGCGAGTTGGCATCGAGGTCGTCAAAGGTGGTCTCATCGCTAATTTCGGCAACATCGACGCCCAGAACGTCAGCAGCGACCTCGGCGATCTTGTCGAAGATTTCGGAGCGGTCCATAGCGCTTCCTCTCATAGTGCATGAATACCAAAAGAATGGTACCGCCCGGGCGGTACCAAGACACGGTTCTGATTCTACCCCACGACGTGCGCCGCGAAGCACATAACAGCACTCTAACTCGCTCTTATAAAACGATACCGTCCATGGAGTTGGCGACATTCTCGACCAGCCCGGCGCGCACGGCTTCGGCCGCCGCAAGCGTACCGTTTTTAACAGCCTCGACCGAGGTGGCACCATGGCCGATCAGGACCACGCCGCGCAGGCCCAAAAGAATCGCGCCGCCCTTGGCGTCGCCCGAAAGCTTGGCTTTAATCTCGCGCATCTGCTTTTTAATGAGCAGCGCGGCGATCTTGGTGCCGAGCGAGGCCATAAAGGCACCCTTGAGTTCCTGCAGCAAAAACTTGGCAGCGCCCTCGGTGGCCTTGAGCGCGATGTTGCCCGACATGCCGTCGGCGACCACGACGTCAAAATTGCCCGACGTAAGATCGGTGCCCTCGCAGTTACCAACAAAGCCGGGAACGGCGGCTTTCATGGCCGGGAAGCAGGCCTTGGTAAAGTTGGAGCCCTTCTCGTCCTCGGTGCCGTTGGCAAGCAGGCCCACGCGGGGATGCTCGATGCCCAGGACGACGCGGGCATAGGCGCTACCCATCTGAGCAAAACGCACCATGTCATCGACCTCCACATCGGGGTTGGCACCCATGTCGCACAGCACCGTCAGACCGCCGGCGCGATTGGGCAACGCATTGGTGAGGCACGGACGCACCGGCTGCTTCTTGCCTTCGGCCTGATACCTAAACGGCGTCACGTAGGCGGTGGCAGCGGCGGTCATGGCACCGGTCGAGCCGGCGGAGAAGAACGCATCCGCGTTGCCCTTCTTAATGGCGCGGCAAGAAAGCACGATCGACGACTTACGCTTGGTCATCACGGCGCGAATGGGATTGTCATCCATGGCGATAACGTCAGGTGCCTCAAGGGCCTCGACGCGCGCATGGGAAGCTGCAAAGGGATTGACGATTTCGGCGGGGCCAGCTGCCAAGACCTCGATATCGGAATCGGCGGCAAGCGCAGCCTCGATACCATCAAGAACAACCTGAGGTTTCTCGTCTCCGCCCACAACGTCTACACAAACGCGAACGTTACTCATATACAAGCTCCTTATACAAAAATGGCCGACTCATTGAGCCGGCCATTGTGGTTCCATTTGGAACGGCATCGCATCCAGAGTATACCGTTACTCGGTAACGATAACCTCGCGGTCCTTGTAGAAACCGCAGCTGGGGCACACGTGGTGCGGAAGCTTGACAGCGCCGCAACGGGGGCACGTGGACTGAGCCGCAGCCGAGATCTTCATGTTGGCGGAACGGCGGGTGTGAGTGCGGATACGACCCTGCTTTTGTTTAGGTACGGGCATAGTGACCTTCCTTATGAACTATCCAGTGTGGCGATTACGCGCAAGTAGCGATACTACCACAGTTTTACTCATCGAGCTTGAGATTCTTCAATGCTGCAAATGGATTTTCCGTGGCAGCGGCCCATTCTGCCTCTGCCTGGGCGGCGCAATCGCATTGCTCGACGTTGAGGTTGCAACCGCAAGTGGGGCACAAACCGCGACAATCGGGCTTGCAAAGCACCACAAACGGCGTGTCCATAACGACCGCGTCATTGATGGGCTCGCCCAGATCGACGATGCGGTCCTCACCCAGGAGCTCGTAGCCATCCTCGTAGGCCTCGGGATCCTCGGGCTCCTCAAAGAGGTAGAACTCCTCGATCTCGCCGGCGATATCAAACGAGGCGGGCTCCAGGCAACGGTCGCACTCGCCGGTGGCGTGCGCACGGACCATGCCCGTGAGCAAGACACCGGTACCGGCATTGGTAAAGACAACGTCGTAGTCGATGCCGTCCTGAAGCTGGTACTCCTTCTCGCCCACCGTGTAGGTGGCGACATCGACCTTACCGGTCAGCGGATACGAATCTCCAGGAAACTCGAGCTGCTCGGAAAGATCGACGGTAACGCTCGGGAACTCAGCCATTACCACTGACCATTCTGTTGGGCGGCACCCTCGTTGAGCTGCTGACGGCAACGGGTAACGGTGCCGGTCAGGCTCTTGAGGTTCTCCTCCAGGTGCGTAAAGACCTGCTCTGCGTAGTCCTCGGCAGCATAACGCGTCTCGCGCTCGTACTGCTGGGCACGATCGCGGATGTCGTCGGCCTGCTGCTGCGCAAGGCGGACGATCTCCTGCTCACCGGCAATGGTGAGGGCCTGCTGCTGAGCGTCGGCGATGATGGAATCGGCCTGGGCGGCGGCGGAAGCCATAAGCTCCTCGCGCTCCTTAAGGATACGGCGGGACTTCTGCCACTCCTCAGGATAGCTCATGCGGATCTCGTCGAGGATGTTGAAGAACACGTCGGCGTCGATGACCTTGAACTGAGCGTTCTTGCCGAAAGGCGGCTTGGCTTCCTCGATCAGCCCTTCGAGCTCATCGACCAAGCTGACGATCCTATCGCCAGGAAAATTCTCGCCCGGCATCCGGTCTCCTTTCATAGGTAACATATCATCGTGCTAGTTTACCACATGCCACCAGGCAATAAGAAACGTCACGAAAAGCGATGTTTAAGCGCTTCGACCACGTTGGACGGGACAAACGTCGATACATCGCTGCCGAGCGAGGCGATCTGGCGAACGACCGAGCTCGAGATGTAACCGTACTGCGGAGCACTCATGACAAAGATGGACTCCAGCTCGCTATCCAAGCGATAATTGAGGTCGGCCTGCTGCAGCTCATACTCAAAGTCGGTCATGGCGCGCAGGCCCTTGACCACGGCTCCCGCCCCCTGCTCACGAGCGAAGTCGACCAAGAGGCCGGTAAAGGGCAGGACTTCGACGCCGTCGATATTACCGAGCGCCTCGCGGGCCAGCGCCACGCGCTCATCGAGCATAAACGTGGTGCCCACGCCGTTTTTACCTTGCGACTCGGCAACAGCGACGATCACGCTGGGAAAGATGCGGCGGGCACGGCGGATCACATCGATATGCCCAAACGTGATGGGATCGAAGGTGCCCGGGACGATCACGCGGTTGATGGTGTCATTCATGGGCGTCCTCCTGAAACGTCGCGGCATCGTTGTTGTCGGTATCGGTGCCGGCGCTATCGCCCTCACCATCGTCATCGCCGACCCAACGAAGCAGGTCGACCGAGGTAATGCCGTAGCGCTTCTCACGTACAGTCTCAAAGCCTACCGGATGCGCGCCCGCATCGGCGGCGGCATGCTCAAACAGGGCAAAAGCGCCAGGTGCAAACAGACCCTGCTGAGCCAGGTTCTGCAGCAGTTCCTCGACCGGCTCGGCACCAAAAGCATAGGGCGGGTCGAGCAGGACCAGATCAAAGGGGCCGCCCGGCACACGACCGCGCGAGGCACTCACCAGCATGTCGCCCGTGACCACACGCCAACGTGAACGGTCACGGCAGAGCGACTCGATATTCTTGGTAATGAGCCGCGCGGCGTTGCGATCGATCTCAAACGTCGTGAGCGAGCGGGCCCCACGAGAGAGCATCTCTAACCCTAAGGCGCCGGAGCCGCCAAAGGCGTCCAGCACACGAACCTCGTCCAGATCGAAGTCGAATGCCGACATGACCATAGATGCGCACGCCTCACGTACGCGATCAGTCGTGGGGCGGGTGACATCGCGACCACGGGGCTCCTCGATCTTACGACCGCGCCATTCGCCGCCGATGATTCTCATCCTCCGCTGACCTCCTTAAATATGTGTCGATATCGCATGGCGACCGCATCGCGCAGGGGGCGCGTCGCCACGGAGTCAAGGGTGCAAGCATACCGCAAGAGCTCGACCGCGTCCAAATGGGCCCACTCGATCAGCTCCTCGTCGGCATCCAGATCGACAAAGCGCAAGGTCACGCCGCCGTGCTGGCGGTACCCCAGGATTTCGCCCTCGTGACGCAGACGCAGGTCCATCTGGGCGAGCGTAAAACCGTCCGAGGTCTTTTCGAGCGACTGCAGGCGGTCTTGTGCCGCCGACGCGCCGCCGTTGCCCTTGGAGTGCGTCATGACCAGGCACGTGCCCGACACGCTGCCACGGCCCACGCGACCGCGCAGCTGGTGCAAGGCAGCCAAACCAAAGCGCTCGCCGTTCTCGATAACCATGACGGTGGCATTGGGCACGTCGACGCCCACCTCGACCACCGTAGTCGAGACGAGCACGTCAATCTCGCCACGCTTGAAGGCATCGATGACCCGATCCTTCTCCCCCGCCGGCATACGGCCGTGAAGGCGCTCGACGGTAAGCCCCGGCAACGCAAGACGCAGTCGGTCGAGCTCGGTTGCCGTATCGTGAAGCGGCACGGGGACCGTCACGCGGCCCTCGTCGTCGCGGGCAATACCGGGCACGTCTTCCAGCTCATCGGCCGAATCGCTCGGCTCCACGAGCGGACAAATCACGTAGGCCTGCTGACCCTTTTCATGCGCCTCGCGAATGGCGCCATAGGCGAGGTCGCGGCTCGACTCGGTGAGCACGTGTGTGGTCACACCGGCACCCGGAACAGGCCGGTGGCGGATGATGCTCGTATCCAGATCCCCGTAGACCGAAAGCGCCAGCGTACGCGGGATGGGCGTTGCCGTCATAACGAGCAGATCGGCACCGGGGCCCTTCGCGCGCAGGGCGTTGCGCTGGCCCACACCAAAGCGGTGCTGCTCATCGATGACCACGAGCGATAGATGCTTGAACGCAACGTTATCCGAAAGCACCGCGTGGGTGCCAAAGAGCACGTTAAGCTCGCCCGATTCCAGCTGTGCATGGATGCGCTCGCGCTCTGCAGCCGGCGTGGCACCCGTCAGAAGCGCCCAGGACATGCCGGCCTGCGAGAGCAGAGGGCCGGTCTTATCGGCATATTGGCGCGCCAGCACGCCCGTGGGCGCCATAACGCAGGCCTGCGTGCCGCTATCGGCAGCCACAGCCAGTGCGCAGGCGGCAACGGCGGTCTTACCGGTACCGACATCACCCAACAGCAGGCGGTTCATCACGCGCCCGTCATCGCACATATCGCGCAGGATATCCTGGAACGCGGCCTCCTGCTCGTCGCTCAGCGAAAACGGTAGGGCTTGCTTGAGCGCGGCCAGGTGCTCGCCCGCGGTGTGGGCATAGGGCACCACATCGACCAGGCCGCCGTCGTTGCGCAGACGCAACGCCAGCTGCAGGTAGAGGCACTCCTCGTAGGCAAGCCGTGCGCGCGCGATATCGCGCTCGGCCATACTCGATGGAAAATGGATCGAACGCAACGCGCGGGCATTGCTCATGAGCTTCCGCTTTGCGCGCAGCGGCGCGGGAATCGGATCGAACGGATTGCCGACGACCTCGAGCGCGCCGCTAACGATGCGGCGCATCCACGCCTGGCTCACGCCATCGCTCACGTAATGGACCGGCAGGATGGTGCCCGCGGCACGCCCGTCCTCGAGCTTTTCGAAATGCGGCGAGGCCATCTGCTTAAAGCCGTAGGCAAACTCGACCTTACCCATCACGGCCAGGCGGTCGCCCTGCTTAAACTGCTGGGCAATCCAGGGCTGACGGAAAAAGGCGACTTGCAGCACGCCCGTCTCGTCCACCAGCGAGACCTCGGTCACCTGCATACGCGGGCGGGGCTGCTTTTGGACGACACGATCGACCGTGGCGACAATCGTGCACACGGTCCCGATGGGCGCCATCTCGATGGACCAGGAGCGCGTGAAGTCGAGATATCGGTGAGGGATATGGAGAAGGAGGTCCCCCACCGTCCGAATTCCCAGACGGCGAAGGGCCTCCTCACGTTTACCCGAAACATATTTGAGTCGCGCGATATCCTCGTCGAGCGCATTGCTCTGGGCAAAGCGCTCCGAGACGCGCGGCACGGAGCACAGCTCGGACATGGGCAGATGCCTACTCGATCGAGAAGATCACGGGATAGAGCGGCTGCTCGCCACGATGGGCATCGATCTCCAGGTCGGGCTGAGCCTCCTCGATGGCGTCGACGATCTCCTGGAAGGCCTCGTCGGACAGCTCCTCGCCGGCCAGAATCGTCAGCGCGTCGCCCTCCTCTTCCTCCTGCATGCGGTTAATGCAGTCGAGCGTGACCTGCTTCACATCAGAGCCGACCACGTCGATGGAGCCGGCAATGATACCCATGACATCACCGGAGTGAATCGGAGAGCCATCAGAGGCGCTGGAATCGCGCACGGCACGGGTGACCTCGCCATCGCGGACCTCGCTGATGGCGTCGACCATGGCGGCGACGGCGTCCTCGAGCTCGGAATCGGGCAGGACCGCGAACAGCGCGGAGAACGCCTGCGGGACAGTCTTGGTGGGAACGACGGCGACCTTCTTGTCGGTGCAGGCAGAGGCGGCGGCCTCGGCAGCCATGCGGATGTTGCCGTTATTGGGCAGGATAATGACCGAGGTCGCGTTGACCTGGTCCACCGCGCCCAGCAGGTCGGCGGTCGAGGGGTTCATGGTCTGGCCACCCGAGACGATCACGTCAACGCCGAGGGACTTGAGGATGTCGGCCTCGCCCGAACCGGCGGCAACGGCGACAAAGCCCAACGCCTTGGCGGGCTCGGCGGCCTTCTCCTGGTCCTCATGAATCTTGGCGGTACGGTCGTGGGCCTCCATCTCCATGTTGTGGATAAAGACCTCGTAGATCTGACCGAGCTGCAGCATGTGCTCGAGCACCAGGTTGGGGGTGTTGGAGTGCACGTGGATCTTGTAGTCGGGGTAGGCACCCACGAGCAGCTCGCAGTCGCCCATGGAGCCCAGGAACTTAAGGCACTCGTCCTCGTCAAACGGGGCGTCGGCCTTAAAGAGAAACTCGTTGCAGTAGCGGAACTCCGAGCCCTCCCAGTCGTCGTTGGCCTCGATCTCAACGCGACCAAGAGCCGCGTCGCGGGCAGAGCCGGCAGAATCAAACGTGGCGGAGAAATCCTCGACAACGGTGCTGCGGCCAAGCGCGGCGGCAACAAAGTTCTCCAGGAAGATGGCAAAGCCAAAGGCGCCGGAGTCGACCACGCCGTTCTCCTTCAGAACGGGCAGCAGGTCGGGCGTGCGGGCGACGGACTGGTAGGCCTCGACGACGATGGCGTCGAGCGCGTCCTCGGCCGAGAACTTCTTCTTTTCGCACTCGTCGGCCTTGGTCGAGACATCGCGCAGCACCGTGAGGATCGTGCCCTCGATGGGCTTGCGGACGGCCTGGAAGGCGACCTTGACGGCGCGACGGAAGGCGAAGGCGATGTTGGCGGACGTGATAGGCTCATCGGCAGAAACGAGACCCTCGGCCACGCCGCGCAGAATCTGCGAGGTGATGACGCCGGAGTTGCCGCGGGCGCCCATCAGGGAGCCGTGGGTGATGGCGCCGGCGATGGCCTCCATATCGGCATCGGCAGGAAGGGCGGAAAGCTCCTTGGTCACCGAGGCGAGCGTGAGCGACATGTTGGTGCCGGTATCGCCATCGGGTACGGGGAAGACGTTGAGCTTGTTGATCTCCTCGGCCTTGTCGGAAACGGCAGCCGCAGCGATCGGAAAACAGGTGCGAATGGTCTTTGCAATCATGGGTATTTGAATCTCCGTTTTCGGATGCTAGTTCAGACGGCTCTTGAGCGCGTCGATGTGGATGCCGATCTTAAGGCTAGCGGGATCGATCTGGGCGACCTCCTGCAGAGTGAAGGCAACGGAACTCGAAAGATTGTGGCAGACGGACTTCATGTTGACGCCGTTCTCGAGCACGACGTGAAGATCGACCGTAAGGCCGTTCTCGTCGGCGGAGACAAGCACGCCCTTGCGGAGGCGCTGACCGGCAAGCAGGCGCACGCTCTCGGCGCCCTGGAGCTGCTCAGCCATACCGACGACGCCATAGCACGTCATCGCGGCATAACCGGCAATATCGGCAATAACGTCGTTCGAGACGCTCAGGCTGCCGTTAATGGTCTCAGACACAAGAATCTCCTTATCTGGTGCTCGCGGCACCATGTCGTGGGAGCAATCATTGCAATATTCTACAACGAGCGCGCCGTGTTGAGGTGGTGGGTCGCGGGATTACATCCTCGACACGAAATGTTGATATGGTAACGTTCGCGAACGGCGACCGCGACATGAAAAAACCCGCCGCTTAAAGCGACGGGTTTTACAACCTGGCTCCCCGGGTAGGACTCGAACCTACAACAGCGCGGTTAACAGCCGCGTGCTCTACCATTGAGCTACCGAGGAATTTAAAGCCCAACGGAAAGGGCTGATAAATTCTGGCTCCCCGGGTAGGACTCGAACCTACAACAGCGCGGTTAACAGCCGCGTGCTCTACCATTGAGCTACCGAGGAATAGGTGCGTGCTCTCAAGCAACGAAATTTATTATACGGACGAATCAGCTCAGGGCAAGAACTTTTTTAAGAAATTTTCCGACCTAGTCATTGGGGACGTTCTTAAACGACCAGTCATTCAAGAATGTCCCCAACGACTACATGAAAGCGCCCCCAAGCGGATGTGCTTGAGGGCGCTTCTTGCTTGACTAGCTCTCGATATAGTCCTTCAGCTTGCTGGAGCGACTGGGGTGGCGAAGCTTGGCCAGAGTCTTGGACTCGATCTGGCGGATGCGCTCGCGCGTGACGCCAAACTCGCGGCCGACTTCCTCGAGCGTACGGGGATGTCCGTCGACAAGGCCAAAGCGCAGCTCAATAACCTTGCGCTCACGATCGGCAAGCGAATCGAGCACCTGGGTGAGCTGCTCCTGCAGCATGGAGAAGCTGGCGGCATCGGGCGGAACGATGGCCTGGGAGTCCTCGATGAAGTCGCCCAGCTGGGAATCCTCTTCCTCGCCGATGGGGGTCTCGAGCGACACGGGCTCCTGCGAGATCTTCTGGATCTCGCGGACGCGGTCGGCACTCATGTCCATCTCGGCACCGATCTCCTCGGGGGTCGGGTCGCGGCCCAGGTCCTGAAGAAGCTGGCGCTGCACGCGGACGAGTTTGTTGATGGTCTCGACCATGTGCACGGGAATACGGATGGTACGGGCCTGGTCGGCGATAGCGCGCGTGATGGCCTGACGGATCCACCACGTGGCGTACGTGGAGAACTTAAAGCCCTTCTGGTAGTCGAACTTCTCGACGGCGCGAATCAGACCGAGGTTGCCCTCCTGGATCAGGTCAAGGAACAGCATGCCGCGACCGACATAGCGCTTGGCGATGGAGACGACCAGACGCAGGTTTGCGCTGATGAGTGCCTGCTTGGCTTCGAGGCCCACGTTCTCAATGCGCGTAAGACGACGTATCTCGGCACGCGTGAGCTCGAGCTCGCCTGCCTCGGCAGCCTCGAGCTTCTCGGTGGCCTCGAGACCGGCCTCGATCTTCATGGCCAGATCAACCTCTTCGGAGGCGGTCAGCAGGTCGACCTTGCCGATCTCCTTGAGGTACATACGAACCGGATCGCCGGTCAGCATCACCGTGGAGGCATCGATGCCACGCACGCGGGAGCGTGAACGGGACGTGCGCACGGTGCGCTTCTTCTTGCTCTTGGAAGAACCCATCTCGGCGTCGGCCTGACGGGCCATCTTGAGCTCGTGATCGTCGAGCGAGCCGGAATCGTGCTCATCGTCGTCATCGAAATCGTCGGTATCAGAATCGGTATCGTCATCGTCGACGCCCATGGGGGCGTCGTCGTTACCGCTCGCGGAGATAATCTGGATGCCGCTGTTGCGCAGCGCGGAATACACCGCGGTGAGCTGCTCGTCAGAAACATCGATATCCTTCAGGGCGACCTGAATCTCGTCCTCGGTTACCGAAGTCCTGTTTGAGCCGTTGCCCATGAGCTTTGCAACGTAGGATTCCAGCCCAGTACCCGTGCTCTCAGTCTTTTTTGGCACAGATTCTCCCTTCATAGTCCACAGGACTCAATACTTTAGCACACACATTGACGTTTATACCCAAAAAGAGGACTGGATATAGGCGAGAATACGCTGGTTGACCACAACATCTAGGCTTGTTCGGTGCCTGCGGCCTCCAGGCCGATCAAACGGAACGGGTCCGCCACGCCGCCGATCGACTTTTGCAGTTCGCGTTGACGCTGCGAATCTTGCGCGGCCTGGACGGTCAGCGCGCGACGGGCCTCATCATCGAGTGAACGGTCCTGGCGCAGCCTGGCCTGTGCAGCACGCATGCGGCGCTTGATGGTGTAGAGCTCGAGCGTATCGAGCATGAACACGATGTTCGTCTCGGTGGGGTGCTTGCTCGTCGCCGAGATGCGCCCGGCACTCACAAGCGTTGCCGCATCGGGACACACCGAGCGCGCCGCATCCATGCAGGCTGCAGGATCGGTTCCCGGCGGCGTTGCCAGAACAGCCCATGCGATGGACTCGTGACGTGGGTCAACCCACTCGATGGAGCAGATGCGGTCGGCATACGTGCGGAACAGGTCGGGGTAGCTTGTGAGCATGGTCAGCAGCTCGCGCTCCCCTGCCAAGGACTTGCGCTCAAGATCGGTAAGAACCATCGGCGCAGCCGCAGCCGGTGCGCCCGAACCGTCAGTCACAGGCGCAGTGCCCATACCATCAGGCACATCGATCGGCGGAAGATCGTCGACGACCTCCACGGGCGCGGCACCGTAGGCATCGAGCGGGACGTAGTCGTACGGCTCTTCTTCGGCCGGCGCGGACACCGGCGGCGTCGCGCCCGATGCCCAAGCACCGCGACCGGCATCGCGAGAACCCGACGCCCGACCGCCCGCGCTACCGGACCGCTCAGCCTGTGCCCGCTGGCGCTCATAGTTCTGCTCACGACGTCGTTCCGCATCCTCGCGCTTGGCGACATCGCGAAACACACGGCCCGAGCTCGCGCGCACCGTCTCCAGATCCAAACCCAGCAGATCGGCAATCTGGATAAAGTACGTGTCGATCATATAGCTGTTGCGCAACGGATAGATAAGCGTCAGCGCATCTTCCAGCGCCTTAGCGCGACCGCCCGGCGTGGTGATGTCGCTCGACTCCTGCAGCGAACGGTAGACAAAGTCCATGAGCGGCTCGGCCGCGTCGATGCGCGCCTGCAGCTCCTGGCCGCCGTGCGCCGTAATAAACTCCATAGGGTCGTTGCCGTCGGGCAGTACCACGCAGCGCAGGTCCATCGAATCCTGCTCGATAAACTGAATCGCGCGGCGGGCGGCCTTCTGGCCCGCGGCATCGCCATCGAACATATACACGATGCGCTTGGCAAAGCGAGTGAGCGTCTTGACGTGATGCTCCGTGAGGGCGGTGCCCAGCGTGGCGACAACGTTTTTAATCCCCGCCTCCCAGCAGGCGATGCAATCGGTATAGCCCTCTACCACGATGGCGGTATCCTGCGCGACGATAAACTCCTTGGCCCAATTAAAGCCGTAAAGGTTTCGCTTTTTATGAAACACGCTCGTCTCGGCGGTGTTGAGATACTTAGGCTGGCCGTCGCCCATAATGCGACCGCCAAAGGCAATGTTGTGACCCTGCTCGTCAAAGATGGGGAACATCACGCGGTCGTAAAAGCGGTCGGCAAGCTGCCCGCGCCCGCGACTCACGGCAACGTTGGCGTCGATCATCTCCTGCGGGGTAAAACCCGCCTGGGACAGGTGCGACACCAGCGCGTTACGGCCCGGTGCAAAGCCCAGGCAGTAGCGGCGGCAGACGTCGCCGCCCATGCCGCGGCTGGCAAAGTACTCGCGCGGACGGCCGTCCTTACCGCGCATGAGCATGGTGTGGTAGAACTGGGCGGTCTCGGCGCACAGATCGTAGATGCGGGCACGCTTGGTGCCGCGCTCGCGGCGATCTCCGGTGTCATGCAGCTCAATACCCGCGCGATCGGCCAAGTAACGGATTGACTCGGGAAAGCTCAGGTTCTCGCGCTTCATGATATACGTGAAAACGTCGCCACCCTCGCCGCAGCCAAAGCAATGCCACACCTGCGTGGCGGGGATAATGTGGAAGGACGGCGTCTTTTCGCCATGGAAGGGGCAGCATCCCCAAAACTCATGGCCGCGGGGCTTGAGCTCGACCGTTTCCTGCACGATGGCAACCAGGTCGGACGCAGCGCGTACCTGATCTTTTTCCTCATCGCTAATCACGAATGCTCACCCCCTGCTCACCCAAGTTGTGACGAATGTCCTCGATATTACCCTCGACGGTCGCGATCAACTCATCCAGCGAATCGAACACGCGCGAGGGACGCAGCCAGCGCGTAAACGCCAGCGAAACAGAAGCGCCGTACAGGTCTCCCGTATATCCAATTAAGTTAGCCTCGAGATGCGCAGATGCCGCATCGTCGGCATACGTTGGCGGCAGGCCGACGTTCACGGCAGCGGGCCACGCGGTGTCATCGACCAGCACCAGACCCTCATACACGCCATCGGCTGGCACCTGAATACCGTCGGGAACCTGCAAGTTTGCCGTGGGAAAGCCCATGCCAGAACCCTCGTGACGGCCGCGAATAACACCGCCACGCACCATATACGGACGGCCGAGTAACTCAGCAGCAAGCTCCACATGGCCCTGTCCCAGCTCATGACGAATGCGGGTGGCGCAAATGGCCTCACCGCCCTCGCAAAGCAGGTCGTGACCATACACGTCAACGCCGTGCTCGGAACCCCAGGAGCGCATCTCGGCAACACCAGAAGCACCGCCACGACCCAGCCTAAAGTCACTGCCAACGCGAATCGAGCGAATGTCGACTACGCGTGACAGCAGTGCGAGAAAACCGACATGGTCGAGTGCCGCAACCTCAGGCGTAAAGGGAACGGCCACCACCGCATCGACCCCGGTTTGAGCCAAGGCATGCAGACGGTCGGCCGTCGTCATCAATTTTTGAGCGGGCGAAGGGCTCACCACAACGTCCGGGTCGGGATCGAAGGTAACCACGACCGCCTTACAGCCATGGGCACGGGCATCACGGACAAGCGCTTCGATGAGTTCCTGGTGTCCACGGTGAACGCCGTCGAACACGCCAATGGCGATTGAAGCGGCACCCAAGTGCTCACACTCATCAAACGTATCGGCAGCAACGATGCGAGCCTCGTCCGACTCGCCCGCGAAAAAGACACGCGCGAGCTCGCGAGCGGACAACATCATCGAACACCGCCGATTGCCTGCGGAAACACGTGCTCCATGACAAAGCGGCCGCCCTCAATGCGGGCGAGCGCCTTGAGTCCCCCATCGAGCACCAACGCAAACGGCGCCTTCGAGGAATCGAAATCGGCAAGCGCACGCTCAACGGGAATGCGTCGGCCGCAGAGCAGGTCGTCGGCAAGATTGCCCGGCAAGTCAACACGTGTGGCGCCCAGGGCCGCAATGGGATCCAGGGCAAAGCCAGCCGCGGACTCGGGAGAAAGCTCCTCGACCGCATGACAAGCGCCAATGGAAACAACACCGGAAGCCGTGCGGCGCAGCGCGGAAATATGCGCGGCGCTATCGCAAGCGTGGCCCAGGTCGCGAGCGAGCGCACGGATATAGGTGCCCTTGCTCACCGAGAACGCCACGGTCCACACACACGTATCGCCTTCGCCGCCCACGGCGATCAGGTCGGCGGCATAGACCTCGACGGGGCGCGGAGGTAGGTCCACCGCATTGCCCTCGCGAGCAGACTTGTAGGCGCGAACGCCATTGACCGAGATAGCAGAAAACGCCGGCGGCACCTGCATCTGCGGGCCCAGCATGGCGGCCAAGCGCTCACGAGCATAGGCAGGATCGCGGAGCTCGTTGGCAACAGCCACCGTGCGGACCGCCTCGCCCTCCGCATCATCGGTATTGGTCTCGGCGCCAAACGAGATGTCGGCGACATAGCTTTTGGTATCGAGGGTTAGCATGCCCAGCAGACGAGTAGCCTGGCCCACGCCCACCACCATGACGCCGGATGCCATGGGGTCGAGCGTGCCGGCATGGCCGACGCGCCGCTCATGGAGGGCGCGTCGGCATTGCGAGACCACATCGTGGGACGTGCAGCCCACCGGCTTATCGACGGCGAGCAGCATATTCAGTTGAGAAGGCGTACGACGAGCCATGTACCATCCAAAAAGTTAAAGCTCGACGGTCACCGAAGCGGGATCCTCCCCCACCAGCTCGGCCAGCATGGGAAGTGCCACGGCGAGCGTCTCGCGAATTGTTCCGTTGTTGGAAAAGCCGGCGGCGGCATGATGCCCGCCACCGCCAAAGTTGGCAGCGATCTCGGACACATCGAGGTCACCCTTGGAGCGCAGGTTGCCGCGCACCTTGGTATCGCCGTCGATGCCCTTTAAGAACAGGCAGACCTCGACGCCCATCACCGAACGCACCACATCGACCAGACCGTCACATTCATCCGAGGTGACGCCGCAGGCCTCAAGGTCGCTCTGGAAGGCATAGCTATACGCCACGCGCCCGTGCGCGACCGTCTTGATACGGCCCATGACAATGGACTTGAGGTGCAAAAACTCGACGCGCATGCTCTGATAGACCTCGAGTGCGACACGAGCCGGATTGGCGCCATGCGCCACCAGGCGCGAAGCAGCATGGAACGCGGCAGCATCGGCGTTCTGGTACTGGAAACGACCGGTGTCGGTCACCAAGCCGCACAGCAAGCAGGTCGCGACGCCGTCACGTGCGACAATGCCGCAATTGTCCAAGAAACGGTCGATGATCATGGCGCAGGCCGCGGCATCGACGCGCCTCAGACTGAGCTCGGCAAACTCCTCGCGCGCCGGATGATGATCGAAGCACACCACATGCTTGGAGCGACGAAGCACCTCGGCAGAATTATTGAGGCGCTCGACGACCGGTACGTCCACCGAGATGAACAGGTCAGGATTGCCGGCGTACGCAGATGCCGGCACCAGGCGATCGGAGCCTTCCATAAAGCGGTAGATACGCGGAACCGGGTCATCGTCTGCCAGCAGCAGCGCAATGTCCTTGTTGGGGAAAAACTTCATGAGCGAAAGGCCCAGACCCAATACGGAGCCCAAGGCGTCGCCATCGGGAGAAGTATGTCCCGAAATCGCAATGGAGGACGCACCCTCGATGAGCTCGAGGATGCGTCGCTGAATATCTGCAGACTCGCACGAGGCGAGGTCGGCGGAATTAGTCATCTAAAGCTGCCTCCTGGGCGGCATCCGCTATCGGATAGCCGTCCTCGTCCTTTTCGATCGCAAGCGTGGCGGGAACGTTTTCCAGCGCACGCGTGATGCGCTCGGCCTCATCGGTCGAGCGATCGATGCGAAAATCGAGCTCGGGCGTGACACGCCAATCGAGCGAGCGAGCCAACAGACTACGAATGCGGCCCTTGGCGCTTGCGAGCGCCTCCATGACCTCGTCGTAGCGGCTCGCATCGCACGACACGTACACGCGCGCGAACGAACGGTCCACCGCGACCTCGACCGCGGTCAAAGTAACCAGGTCGAGACGCGGATCGGAAACCTCAAAGAGCAGGATATAACCGAGCTTCTCGCGAAGCTGCTCGCCCAGACGGCGGGTTGCCTGCGTTTGCTTCATAGCGCTACCCCCTACTCGGTACGGGCAACCTGGTCGATGCGGTAACCCTCGATCTGGTCGCCGGGCTTGATGTCCTGGAAGTTCTCCAGGCCAATGCCGCCCTCGGAACCGCTCTTGAGGCTCTTGGCCTCGTCCTTGTAGTGGCGCATCGAGGCGATCTTGCCGTTGAAGACCACGATACCGTCGCGCACCAGACGCACGGAATCGGTCGCGGCGATCTCGCCCTCCTCGACGCGGACACCGGCGGCGATACCGACTTTGGGCACCTTGAAGGTGTCCAGGACGGTCGCGGTACCCGTGGCGACCTCGACCTCGGTGGGCTTGAGCATGCCGATACGGGCGGCGTCGAGCTCCTCGAGGCACTTGTAGATGACGTCGTAGCAACGGATCTCGACGCCCTCGCGCTCGGCGGCGGAGCGGGCCTTACCGTCGGGACGGACGCCAAAGCCGATGATGATGGCGTTGGAGGCGTCGGCCAGGACGACGTCGGTCTCGTTGATGGCGCCAACGGCGGAGTGGATCGTGTTGATGCGAACCTCGGACTGATCCATCTTGTCGAGCGAGTCCTGAAGAGCCTCGATGGAGCCCTGGACGTCGGCCTTGATGATCAGGTTGAGCTCCTTGACCTCGGCGTCGGCAATGGTCTCGAAGAGGTTCTCGAGCGTGACGTGCTTGACGCGGCTCTGCTCCTCGATACGGGCCTTCAGCGAACGCTCGTCGGCCAGGGCACGAGCCTCGCGCTCGTCCTCGAACACGCGGAACTCGTCACCGGCGTTGGGCACGGACTGCAGGCCCAGGATCTCGACGGCGTCGGAGGGACCGGCCTCGGTGACGGCGCGACCCTTGGGGTCGAGCATGGCGCGGACGCGGCCGTAGGTAAGGCCAGCGACCAGCGTATCGCCTACGTGCAGGGTACCGCGGGTCACGAGCACGGTAGCGACCGAGCCGCGGCCCTTGTCGAGCTTGGCCTCGAGGACGTTACCGGAGGCAAAGGTGTCCGGGTTGGCCTTGAGCTCGAGCACGTCGGCCTGGAGCAGCACGGTCTCCAGAAGGTCGTCGATACCGATCTTCTGCTTGGCCGAGATGTTGACGAACATGTTCTGTCCGCCCCACTCCTCGGGGATGACGCCGTACTCGGTGAGCTCCTGGCGCACGCGGTCGGGGTTGGCGCCGGGCTTATCGATCTTGTTGACGGCAACGACGATGGGAACGCCGGCGGCCTTGGCGTGGTTGATCGACTCGACGGTCTGGGGCATGACGCCGTCGTCGGCGGCGACGATCAGGATGACGATGTCGGTCACCTTGGCACCACGGGCACGCATGGCCGTAAAGGTGGCATGACCCGGGGTATCGATGAAGGTGATCTTGCGGTCGTTGATCATGACCTGCGAAGCGCCGATGGCCTGCGTAATGCCGCCCGCCTCGCCGGCAGCAACGCCGGTGTGACGGATGGCGTCGAGCAGCGACGTCTTGCCGTGGTCGACGTGGCCCATGACGGTGACGACCGGGGCACGCGGCTTAAGGTCGGCGGGATCGTCGTAGAACGAGAAGGTGTTCTCCTCCTCGGGGGTGATGATCTTGATCTGACGGCCCAAGTCGTCAGCAACGAGCTCGACAAGGTCGTCGGACATGGACTGCGTCATGGTAAGCGGCGTACCCAGCAGGAACAGGCGCTTGATGATGTCGTTGGCCGGAACGTCGAGTGCCTCGGCAAGCTCCTGGACGGTAACGCCCTGGGAGACCTTGATGGCGTCGAGGTCCTCGGGGTTCACGCCCTGGGCCAGCGCCTCCTCTATCTTGCGCTCCTCCTGAGCCTTGGCAGCCTCGCGCTCGCGCTTCTCCTTGCGCTTCTTGCGGCGACCGGTGGACTCACGAGAGGCCTCCTCGACGGCAGCACGAGCCTCCTCGAGCACCTTCTCGCGGCTGTACTCCTCGGCCTCGCGAGCCATGCGGCTGTAGTGGTCCTCTTCGTTGTTGTGACCGCCCTTGCGCTTCTTGCCCTTGCCCTGCTTATCGGGGTTGGGGAAGTCCATGCCGGCAGCGACGTTGTTGCTGGCGTTGGTGCGATGGCTGTGCGGACGGCTCTCGGAGGCGTTGCGCTCGGAGTTGTTGTCGGAGGCGTTGCGATCGTTGCGACGGCCACCGCGGCGGTCGTTGTTGCCGCCACGACGGTTACCGCGCTCGGCGGCGCGCTCGGCCTTGGCCTTGTCTTCGGCGTCCTTCTTCTCCTTGAGCACGGTCTCCTGTGCTGCGATCTGGTCGAGCAGCGAACGGAAGCGCGAACCGGAGTCGGAAGCGGGAACGGCGCGGCGCTGGGCCTCGCGGGCAGCCTCCTCCTTCTCGCGGGCAAGGCGCTCCTGCTCGGCCTTCTTCTTGGCCTCGGCCTCGGCGCGGGCAGCCTCCTCGGCAGCCTGGGCTGCGGCAAACTGGCGGCGCTCCTCCTCGCGCGCCTTCTCGGCGGCGATGCGCTCGCGCTCGGCCTCGGCGGCGCGTGCGGCCTCCTCGGCGGCAGCTGCCTGCTCCTCGGCCTGTTTGGCGGCCTCGACTTCCTGAGCGCGGGCCTCGATTACAGAGGCGAGCTGCTTGCGGACCATGGCGACATAGGCGTCCTCCAAGGTGGAGGAAGCGGACTTAGCGGGAATCTTCATATCGGCGAGATGACCCATCAGTTCCTTGGAGGTCATGCCGAACTCTTTGGCCAGGGTGGACACACGGACTTTTGCCATATGACTTCACCTACCCTTTCTGGCACCTTGGGTGCCTAGAGACTGAACGAGCGTGGGAGACGCGCGGGGACCCGCCCGGCGCGACCGCGCGCTAGATCAGGTCCTCCGCATCATCGAAGGCGTCGGTGTCGTGGACACCGCAGAAACGGGAGCCGGGACGAGCCTGGTTGCGGCACTGGATGCCGTCCTCGGACACATACTCGCAGCGGCGGACGTCCTCGTCCTCCTCGTCACCGATCAGGTCGGCGGCGGGCTCCTCGTGAACGGGAACGTTCTTGAGGATGTCGGCGGCAAGGGTCTCGGACTTAATGTCGATGTGCCAGCCGGTCAGGCGCGCGGCGAGGCGGGCGTTCTGGCCCTCCTTGCCGATGGCGAGGGACAACTGGTCGTCGGGCACGATGACGCCGGCGTAGGCCTTCTCCTCGTCGATGAGGACGCGGGTGACCTTAGCGGGCGACAGGGCGTTGGCGACGTAGACGGCAGGATCGGCATCCCACAGGATGACGTCGACGCGCTCGCCACGGAGCTCGCCCACGACAGCGCGAACACGGCTGCCCTTGGGGCCAACGCAGGCGCCCACGGGATCCAGACGGTCGTCGAGCGAGTGGACGGCGACCTTGGAGCGCTGACCGGGCTCGCGGGCGATCGACTTGATCTGGACGGTGCCCTCATAGATCTCGGGCACCTCCTGCTCAAACAGACGACGCATGAGCTCGGGGTGGGTACGGGAGATGACAATCGGCGGACGGCTGTGCTCGCCACGAACCGGCTGCAGGTTGGAGTTGGGGTCGCGAACGTCGATGATCACGGCCTTGATGTGCTGGTTGTGCAGGTAGCGCTCGCCCATCGGACGCTCGTTGCGCTCGTTCTCGTAACGGCGCTGGTCGAAGTGCGGAAGCTCGGCCTCGACGCCGTCACGGATCTTGACGATCGTGAAGTCGGGCGTGGACTGCAGCACGGTACCGCTGATGAGGTCACCGATGCGGCCGGAGAACTCCTCATAGATCTGCTCGCGGGCGGAGTTGCGCACGATGGCGTTGATCTCGGCCTTGGCGTGCTGGGCGGCGATGCGGCTCGTGTTCTTGGGGGTAACGTCGATCTCCTCGAACTCGGTGAAGTTGCCCTCCTCGTCCATGGAATCGTCGATCGGCTCCAGGCGGTAGACGTAGATCTTACCGGTGGTACGGTCGATGGTCACCTTAGCGCCCCAGTCAAGATGCAAAATCTCGGCATAGCTCTTGGCGAGCGACTGCTCCAGACGGTCGATCAGGTAGAGCTGGTCGATGTGCTTATCCTGGCAAAGCTCCATCAGGGCGGACATCATGTCGGATGCTGCCATCTTATTTTCCTTCCTTCACGGGCTTGAAGTCATAGGTGGGCTTCAACTTGCACTTTTTAACATCAGAGAAATCGAGGGTGACGGACTCGCCGTCTTCAAGCTCGAGGGTCACGTTCGTCTCGGTCGAGGCGGCAATCTTGCCGGAGTACTTGCGACGGCCCTCGGTGGCAATGGAGGTGAGCTCGCAGTCCTCGCCCACAAAGCGGGCAAAGTCGCGCGGACGGCGCAGCGGGCGCGCCATACCCGGGCTCGACACCTCGAGCGTATAGCTCGAAGAAATGGGGTCGAGCTCCTCGATTACGTCGCCGACCCACTTGGTATTGGCCGTGACGTCGTTGAGCGACAGGCTCTGACCCACGGCACCCTCGATACGCACACGCACGCAGGGGGCCTTGGTGGCGCCCACGAGCTCAACGTCGACAATATCGACATCGTGCTGGGGAGCGACGGCCTCGAGCGCGTCGATGATCGCCTGCTCGGTCTTGGTCTTGACCATTGCGGCACCTCCATCTATACAAAAAAGAAGCGGGGCCGAAACCCCACTTCTTTCAATTTCAACTTCATTTGCAAGCAAACTATACCAATACCTGCGAAAACGTGCAAGCGTCAAAGAAATTCGCAGGTCAGCGCGCCCACAGCTTCTCCACAAGAATAGGACAATTAGGCGAGGACTCCTGTGCGGTGCTCCCCAAAAGCCCCAAAACGGGCCATGGGTCCCAGCGCGCCGACCGAATCGGGCCCTATGGGCATTCCATCCCTGGGCGCACATCGGACAGACTAGAGCTGAGAGGCATTCTGTAGCGAGAAAGCCTGCCACACGCATTGACCGTACAACCGTCCAGCATCTCTATGGCAAGGAGGATCCATGGAACGCCTAGGCACCCTCTGCACGATCGCGCTCGCCATTGCAGCCTGCTCGTTCGCTTTGGCGGGCTGCAGCAACATCGATGGCAACACCGGACCATGTGAGCCGGATCTCGGCAGCACCAAAGCCATCGAGAAAACGACGCCATCGGAGCGTTTCGACAAAATAGACGAAGATATAGTCGACCCCCAGGGTTTGGGTCCCGGCCCTCAAGAACAGTTCCCCATCGACCTAGAGGCAGACGAGAACGTCCATGTTACCTGCGTGGGCAAGGACACGGATGGCTACGGCGACGCAGTGTTGATCTTTGCGGTGACAAACAACACCGATGTCGACATGATGTTTGGCGATGTTGATGCTTATGCCTACGTCAACGGTGTCGTCTGCGACGTACGCATGCGCCAGCCCGTCGCCGCAGGCGAAGAAGCGACCGCGATGCTCACCTTTGTAGGCACCTTCGACGACCCGAACTTTGACGTGAACAACGACCTCAACGACATCTACCTCAATATCTGGATGTTCGAGGAGCAGACGGGCAACGTCTACTTTAGGGACCTGGTGCACATTCCGTAGAAGGTGGCGCTAGGCATCAGCCAAACAGGACACACAGCGCAAAACGAGGGACGACCCAACCGGATCGCCCCTCGTCTTTTATGCGTCAGTTATGCTCGCAGCGCTTACTTGACCACCAGGTTGACCAGCTTGCCGGGCACGCAGATGGCCTTGACGACCGTCTTGCCCTCGAGCCACTTGGCGACGGCTTCCTCAGCGGAAGCCTGCATTTCCTCGTTGGAGGCATCGCGGGCCACGTCGATGCGGCCACGGACCTTGCCGAGTACCTGGACGACGATCTGCACCGTGTCCTCGACGGACTCGGCCAGGTCGAACTCGGGCCAGGCGGCGGTGTAGGCGTTGCCCTCGCAGCCGAGTGCCTCGTGCCACAGCTCGTCAGCCCAGAACGGGCAGATGGGCGCCAGGACGCTCACGATGTCCTTGGCCACGCCGTAGCACAGGGCCTTGTCGCGGTCAGCACCCTCGGTGGCGTTGAGGTAGGCGCTCGCCGCGTTGACGAGCTCCATGACGGCCGAGATCGCGGTGTTGAACTGGCCGCGATCGAAGTCCTCGGTGCATTTGGCAATGGTGCGGTGACGCTCGCGGTAGAGCTTCATCGCGGTCTCGTCGAGCACGGACTTGTCGAAGGCCACGTTGGCGTCACCCGACTGGACGAGCTGCCACACGATACGCCAAGCGCGCTTGATGAAGCGGTTGGCGCCCTCGACGGCCTTGGGATCCCAGTCGAAGTCCTTCTCGGGCGGGGCGATAAACAGGATCGCCAGACGCATGGTGTCGGCGCCGTAGGGCTCGATAACCGAGCTCGGGGGCACGACGTTGCCCTTGGACTTGGACATGGTGTCGCCGTTCTCGTCCTTGACCATACCCTGGCACAGCAGGTTGGTGAAGGGCTCATCCACGCTCAGCAGGCCCAGGTCGCGCAGCGCCTTGGTAAAGAAGCGGCTGTAGAGCAGGTGCAGAATGGCGTGCTCAATGCCACCGATGTAGTTATCGACGGGCATCCAACGGTCTGCCGCCTCGCGGGAGAAAGGCAGCTCGGTGTTGTGCGGGTCGGTATAGCGCAGGTAATACCAGCTGGAGCAGGTGAAGGTGTCCATGGTATCGGTCTCGCGCTTGGCCGGGCGACCGCAGACCGGGCAGGTGGTCTCGTAGAAATCCTTGCACTCGGCGAGGGTCTCGCCGGCGCCCAAGTCCAGGTTCTCGGGCAGCGTCACAGGCAGCTGATCCTCGGGCACGGGTACGATGCCGCAGTGCTCGCAGTGGATGGCCGGGATGGGGTTGCCCCAATAGCGCTGACGGCTGATGAGCCAGTCACGCAGGCGGAACTCGACCTTACGACGGCCGCAGCCCATGGCCTCGAGGTCAGCCACGATGGCAGCCTCGCCCTCGGAGTGCTTGCCGCCGCGCATGCCGGTGTACTTGCCGGACTGGACGAGCGTGCCCTCGGCAGCGTGAGCGCAATCCCAGTCGACGGTCTCGGCATGGAAGGTATCGATGGTCTCACCGCTGGCCTCGACGGCAGCACGGTCGTCGTCGTCCAGAATAATCGGCACGATCGGCAGGTCGTACTTGCGGGCAAACTCAAAGTCGCGCTGGTCGCCGCAGGGAACGGCCATGACGGCGCCGGTACCGTAGTCGGCCACGACATAGTCGGCAACCCACACGGGGACCTTCTCGCCGTTGACGGGATTCACCACGTAGCGGCCGGTAAAGGCACCGTGCTTCTCGAGGGTGCCCTGGGCACGCTCGACGGCAGAGATATGCTTGGAGTCCTCGACGATCTTGGTGACGGCCTCCTCGTACTCCGTGCCCTCAACGAGCTCGTGAAGACGAGCGTACTCGGGAGCCAGGACAAAGAAGGAGACGCCAAAGAGGGTGTCGGCACGCGTGGTGAAGACGGTGATCTTGCCCTCGTCGCCCTCGATGGGCTCGCCATCCTGGTCGCACAGGGTAAAGTCGACCTCGGCGCCCTCGGAGCGGCCGATCCAGTTGGCCTGCATCTGCTTGACGCGCTCGGGCCAGCCGGGGAGCTTCTCCAGGTCGTCGAGCAGCTCCTGGGAGTACTCGGTGATCTTGAAATACCACTGCTCAAGGTCGCGCTTCTCGGGCTCGGTGCCGCAGCGCCAGCACTTGCCCTCAGTGACCTGCTCGTTGGCCAGAACGGTCTTGCAGGTGGGGCACCAGTTGACCGGATTCTTCTTGCGGTAGACCAGGCCCTTTTCCCACATCTTCTCAAAGATCCACTGGCCCCAGCGGTAGTAGTCGGGGCTGCAGGTCTTGACCATGCGATCCAGATCGTAGGAGAAGCCCATGCGCTTCATCGTGGCGAGCGCCTGGTCCATATTCTTATACGTCCAGGCGGCAGCCTGCGTGTTGTGCTTGATGGCGGCGTTCTCGGCGGGCAGGCCAAAGGCGTCAAAGCCGATGGGGTGCAGCACGTCGTAGCCGCGCATGCGGGCCTGACGGGCCATGGCATCGCCGATGGTATAGTTGCGCGCGTGGCCCATGTGCAGGTCGCCCGACGGATACGGGAACATCTCGAGCACATACTTCTTGGGCTTGCTGTCGTCGGTGTCGACAGCAAAGAGGTTGGAGTCCTCCCAGGCCTTCATCCACTTGGACTCAATGGCCTGCGCGTCGTAGGCAGGGATCTCGTCCTTATGATCTGTGCAATCGCACATATCAGCTCCTTTAATCTTAGCTGGGGTCGGGCGGCTTGGCTTTATTCGCTACTGCGAACAGTCCTGCGCAAGACGAAGAGCACATTAAGTGCTCTTCTTTGCGTGCGGAACTTGTAGCGAACAAAGCCAAGCCGCCCGACCCTAAGGTTAACTTGACTGATGATAGCAAATACGACAAGCGAGATGCCTGCGACTTGCGGGCATCTCGCTTTATCTAAATAACGTGGTTGAAACTCAACCTTTATGTGAGGCTCTTACCTTATCGATAAGATACGGACTGCTGAGAATCCTTCACGACTACATCGTGGGCGCCGCCTTCGACGATGGAGGTGGAGCTGACCAGCGTTAGGCGCGCCTTTTCCTGGAGCTCGGGGATCGAGAGGGCGCCGCAGTTGCACATCGTGGACTTAACTTTGTAGAGCGTGCCGCCCACGCCGTCCTTGAGGGAGCCGGCGTAGGGAACGTAGGAGTCGACGCCCTCGACGAAGCTGAGCTTCGCGGCGCCGCCCAGGTCGTAGCGCTGCCAGTTGCGGGCACGCGCAGAACCCTCGCCCCAGTACTCCTTCATGTACTGACCGTTAACGTTGACGCGCTCAGTCGGGCTCTCGTCAAAGCGGGCGAAGTAGCGGCCCAGCATCATAAAGTCGGCACCCATGGCAAGGGCGAGTGTCATGTGGTAGTCGTAGACGATACCGCCGTCGGAGCACACGGGCACGTAGACGCCGGTCTCCTCGTAGTACTCGTCGCGAGCACGGCAGACATCGATCAGCGCGGTGGCCTGGCCACGGCCGATACCCTTGGTCTCACGGGTAATGCAGATGGAACCGCCGCCGATACCGACCTTGATGAAGTCGGCGCCGCAGTCGGCCAGGAAGCGGAAACCCTCGGCGTCGACGACGTTACCGGCACCGACCTTGACGTCCTCGCCATAGTTGGCACGGATCCACTCGATGGTGCGCTTCTGCCACTCGCTGAAGCCCTCGGAGGAGTCGATGCACAGGACATCGGCGCCGGCCTCGATGAGCAGCGGCACGCGCTCGGCATAGTCGCGGGTGTTGATACCGGCGCCGACCATGTAGCGCTTGTCGTTATCGAGCAGCTCGTTGGGGTTAGTCTTGTGGCTGTCGTAGTCCTTGCGGAACACAATGCCCATGAGGTGATCGTTGTCGTCGACGATGGGCAGGGCGTTGAGCTTGTTGTCCCAGATGACGTCGTTGGCAACCTTGAGGCTGATGTTCTTGTCGCCCACGATGAGCTGCTCACGCGGGGTCATGAACTCGGAGACCTTCGTCTGGTGGTCATCGCGACTGGGGCGATAGTCACGGCTGGTGACGATGCCCAGGAGCTTGCCCTTGGGAGTGCCGTCGTCGGTAACCGGCATGGTGGAGTGGCCGGTCTTCTCCTTGAGCTCAATGACCTGCTCCATGGTCATGTCGGGGGTCAGCGTGGAATCGGACTGAACGAAGCCGGCCTTGTGATCCTTGACGGCCTTGACCATAGCGGCCTCGGACTCGGCGCTCTGGGAACCGTAAATGAAGGACAGGCCACCCTCGGTAGCAAGCGCGACACCCATATCGACGCCCGAGACGGACTGCATGATGGCAGAAACCATGGGGATGTTCAGGGTGATTGCCGGCTTCTCACCGCGCTTAAAGCGGGTTAGCGGCGTCTTAAGAGAGACGTTGTTGGGGATGCACTGCGAGGACGAGTAACCAGGGACCAGCAGATACTCCGAAAACGTGTGGGACTCACCGGGAAAGAACGTAGCCATGTTTCTCCTTTTTCCATGCGACCGGTCGGCTGCAGGCCTCGTAGGACCCAGCCCAACCTTGGGCGCCCAATACTGGGGAAGTATCTTAACGCACTTTGACTGCTACAATGCATGATTTAAGAAGAGCACACGAGGGTTTGACGCAGGCTATGCGTTTGCCCAGCAAACACTTTAGCGGGGAGACGTGGAGCACATGGAGTACAAGACGACGGCAAAGTTGGTCATTCAAGCGTGCGACAAGGATCTGCCGGGCGTGTTCGGCCACGGCTGCGTCTTGCTGCTGCAGGGTATTGCCCGCGAGCACTCGCTCAACCGCGCCGCCAAGAGCATGGGCATGGCGTATTCCAAGGCCTGGCGCATTGTAAACGAGGCCGAAGGTCAGCTGGGCTGCAAGCTCATCGAGCGCGACGGCGCCCGCGGATCCACCCTCACCCCCGCCGGCGAGCGAGCCATAGCGGTCTACGAAGAGCTGCAGGCCGACATTAACAACGTCATCGCCACCAAAGCCAACGCCCTCATCGCCAGCATCATAGAGTAGCCCATTTGGGACGGGGCTTTTTAGCTACCCAACCCCTTCTCATAAGTTGCGGTGAAATAGGGACTGTTTATGCGGTTAAAGCCGTAAATCAATCCATATTTCACCGCAACTTATGGAGTCGAGGATGATTTAGCTAGTTGCGGAGGGCATTATCTAGGGTGGCGGCCACGATCAAGGGGTTGTCGGTGCCGGCGAAGAGGCGGACGGTGCTCCCCTGTTTGCCGCATGGGGCCGAAAGGCGCGTCGTTGCGCCGCCGGCAGACGATGTGCGAAACTCCATCGGCAAAGCGTCGAACAGCTCGCCCGCGCTACGATCAATAAGGTCAAACTCAACTGCCGGACCAAAGCCGTGCTCGAGGATTCCCGTTGCAACCGTATGGTCGGGATGCGAGCTCAGCCCGGGATAGCGCACGTTGCGCACCATCTCATTGGCGGCCAAGTACTCGGACAGCGCACGTGCGCGGTCGAAGTGTGCCTGCATGCGGAAATCGAGCGAGTCCAGTCCCCGCTCCAGCACACCGGCCTCGTCAGCAGTCAATTCAAACTTGGCCAAGCCACGGCCCTCAAGCAGGGCATGCGCGCACTCGGCCGCGGCATCCACACGATGGCGCTTGAGCTGCGAGCGCGCGACCGATACGGCAACCAACTTGCGCGGAGCATCACCGGCGCATACGCGATCGAGCGCCTCGAGCGACAGCGCAGCACCCAGCCGCAGCGAATCGCAGCCAAAAGCTGACGCCACGGTGTTGTCCACCACGAGCAACGCATGGGCCTCACGCGCGGCGCGTCCTAACGCGCGCAGATCGGGCACGCGCAATCCAAACCCGCCAATAGAGTTGACGAACCACCACAGGTGCGGCCCCTCGACCTCAAACGAAGTCTCAAAGCCCTCGGACGCGGCGGGAAACGCCTCGGCGGACGGCGAGCCCACCATCACAACATCGCAGCCGTCAAATCCGCTCGCAAACGCATCGGCAAAGTCGTCCGCAAAGACCACCAGGCGGTCACCGGGACGCACAATCCCCAGCTGCGACAGCGCTGCTGGCACATGCGAGGCCGCAAGCAACCGCGCCTCACGCGCGCCGTTCCTCAAAGCCCAGGCCTCTTCTAGCTGCTGTACGCCCATACGGCAACCTCCCTTCATTAACAAAAACCCACGATGCGGATGTTTCCCGCATCGTGGGCAACGGCTGCAGTATAGCGCCGATATGCGACGAATCGCCTAGATGTTGAGCGTGTGATAGTTCACGCTCGCACCCGGAGCGTCAACGGTCACGCCATAGGCCTCAGGATAGATGCGCGTCGAGAACACGAGCGCGCCATCATTCACAAACACCTCGACCGACGAGACATCGCCAACAATGCGCACGTTACGAACCTCGTCGACGGGCTCCCAGCGCACAGTACGACCGCAGCCGGCAGAAGCGCGACCCTCATCGGTAAATCGCATCTCAAAGCGCGAGGGCAGTTCGCCCTCGGCGGGCACAAACGACAGCTTCAGCTCGCCGTCAACGGTCGCGGTGAACGCGCCGTCGACACCGTCGACAACAACGTCAAAGCAGGCGTCGCCGGCGACCTCCAACGAGCCCTCCCCCACACGCACCGAGGCATAATGATGCTCAATCTCGCGCGCCGGCTGTTGCAGCATCACGCCGCCAGCACCGGCTGTAAGCTCACGCGGCACCGTCATACAGTGCTGCCAGCCGCACGCCACGGTGGGCGCGTTGCCATAGGTCGGCTCATCGGGCATGCCCATCCAGCCGATCAGAATGTGGCGACCGTCCTCGGCCGTGAACTCCTGCGGAGCATAGAAGTCAAAACCGGCGTCCCACAGGCGGAACTCGCCCAGCTCATAAGCGTCATTGCCACCCGTAATGTCGCCCGTTACAGGCATGTAGCCCGCTGCATACACGTTACCGCGGTCCCAACGACCGCCCTCGAGCCCCTGGGGAGAGAAGGACAGGAACTTCGCCGGTACACCGCCATCCGCCTCAAGCTCAAGGTATCCCGGGCACTCCCACATAAAGCCAAAACGCTCGGGCGTAGACACGCGGCTCTCGAGCTCCCAACTTAGCGTATCGGCCGAGCCATACACCAGGATCTCGCCCACATCGCGCCCGGCACCCTCGCCGTGCATGGCACAAAAACGGCTCTCGACATGAGGACCGTCAACGCGACGACGCGCGCCCAGCACCATGTGGTAACGCCCGTCATCATCGCGCCACACCTTGGGGTCACGCACGTGGCAGGTCAAATCCTCGGGATAATCATCGGACGCCAGCACCACGCGCTTTTGGCTGAACTCCCGACCGGCAAGGCCATCAACGCTCTCGACATAAACAGTATCGGCGCGGCGGCCGGTATTGACGTAGTCGTACGTGCCGTCTGCATCGGATAGCTTAACGTTGCCCGTGTACAGCACGCGAATGCGGCCGTCCTCGGCAAGCGCGGAGCCCGAATACACGCCATGGCAATCAAACGGTTCGTCGGGCAGCAGCGGGGCGCCAACGTAGTCCCACGTCATAAGGTCGCGGCTCGTCGCATGGCCCCAGACCTTAACGCCACCCTCGACATCAAACGGCGCATACTGAAAATAGGCATGGAACACGCCGCCCGCCTGGCAAAGACCGTTGGGGTCGTTGAGCCAACCCGCCGGCGGCATAATATGGAAGTGCTGGCCATACGCGCCATGACCGCACTCAGAGGCGGCAGCGTCAACAGCGGCAACCAACTTTGCAAGGTCGCGACCAAGTGCATTAGACATATCAAAGTCCTAACGGATCGAAAGTGACAAGGCGCCAAAGATCGGCACCAGATACGGGAAACGCCCGCGAGCATACAACCCGCGGGCATCCCCTCAATCAAAAGCTCTTAGGCCTGCTCGGAAGCCTTGGGCTCGTCCTTGTACAGGACAAACGAGACGGCAAAGGAAACCAGCGCGGCGACCGCAAACATGATCGCGTACTGCACGGGCTGGGCCAGGCACAGCAGGATACCGAAGATACCCGTAACGCCCGTGCCGGAGGCAGCCAGCGAAGTGAGCGCGCAGACCAGGGCGCCGCAGCCGCCGCCGATGCAACCGGCGATGAAGGGCTTAAAGAAGCGCAGGTTCACACCAAAGATGGCCGGCTCGGTAATGCCCATGAAGGCGGACAGAGCCGAAGGGAGCGCCAGGCCCTTGATCTTGGCATCGCGGGTCTTAAAGGCAACGGCGAGTGCGGCGCCACCCTGGGCGATGTTGGCGGCGCTAGCGATGGGCAGCCAGTAGGTCACGCCGTACTGGGCGAGCTGACCCAGGTCGATGGCGGTGTACATCTGGTGGATACCGGTAACGACCGTGGGGGCATAGAACAGGCCGACGATAAAGGAACCGATGCCGAAGGGCAGGGTCAGCAGGGCCTGGATCAGACCGAGGATGGCGTTCTCGGCCCACACGAAGATGGGGCCGACGGCAACAAGCGTCACGAGCACGGTCACGAACACGGAGACGAGCGGGGTCACAAAGAGGTCGAACATCTCGGGAACGATCTTGTGCAGGCGCTTCTCGAGGAAGGCCAGAATGGCGCAGGCGATGACGATTGGGATCACGTGGCCCTGATAACCGACCCACTCAAAGCTGTAGACGCCGGGGATGACGGTGACCATGGTCTGAACGCCCTCGGAGGCAACCGTGTAGGCGCTCTGCAGCGAGGAGTTGATAAACGCACCGCCGACGACGGCGCCCAGATACGGGTTGGCGCCAAATGCCTTAGCGGCGGAGTAGCCGATCAGGATCTGCAAAATGCCAAAGGACGTGCCCGAGACCAGGTCGGCGATCTTGTAGATAAAGTTATTGGTGTCGAGCGCGATAAAGCCGTTGGAGGCCATAAAGTTGAGGGCGCTCATGATGCCCAGCAGCAGGCCCGAAGCCACGATGGCGGGGATGATGGGGACAAAGACGTCGCCGAGCACCTTAATGGCACGCATAAAGATGTTCTGCTGCTGCGCCGCGGCCTCCTTGACCTCGGCCTTGGTGGCAGCCTCGACGCCGCTGAGCGCAATGAACTCGTCGTAGACCTTGTTGACGGTGCCGGTGCCAAAAATAATCTGGAGCTGGCCCTGGGCCTCAAAGACGCCCTTGGCGCCGTCGATATTCTCAAGGGCCTCCTTGTCGACCTTGGCGTTATCGGCAATCACCAGACGCAGACGCGTGGCGCAGTGTGCGGCCGAAACAACGTTGCCGGCGCCACCGATGTTGTCGAGCACCTCTTGGGCTGATTTGCGGTAGTCCATGACTTCCCTTTCCTCCAACGGGCGCATCTGCACCCGGCCATCTTTGACACTTACACTGTAATCGTTTCAGTTTCATATATCTGTAATCGTTTTCACACCATGATGAACGGTAGGAATTAGCCGGCGAATGGTAGTTTTAAGGCAAAAACAGTCGGCTCAGAGGAAGGCAGGCATGCCCAAAACCTAGACATTCATAAGCTGATGGCCGAGCTTGAGCGTCTTGAGACCGCTCTCCCCCTCCACGCCATCGAGCGTGTTGAGCAACATATTGGTCGCCTCGACGCCGCTGGTCAGGTAGCCGTAATGCACAGTGGGAATGCCGCCCGTCAGCGCGCGCAAAAACGCGTTGTCGCCAAAACCGCTCACGCGACGCACGCCCTCGCCCACGCCGCGCAGCTCGTCAAAAACGCGCAGGGCGCCGGCCGCCATAGTGTCGGTCGCGCACGCGATAAACGAAACATCGGGGGCATCGGCAAGCAGCTCGCGCGCAGCGCGATAGCCCGAGTCAAGCGTAAAGGATCCCTGGCGAATCAGGCTCGAATCAAGCACCACGCCCGCAGCGCGCAGGCCGGCCTCAAAACCGCGACGGCGGCCACAACCGGCCGCGCGGTCCTCTTCGGTAACTCCAATATAGGCAATCTTGCCGTCCACGCGACCCGCAAGCGCATGACCCAGCTCAAAGGCGGCCTCGTAATCGTCATGATAGACGCACGCCGCGCCCTCGACATGTTGGCCGATCAACACAATGGGCACGCGGCACGACTCAATCGCGCGACGGTGCTCGTCGGTGATCATGGTTGCCACCAGCACAATGCCATCGACCGGGTGGTTTTGGAATAAATCGAGGTATTCGAGCTCGCGATTGGCCACGTTATCGGTATTGGCAAGCAGCATCTGGTAGCCACGGCGACCGAGCACCTGGCCAATACCGGCGGTAATGCGGCTTACGGATTCCGAGTTAATCTTAGGTACGATGACGCCGATGAGCTTGGTGGAACCAGTGCGCAGCGCGCGAGCCTGGCTGGATCGCACGTATCCGGTCAACTCGATTGCCTGCTTAATGCGCTCGGCCTTGTCCGCCGAGATATATCCACCGTTGAGGTAGCGCGAGACGGCGGCGCTCGAAACGCCGGCCAGCTCGGCCACATCTTTCATCTTTACCACGAGTACCCCTGTCATTGAAATCGCTTTCACCATGATACCCGTGAGGAGCAACCGCATGACGTAGCGATTACATGATAGAGAAACGCGTGGAGACTAATGAGTCACTTGAGACATGACTAGCGATAATCACTTCGCAGCCAGTTTTACCAAACGAGAATCACCCTAGCTACATAATCGAAGAATACGCCCATGTAGAGCTTGACCCAAGCAGTAGCCTCGCGGACTTTTCCTGGAGGGCCTCGGTGCCGAGCCTCGATGAGGCGCAGGACGGCCTCATGCCGGAGTTGCCGCATCAAGCATAGCCAACGAAGCGCGGGCGGGACGCCGCCAATGACCAACGCCCCAACAGTCAGTTACTCCTCCCCTCCCTAACATTCCCCAGAAAGTTCGCTATTGTTGACTGGGGTTCCCGTAAAAGAAACCCCAACAAAATAACTGCGGAGTGCTGACCTGGAGCTGCCTCCGGGCCCTATTGGCTACTCACCGAGAAGCTCCGCCATGAAATGGCCCCTTTACTACCCGCTCTGCGCGATTCGTGCACGTCCAACTTGTAGAGTAAATTCATCGCTCGCGTCGATTACGACCCCAGTATTTCCTTAGGAAACACACTCGATAAATCGTTAACACCCATAGCGAAAAGCACCTTTGTGCTGGCATCGTTACTGAGCTCGTCACTCAACTTGAGTGCATCAAGCAGTATATTTCGGCGTAACATCTTATAGTCATCCTCAGTCAGCACTAGCTCAAGATCGCTTAAAACCCCTACTAGATTGACATCGCGAGACGGAGACACCCTTGCGCAGAACAGACGCTCGTCATGCGCACAGATATTTCGAAAATCTTTAATGTGATCGTATGCAAGTCTTAGCCTTCGTGGGCTGATGCGCTTATGGACTTCATGCGTCTCGGAATAAAGGTCAGAAAACGACTTGGCAATGGAATTTCTCATGCTTTCTGGTTGAAACTCGAAAAACTTGAATGCCTGGCCAAGCATTAAATAATTCATAAGAACCCATACCGGCGTATTGTCGTGATTATTTTCATAATGACGAATGTAGTCCCTTTTATAATCACTGTTCCATTTTTTAGACCTACATAGCGCCTTCTCGAAATCACCGATAAGCGTGTCGATCTTTTTTCGATAGCCGGCCTCAGCCCGATAGGAATCTCTATCAAGGTATGCTTCTGGGTTATCTTTATGAGCCATGGCAAACCGATAAGAGCAGACGGTCTTAAGAACTGCTTCCGCCTTGTTAAAATACTCAAACATCAGCAGGCGCAACGTTCGATCGAATTCGAATAAACGATAGATATCAGAAAACTTGGTCCCTTTTACGAAAACCTCTTGGCCAGAGTCTTCCCGTTGGTCAAGAAACAAATCCTTGTAGCCGTTAACAACCGGATAGTATCCCTCACGCTCCAGAACTAAACGAGTATTGTTATCGCATTCGAGCCCACGGCTTTCAAGAATAGCAATCTGCTCGGTAATAGATTTAAATGGCTTATCCATATGGGCCCCTTAAACGCGAAAACCGCCTTTCGGCGGTTCCCACGGACCAAGCCGGACGTACCGTCGCAAGGCCTCATCACAACGTTTACTTTAAGGGAGAACTCGGGGGCCGTCAATCCAATACCACGAATCCCCCAAATCAGCCCTTAGAAGAGACCAAACGACCAATTCATGTGAAATAACCCCAAGCTCGTATTTCGCCACAACGAAGAAGTCATTTAGCGACAACGCACACGCTATTACGGACCGCTGTCGGCATGGAGCCGAATCCCTATCCCCTCGGTGGGTAGGGATCGTGGCCATGGGAATCCCTTGCGCGGATTCTTCCATCGCAACGATGGATAATCAACTCCGACTCCTGATTAGAGCAAATGCGTCGACCGAGCTTTATCGCCTCGCTCTGGGTCGTCGTAACGAAAGAAGCGCGACTTGCCCCTTCGCCCTTAACCTGCCAATTGCCATCCGAACGCTTCGTAACGTGCTGATTTCTGCCTTTCATACTCACCTCGCCTTCAACTCTGAACTCGCCGATATGTCTACAGCATGAGATATGCGACAGATACCTACGTGCCGTTTTTCAAAAGTGTAGCCACTGGCGCGGACATAAAATGAAGCGCACGCAACGAGCACGTTGATGTTTTTGTCTTCTGACAGCCCTGCAAACCAAAGCGAAAGAGCAGAAAGGGTGCTGAAGTTCACATCCAAGGAGGTTCATATCGACAACCTGATGGACGGGCGCCTCTATATGAACGCGGCCGGGTACTACCATGGACTACCCGGCGAGCAGAGCGTTTCATTGGTAGCGTCTTTAGCGTACGGGATGGGCATCTACGCCAACTGGCTCTTACAGATCTACTGCATGTTCACGATGCAAGAGAGCAAGATCGCAAACAATAGCGTCGTGATTATCGGGCGAATAAACGATGGGTACAGGAGCACCGACGCCAAATCGGTATCTTGCGAAATGACCACGTCGAGCGGCAGTTTAATCGCAAGATCAATTCTGGAAGTGACATTCCCCGCACGGATTCCCCCGCACGGCCTCGCGCAGCTATGTCAAGCATGCTGTAAAATAACGTCAAAAAAAAGAGGGCCGACGCATCAACCCTCTTCAGGTGTCGCCCGAAGGCTTCCACCGCAATTGATTATATTTTAGTCGATATCCTATGTTTGTCTACGGGCCCAGCTCCAAAGAATGTCATCTCCATCTTTAGCATCCATCTTAGCTGCTGCTTCTTAAGAAGCAGCTATATAGCTACGAAGTGCATCCATCTTGCTCCTGGCCCCAGTCTTTACTATTTTATGAAAATCAGAGGAAGACAGAGAGCCGTGCAAGTCTTCCAGCACGCTAGAGTAGTTTCGAATTAACTGATAGCACTCAGTTTTGGAAACCATCATCTTTCTGAGCAGATAGACAATTAGGACGACATAATCAGTAATAGTTGAAAAGTCTATCGAAGGAACGCCAACCTCGGATGACAGCATCTGGCCAAGCTGATTTCCCACTTTTGCCCTCTTAAACCTAACGTCATAAACGGCACTGTTATGAGCAACCGCGTTACGGAGATCCTTGAGCACAAAGATAGTACGTTCGAGAAGCCCGGGACCGTCGTAATTGTTCGGAAGCTTTAGGTCATCGGATATGCTCTGTCTAACCGAGCCCTTTAAGCACGAATAGAAAACACCGAAGTTTCCTAGAGTCATGACCTCGAATAGCGCCCAAATAGGTAAGGGTTTATCACTGTCATAAAAATGCCTAACAACAGGGTTCTTGGAATAATTGTACTGAATCAATCTATTGATTTCCGCGCGCAGACCCAGGCGCTTTTTCATAGCAGCGCTATAGTCTTTACTTTTTCTAGGGTAATCACGGTACGCCACGAGCGTTCGAGAGAAAATATCCTCCAGCACGAACGAGTGAGAATCTTCAAGCACGGCTTCTAGCGTATAGTTCTTTAACGCAGTTTCAATAAACATTACGCTTGGATATAAGAGCGCCTTGACCGCCATATCAAACTCATTTAAGGCAATTACCTCGTCAAAGCTCGTTAAATCCAAGCAGTTGGAAGAATTGCCCACAAAACGATGACCCTTGTAGCCATGATAATAGCCGTAATTCTTCATCTTTCTTTTATGGACAGAGCCGTGCGTCTCTATCCCTTTATCCCTAAGATGTTTCATGAGGCCATTGAGAGTTTTCATTATGGGTCCTTAAGTGCGGAGCCGAAATTGAATTAATTATATCCGCTACCGGACACCACTAGAGCATTATCCCAATCGGTACCGTCCTCATTCCCCTAAAGCTGCAGCATATAACACGACTACGCCACCGGATCATTTGATGGCATCGCGAACGGATCGCTGCAGCTTATTCAACCGAAATTACGTCTCGCCTTGTTTTCGACTCCGTTCGATTTTCCACTTGCCCTTAGCCTCATCCCATGTTTCATGAATAGAATTGACCTCATCATGAACAACTTCCCTGACAAACTTCACCCAAACATCTAGTTCGCATCGATATAGACATTCCTGAGCGAATCGATCCGAGACCACCATGAAAGCAGCGGGTCTGGTATTGTCCCCAAAATCAAAACACGGAATAACAGCAGCATGAATCAGCTGATTTACAAACCGCCTGCCAGGAATACTCAGCTGGGAAGGCCGACCATAGTCGTACAAGTCATCGTCAGGAACGCGCCTAAGCAACGGCATCAGCTTATTTGTATTCCTGGGAGTTGCAGGATACGACACAATGCTCAGCTCATAGTCAGCCATCTCATCGCTTAACTTCCCCGCTTCAAACAAAGTGCGAACAATAAATGCAGAGAGAAGAAGGTCTCGCTCGACAATGTACTCCTTACGTTCAACAATTCGATTAAAGATAGAATGTTGATTAGAACGGTAAGCATGCTTTGCTAAAAATCGAAAGCAGGAGACCAGTTCATCCATCATGCAACTGAGCTCTTTGCGCCAATAATAAGATTCCAATATCATCGCAACGCCGTATCTTCTCTGGACAAACTGTGTATGTAGACACTCACGGATCTATCCTTCCTTATCCAAGTAGAAAGTTTCTCGCTCTATTTGATCAGAAGTGAGATGGCACGAAACACAAAGGACGCACGACTATCGTAGGAAGTTGGCCCCGCACCAAAAATGCCCCTGCTAACATGAGGCGCACAAAGATGTCCAAAGCAGACGGGGCAAATCTTATCAATTTCGAACAATCCGAATAAGGCGATGAAATCAGAGTCGGTAAATCCAGACGGCAAATCGTAATCCTCGCGAAGCTCCGCTAAAGAAAGACCCAAGGTGTAATAGGCGTTCTGCATCTCTGAAATTGCAGTCGAGCCAAGAGAAGCCCGCAACGCGTTGAATTTGGACGAATCCATTTGAAGCCCCTTGGACAAACGCCGCTGTCAACAGTTATCAATTCTAGGTGATACAGCCCTTCAGGAGGACGTGACTCACCTATGACTCGCGTAGAAACACCTGCACAGCAACAAAGGCGAAGACGTCGTCAATCGGAAGGTCTTGACGCATGACGTCTAGGTCCGCAAACAACGACAAACGTATTTCCCTCTTCGTATGACAGCCCAACACCCTAGAATTATTCGTGACAGTCGACGGATTTTAAAGTCTCAGTCAACTCGTTCAGCATGGTCGTAAGTCGAGCAATGAGTCTTTTCGCATCTTCTCTATGGTCTTCGGTGACCACATCGCCGTAAAGCCTATCGTATTTTGAGCCCTTGCCGTGCGCCGCCCCCGCCGACCGAAGGTTCTGAAGGTCACGGAGAGGCTTTAGATCAGCCACGATGTCATTCGCACTAAGAAAGACCTCCAGCTTGTTAATACTACCCTTCGCATCAGCGCCCTCTAGAGCACTTTCATCGATGTAGTCGACGAGGGCTCTCGTGAGGGCCATAGTCACGGCCTCAAATTCAGACTCGCCGTTGCCAGATGGAATGTGGATTTGTTCAAGAATGCCCTCGTCTGCACGGTGGAAAGGCCTGTACAGCGTCAAGCCAAACCGTTTGCTCCATGCTTTATCAAGTTCCATTCGCGCTCGCATAAGCATGGAAACAGGACCCGACGGATCTTTAAACCACATATTAAGCAAATCTGTCTTGAACACCTCATCAGAAATGTGCTGGTCAACGGGCGACATCTCGAAAGAGAGGAAATGGGTGCGCTCGCTCTCGGGAAGATCGCGCCCCAGATCGCCAAGATACACCATAACTCTGTCCGGATCGACATTGTCAATCTCGCACCTCCACTGGCTCCCACATGAAATGTGACGCTCGCTGACATCGAAGTAAGGGCTACTCCTGTACTTATCGAGTACAGCGGGCTTAAAGAAGACGGGAGTTAAGTAATGTGGGGCGCGAGGCTCCTTATCAAAGTAGGTGCCAAGCTTATTCGGGTCACATGTGTATCGAACGAGCGAGCCGTCAGGCCGTTCGCCGATGATGAACTCAGGGTACTGTTCTATTTTCTCATCGTACGGCCATACGCCACAAGTCTCGACGTCGCCGGGCTCGATAAAGCTTCGAGCGTAGAGCATCGACAGAAGATAGCCTTCATCAATATCGCTCGTGTACCACTGTCCGATATGGTAGTTTCCTCCGACTTCATCACTCTCTGCAATACACTCAGTGCTCCCCAAAGGAAAGCTGGACGAAGATGCCAGCCGCGCGTCCACAAAGTAGACGAAGAGGCATTGCTTAGCTGCAATAAAGCGCAGTATATATTTGGTCCTGACACGCACCTCGTCTCCAGCAAAGTCGACGACTTTTTCTCTCTCGCCACACTTGTCGACGCTATAGTAGCAACCGTCTTCGCCGCGGTAGAGCTCAAACAGCATGACAAATTCCTGGTTGACCAGAATCTGCGCTTGGTCGAGCGGATAGAAATACTGCTCGGCAACAATAAAGTCATAGCCCTCATCGCGTCCGTCATGATAAGTGACGCCATCTGCACATACGCAGAAGCCTGGTGAGAAACTGGAGGCATGCTTCAACCAATCATCACCTGCAAGAATCTCCTGTTTTCGTGTAAGGTCGGCAAAACAGCCAAAAACGGAAGGCCTTCCATCAGCAGCGTCATGGTGCGAATAGACGGTAGTCCATGCTCCGGAAAGGGGGTTCTTGACCAGCTCGATTACTTTCTCCTGCTCGAATGGTTTAGCGTCGAGCCCTAGCTTGGCTAAAACCCTTAAAACCGCTTCGTTCATATGCACCTCTTACCATTTGGCACCATCACCATAAATTGAAGCGAAAATGAACCGTGAGAAACTATCACGGACCAAAATCGTTTAAGGAAATTGTCCACCAATGCGGGGAAAAAGAAAAACCGCCAGGACGACGGTCGGAAGCTTTAAAAGACTAAGCGACAAGAAATAGAAGATATTCCCATCGGATCTGGCCAATGCATTCACCCATTAGCAAACGGCCTTGAATCGAATCGTACCAGCACTGCCGAGAAGACTAAACACAACACTTGATGAATAGCTTCCCGAACGGTGTCAGCCTAAAAATATGATGTACGCAATCAAACCGCCATCCATCAGAAGGCGTATTATCCTTCTTTATATTTCGAATTCTGTCAGAATCCTCAATCCCAAGATAATCGTCTTCTCCCTCGTAACGGTACGTTTCTCCGCTTAGCAGCTTCAGTCTCTCCAAGTTATTCAAATACAAAGACACATTCTCAGGACATTGAACGATAACATCGAATACGTTCGTATAATTTTCGCAAAGCACTCGCCACCGAGCTTTAATTGGCATGTCATCGTCTTCAACAACGCGCAAGTCAATAACCGGAATATGATCTTTACCGAGCCCTTTAGAGAGCCACGACATCATTTTGGCTTCATCGGGGGTTAGTTGCCCGATTATGCTAACAAAACTTGGATGGACGAGAGAAGAAACCCTTTTATCCATGGAGGACGCGAGTAAATTAACGTACAGGCCCCTTAAGTCCTGACTGTCATACGAATATGAAAGCTGCTGAATAGCCGGGACCACGACATTTGACGCAGGCTCACAGAAGCAATCCTCCGGGACATCTTCCATCTTTTCTTCGATTTGCCGAATCGCCTCCTCAATATTGTTCTCACCGTTAACCACCCATTTCTTCCAGGGGCCAAGCAATACGCCAACGGTTCTGGGAACTAAACTCAGAGTGTCTCCGACCGATGAGAACACAGGATGCACAGCATCATCGTATGCTTTACTCAATACACCAGATGGCAGAGATGCAATTTCTTTGGAAAGCTCGCCCACTTTGTCTCTCCCTATTCATACCGACATCAAATCCATGATATACAACGCCCACATTGAGACAGTCAACAACGGGGTGATCGCAGCACCTAACGGCCTGATATTCTGAGCATCTCGCCTTCACTCACCTTCTTCTTGCACGACACATGTATCGCGTGTTCGCCCAAGATTGCAGTGCACGGCTTCAGCGCCGCACCCTTAACGGCGTTGAAGAAGTTCTCAAGAAACGGGGCGTTCATGTCGTAGTAGTTCATGTTCCTAAACAGCTCATAGATTGCCAGAAACGTTTGAGCAATGACCGCTACAACACTCATTGCAAGAGCGTTGTAGGGCGACTGGGAAATCCAGATCAAGGACCTTAAGCCCAGTTGGGCAAACCAATCTCCAACGACCAACAATCCGTCTCGGGAAGCCTTAATAACCCATAGGGAAAGTAGTTGCGCATAAGGAGGTGACACATAATTTCTTTCACAAATTGACAAACACATAGAGGAACACGGTTCACGCGTCGTCATATGAGTTCAGGCGACCAAACAACAAATCATCGACGTAAGGGGCACGAGCCCCGTCTGCGAACATCGTATCGATCGACGATGGGTCGCTCGACGCGCTGCCCAAAGAGGAGGCGTCCGAGCTTGTCGGGGCCGAGCGCTATGAGAGGACGGCGGGCCGGGAGGCCTACCGCAGCAGCCACTACGCGAGAAATCTCGTCACCGGGGCCGAGTAAGTCGAGTTCAGCGTGCCGAAGCTCCGCGGGGCGGCCACAAGGACGGTGCGCGACGGGTTCGCCGAGACGCTTGCCTACACGGAATTCCCGCCGGAGCACTGGCGCCGGATCAGGACGAACAACGGGATCGAGCGCATTAACCGCGAGATCAGGAGGAGGACGAGAGTCGTCGGGACCTTCCCGGACGGCAACTCGCCCCTCATGCTGGTGACGGCGAGGCTGAAGTACACAGTGGATCACGAGTGGGGCAAGAGAAGGGGCTGGACATGTCCAAACTAGAGGAGATGGACGAGCTGAAGGGAAAGGCGGAAGGCTAGAAGAGGACGGTACCGAGGACGGCTAAATCAATTTGCGAAAGAATCTTGACGGTGCCTCAATGCTCTATCAGGAACAAGGCCGCTGAGATTACCGAGCACAATTGGCTCTGCTCCGAGACAGACTAAAAGAGTACTATTTTTTCAGTCGTTTAGCCGTTTCTTTTCATAGGGTGTGATGTGAATGCTGTTTAATTTGATTATCCGTGCTGATGAAACCCTGTCCATGTTGACTTCTAGAATGTTTGAGCGAACTCCCGATGAGCTGGCGGACCGCTATAGAACTTCCACCAGCTTTGATTTTAATGCCCTCGCTCAGCTTCCTACTGTTATGGCGCGTGAATTTGAGTCGGACGATATGGGCGCCATGGCCAGGCTGGGCTATATGGACTCTCCGTCGATAAACCCAGTAATTTCTTCACCCGTTCTGCAGTTTCCATCGCATGCCTTATTGGATCTCGGCTTGCTCGATGAAAACTATTGGGAAAATAAACGTACTCATTGGAGGCTTTGCGAAGGGGACCCTTTTCGCCTGTTTTCAAAGTTTCTTGATGACCGTCCCTTGCCGGTCGAACCTGAAGCGTCTTCTGCGTGTGATCCAAATTTAATTGCCGTCATGATGCCATTCACCGAAGACCCTTCTATCGACCCTGTATATTTAGCGTTGGTCAAAGGCTCTAAGAGGGCGGGTAAGAAATGCATGCACGTAGACGAGATGTTGACTCCCGTAGATATTACGGAAGACATATTTAATTTGATTGCGTCTAGCTCTTTGGTAATTGCTGATATTACCAATCTGAATCCAAACGTCATGTTCGAAGTGGGCTATGCGATCGGAAGGGGCAAGCAGGCCATTTTGATATGCAAAGATGATGTTCCCCAGCTGCCTTTTGATATCAGCCACAGGAGGGTATTTACCTATAAGCGAGATAAAGACGGATTAGCGATACTTTCAGACAGGGTTATGAAAATCTTGACGAATGATCAGTGATTGCTTGCTCGCGTGGTCCGGCATGAGCCCCGGTACCCCCTATCGATAGTTTCCGGCCTCATGGAGCTGGCGCGTGTTGTCCTCGCCTATGCCGTACAGTTCTGCGGTCCCACTCGCCTGAAGGACAGGTGTTGATGTTAACCATGAAGTGGTCCGAGTGATTACCAGGAAATAAGCGCCATGGGCACGAAAAATTGAGCAAATAAATCAATAGGGTCGCGCCCCGGGAACCGGGGCGCGACCCTCGCTGTACAGCTTCCCGTGCTGGCTACTATGGCTAGCCACCACGGGAAGAAAGAACAGATGGCCGCGCCCCTGGCCCCAGCGAAAGATATACGGTTCATTGAAGCAGCCGAACGCTCGAGGTCCGAAATCTGCATGTACACGGTCCGCGAGAACGATATCGTCGACAACGCCGTGAAAATCCCGATGCGAATGATCCGGGAGTTCGGGTGCGCGGACGGGTGGATCGGCATTGTACAGTACGACAGCTTCGCGTACCTCGCCGACAGACACACCGCCGACGGCGGAAGCATCTACGCCCACGGTTCCATCTCCTACGGCATCCCCGGGCCAAAACTAATCCGCGAGATCTTTGAGGGCATCCCGCACAATCTCGTTATCAAAACGCCCAAGTACGCATATCAGAAGGAGTATCGAATCATCGGGTCGCAACCGGTCGAATGCCTTCTTATACCCGACGAGAACCACCCTGGCTGCAAAATTGAAGAATACGACCATGTAGAGCTTGATCTAGGCAGCAGCATCGCAAACTTTTCCTGGAAGGCCTCGGTGCCGAGCCTCGAAGATGCACAAGGCGGTCTCATGCTGGAGTTGCCGCATCGAGCATAGTCAACCCGACGCGATCCACAACGTCACCGGGCAATCAGCCATCCCTCCCCTCCCCAACATTCCCCAGAAAGTTCGCTGATGTTGACTGGGGTTCCCGTAAAATAAACCCCAACAAAATATGTGCGGAATGCTGACCTGGAGCTGCCTTCGGACCCTATTGACTGCTCACCGAGAGGCTCCGCTATGAAACGACCCCTTTACTACCTGATCTGCGCGATCGCATGCACGTCCATGGTCAGCTCGACGATGCCCATGGCAGCCATCGCGGAAGCCATGCAGCCTCAGGAGACAGCCGAGCAGCAGGCGCAAGCCGACACCACGAGCAGCGACACAGGCAAGACTGAGGACGGCACCAACACAAATGCGACAGCAGATACCGTAGAGGACAGCACCGCAACATCCACCGGCACCAGCGCAGTCAACACGGAAAGCGCTGGCGGCACCACCGCCGCTAACGCCGCAGACGCCGCCACCCCCGGCACCACCACCGCAACCGGCACCACCGCCCCATCCCTCCGGGCCCAAACCACCCCCACGCCCGCCGCAATCTCCGCCACGTCACAAAACGGCTACGTCCACTCCGCCACGGCAACCCAAAACGGCGTCACCTTCACCGTCTCGTGGAACGACGCCCCCGCGGGCACCGCGACAACCTTCCACGTAACCCAGACCAACGGCTCGTCCCAGGCCAACGCGCATGGACGTGCCCACCTATTGGGACGGCGGCAGCGAGGAAAGCGTCTGCGACCCGTCGCGCCCGGCATGGGCCAGCTACTACAGCCTTGGCACCGCGGGCCACGACTTTACCTTTGACTTCACGGCATCGGGCACGTACCGCATCTACTTCTACTTTATGGACAACGACAGATACGACCCCCAAAACGACAAGGGGATCTACTACCTGCGCACCACGGCGGAGGTGACCGTAAACGACGCCGCCCGCCCGAGCGTCACGCAGATCGTCAACGACGCCGTGGCCCAGTGCAGGCAACAGACAAACGGCTCGGAATACGACATGGCGCTGTGGCTCCACGACTGGACGCTCGACCAGCTGGAGTACGACCACAACCTCAACTGGTGCTCGGCCGAAAGCGGCCTTACGCGCCACAAGGGCACCTGCGAGAGCTACCAGCGCATCTACGCCAAGCTCCTTAACGCAGCGGGCATCGACAACGGCCGAATCACCGGCAACGGCCACACCTGGAACGCCGTAAAGATCGACGGCAAATGGTGCCAGATGGACCTAACCTGGGACGACACCAGCGACAACTGGTACGGAGACCTGGACCAGCGCCATCTGTACTTTGACCTGACCGACGAGCTCATGGCAATCGCCCACTCCGACCACACGGCAAACTACCAAAAGGACGACTACGTCTACCGCTCGACCGACCTATCCAACAATTACTTTGTGCGAAATGGTAAGACCGATGAATGGGCAGAGAAGTATGCCGACCGAATTCAGCGGCACTTGGATGCCAAGGAAGAGAGCTTTTCCATCGATGCCGACAACCAGTCGTTCCCGCCGAGCATCTCGGGGATTCAGAACGGGATGGGTGCCGAGGCTCATACTTGTCCCGACACCCATGTGCAATTTCTTCGGTACTGTTTCACAATATTCTGCAGTGCTCAAACGAACAAAACCCAATCAGGCACCGCTTAAGCAGATTGCTTACGCTTTCCAACTACCTTCATGCCCTTGCGTGCAATGTCTAAGAGACCATTCCTGAGAACGAATAGAAGGACAAAGAAAAGCAGGGACTCTGCAATTAGAATCCCATGAGAGAACGGTGCGAAAGACAGAGCCACTTGGGCGCCAATCAGAACAAAGCTGGCAGCAATCTCTCCCCTGTGAAAATCAAGTTTAATAAACTTACGTGTATCACGCGCACGCACCGCGGCGATAACGGCATAGCTAATAGCAGTAGCGCCAGCAGCGCCCATAATTCCAAACGCCGGAACAAGAAGCAGAGTGAGCGCTATGTTAACGATTGCTCCGATAGCAGTTGTAGAGAAGGCCTTCTTGCTTTCTTTAGTAACGACATACGTTGTTCCAAAGAAAGCGGCAACGCAGGAAAAGAGATTGGCAAGCGATAGCATAGCAACTGGCTGCCACGAGCCTTCATACGACGAGCTCATGAGGAACGTGTAGACGGGGTAAGCAGACGCAGCGATAAGGGACGATGCCACAGCAAGAACCACAAAGATATAGCGAAAGACCGTCGACTGAAACCTAGCATTATCCGCAGATTCTCGTTCTTCAATTGCCGAAATCTGCCATGCCTGCATGAAGATATTGTAGACGATGTTCACGATTTGGGGGATCTTCTGGGCAACGTTGTAGATACCGTTTGCGCTGGCGCCAATAAAGAACAGTATTACATACCTATCGGAAGCCGACATAATCCACCACATAAGCGAGTTCGGAATTAGAGGTATGCAGTAGGTCAACATGGCATTTAGCGCATGTCTATTTAAGCTGGAGAACGATAGGTAATTCCAAAGTCTACAGGAAACGATGATATGCAAAGAACCGATAAATTGCGCTACGACCATAGAAGCAAGGTATCCGCCAACACCTAGATGCCATACCGCAAGTGCAAGTACGTTCGAAAAGGCAGTAACAAATGTAATGACCACTCCATTAGCGGCGAATGCCTTTGAATTGCCGATTCCGCGAAGAAGCTGCATGAATACGTAGTTGAAACTGGTCAAGCAAAGCAAGAGCAAGAAATAGACAACGTTATCACCAATGACGCTGAACATGCGAAAAAACGGGAACAGCAACCAGCAAATAACCCAACCAGCAATAACAACAAGCAGCGAATTCGACGCAATGGTTTTAACATCGACTTCCTTTGAAACTGTAAAGCGAAGAACAGCTTCGTTCATGCCAACCATAGCAAACGGGACGAGCAAATTGACCGTAGTGGTAACAAGGTCAGCTGTGCCATACTCTGCGGTCGTTAAATAATAAGTATAAAAGGGAACAATGAGAAAGGTAATAACCTTGCTACCCAGGTTCCCAATAAAGAAAACCACAGAGTTCTTGACTAATTTCTTATATTTACTTTCTGCAGCCATCTGTCTATCCAAACCATATAGCAAAAACAACAAATACGGCCTACTTGCCGAGTATCCGTTTGAGTTTTCGCCTCACACGAATCAAAAATGTATCCTCAAAGCTCCACCTCGAAGAAAGCCCCCTTATGCTCGCACCGTCGGCAAGGGCATGCAAAAACTTATTTCTTTGTGGATGAGGGGCTACGGAAGTAGCAAGCGCAGGATTCCCGCCAATCACCTCGTCATAGCTAGAAGGCCCTATTTCAAGCTCAGGCGATACCCTGTCGAACCATTTCTTGCCTTTGTCGGTATTGCACAGAACGGCAGAGACCCCCATAGAGGAATCGATTTCGGGATGAATAGAGGGAAATCCCCAAAAATCACCGAGAGTTAAATCTGAACCGCAAGAGCGCTTTGCCGGGCAATCAAAACATGAAGAACGTAACGATGCGTTGTCCAAAAATGCTCTCATATACCAATCGTCACCAAAGCGACCACCTAAGACGCGTTGATCGTCTTTCTCCGTCCTTGCGTAGTAAAGGACGGAGTAAGACGACCATCCGGTCGTCTTACTCCGGAAATTGACATCATCAATTGCAGAGTTTTGGGCAGAAGACTGGAATTCAATCCATTTTCTCCAGAGCAGAGGCGATGGGGCGCCGTGGCAGATAACGTCAGCAGAAATAAAGAAAGCGGAATCTGCTAGCTTGCCCAGATAGTTCCTCATGCCGGAAACCTGGCAAGCAGTGCCCGTAAAGAAAACCAAGCGTTCCGCCAGAAGATAGTCCTTGACCTCTCGATAAAGAGAAGCAGGAATCTCGCTTTGGACATATTTTGATCGTTGGAGTCTTTTGAGGCCCTCTAAATCAGTAACACACTCATGTCGAACCGTATGGCAGTGCTCCTGGAAAGAAGCCCCGACGACAACGCCATCGGACTTAATAGCAGCATCGGCAAGCACACCAAAGAGCCCTCCAGACGATGATTGCTGGAGAACATCACTTGAAAGAGACTTGGCCCAAGACACTTCAACAGGTTCGACAACGGGATTGCGACTTAATACGGGGCAAGTCGAGTCACAAGCACCGCACCCGATACATAGGTCGGAATTGAAGCTGGGCCTTAAGAAGCCCACCTCGTCCGGCGTCATCGAAAGACATCCCTTCGGGCATTTGGCAGAACAGGCGCCGCATCCACAGCAGGAATCACCCAGAGAGATGATTTCTGGTGCCCTATCAGCCCTTCCCGACTGTTCTTGCTGAGTCATTCTCATTTCCTCTTCTTTACGGCACGCAATGTTGAATTAAATGCCCTCGAAACAATTCGTGGAGCGTTAAGATACATCGCTCTACGCACCCTATCGACACCACTTAGCTGAGAACTGTCACACTCGGTAAACCTAATAGCGTTAAATAGTCGATCTTCCTCGTTCGAGCTCATTTGGCCCGAATCGACACCCATTCCAAGAATCCTCAAAGACTCATGAACCTTGAAATGACGAAGATGACTAACGATCTCAGGACTGTTCCCTGGATAACCAATCATCTGATCAATAGCATCGAGAGAGCTTAGCAAACTATGATTGAAGCCGCTGGTGGTAGCGCTTCCAGGGCGATCCAAAATATTCCACAACGCAAGGGGCTCATAGTGAAGGCCGCGACATTCCTTAAGATAGTTAAATACAAAAAGACCATCCTCGGTATGGGCAATCCGCTCATCAAACCTTATGCCGCACCGTTCAATTAACTCACGAGAAAAAAGTTTATAGCAGGAACTGCCGATATGTATCGAATTGTAAACTCCAAAGCGGAGAATAGCGGCATCGGAGGATAGGTCCTCAATGGACATGTCGGCAATCTGATTGCCGCAAACCTCCAAACCGTTAACCACAGAAACAAAATTTGCATCTGCAGCAATTAGAGCGCCCGGTTTAAGGCTTTGCATCCGCATCATCTGCTCACATGCTTCAGGTTCAAGCCAGTCATCAGAGTCGAGAAAGATAACATAGTCACCAGTCGCAAGATTCAACGCATGGTTGCGCGCGCGAGAGACACCGGAGTTTTCTTGGCGTGAAAGCACCACTCTTGAATCAGCAGAATACGTCTGGAGAACACTCCATGTGCCATCAGATGACCCGTCGTCGACAACGACAACCTCAATGTCCTCATACGTCTGGGAAAGAGCGGAAGAGACACCGCGCCCGATATAATTCTCAACATTAAATGCGGGAATAATTATCGATACTTTGCCTTTCATAGGCGGCAACTACCCCAATTCTTTGTAACCGAATTTATATTTAAGCCGCTCGTGAGGAGCCAAATTGTTCATAAAACGAAGCCACTGAAGTATTTCCGCCGTTGCGTCACCAAACCCTGGAATGCCATTCGCCATCTGGGAAAGCCAAATAGAGCCTCCCCTAATATTGGCTTCAATAACAATCGGCGCGCCATCTTCCCCGATGGTAAAGTCCCAACTGATAAGGCCCATTTGAGGCATCAACGAATGCATGCGCTTCGCCGCATCAATAGCACCGGGAACACCAGCAATCTTATATCCCTGAAAAACAACCCCCGTGTCAGGATGTTTCTCGAACCGATCATTAAACTCAGTAAGGGCCGATGGCGCAAGCAAACCTTCATTTGAAATGCCAATGAACATGCCGCCAGCATGCGCATTATCCACCGCACTCTTTCCGCGACCAATCCTCATCAGCAGAGGTAAAGAACGGAGTTCGCCTTGCCAGCGGTATGTCATAATCCTCAGCGTATTAACGCTCTCAGGATGTAATTTAACCACTGAAGAATGGCATGAGATTACTTCTTGAACTGTAAAATCACTGCCGAGCAATTCGAATAATTCTTCAGCAGTAACACCCGTCGCAGCATCGACACCGGAAGCAAAGCAATAAGACCCGCAGCCTTCGCCCGAACAAGTCCCTACGGTCGGTTTTGCAAAGCAAGCACCACAGTTGCCAATTAAATTAAGTGCTGTCTCTTTGGAAATCTCTTTGAAGTCGGAATTGCGAAGAACCCCAGACGTGCTTGTAACGATTGGACGTGGAGTTCTAACCCCAGCTCTTTCGGCAAACAATGGAAGAAGATTCTTATCCTCAAATACGGTGGCATACGCCACCGGCATATTCATATATCGTTCAAACTCAGGGATAAACAGGAGTTCTGGAAAAAACCTAACATCGAACTTGCCAGAAATCGCAAGATTATGCCGATGCCATGTGTAAGGGATTTTTCTACCATAGTTCTCAACATAAAACTTGTCGATGGCACGCATTTGCTCGGAAGAGAGCTCGACATCGCTGAGAATAGATTTTCTTTTGGGATCTTTAAACTTTGCAATTTCTGCCTGTCGAGCGCGATGAATCTTAACGTTCTCCAAGACATCATAAAAGCCATCTTTAACATCTGATTTGAGAGACATGTGTTCTCCGATAACTGAAGGGGCCGAATTTAACGTGACAAAGCGTCTAATAAGTATGAATTGGAATCGGCTCTTCGCATATCAATCGCATGGCCAACTCCTGAATAGTCGCAGCTAAGCGCACTCGTCGCACTTGAAAGGCCCCACCGCTCCTCGAGACCGCACATCCGCAGCAAGGTATTAGTGCGACTGTTCATGTTTGAGCCGTTCGCATGCTTGCGATCAAAAACGACAAAGGGACGGTTAAACAAAATCGAAAAAACCGACGCATGAAAACTATCGGTTAAGACACAATCGGCCTTATCGATATAAGATAGGAAATCCGAAGGATCACCGCCAAAATAGCGGCACTTAGGATTCATGTAGTCAACAATTTCATACCCGAGTGACTTCAACTCCGCCGTCAATTTAACCTGAGCATCAGACTGCTCGCCAAGATTAAATTGAAATACGTACTTCTGCTTGCAAGCCACAGGCTTTTCTATCTTACGCCATTGATTTGCAGTCAAAAGCATGGTCGGATCCAGGGTAACCGGCACTTTTCGACCAGTCAGTTCCTCTACAATGCGAGCTCCGGCATCTTCTCGCACACTAATATCCGAATAACATTCAAGAGCTTCCTTAAAGGAAGACGCCCAATTCTCGGGAAGAGATGCCAGACCGAAACTGGCAGAGTAAGCTACTCGCTTATTGGCATCGGCAAATTGAAGAAGATAATCATTGGCGCATCTGCACTCCAACGAATCGCCCCACCAAAGGGGATTCCAGACCTGGTCACTTCCGACAACAAAATAGTCGTACTCATCATTCAATTGAGTCGAAAGACCACTGCCGTTCGTTGAAATAATTCTTGTAGGAATTAGAGATTCCGTAAACTTAGAAAAAGCGGTATCGCGACCATGCTCCTTTTTAGTCCTGAGCCTTATCGCACCGTTCTCTTTTTCAAAATACTTGTGAAAAATGGATTTAAGTGCAGATGATTTTTCAAGAGTAACGAGCGTATCTACATCATGTCCCATTTGGCTCAAAACGGTATGAAGTGCATAATTCTGAAGTCTATTGCCGTAATTAAAATTACCGAATAGTGTAACGATACCAATTCTCATATTAATAATCACCTTATCGTGCTTCTAAACGAATTATTGATCCCCATAGGCAAGCGACAAATCAATGAGCGATCCGAGCCATAAATCATTTTTCTCATCAATGGGGTCAAGTCCGGCCCCATTAAACAGCGTTAACTCTCCGAAAACCAAGCGATCGCCCAGAACGTACCAATCACAACGCACTTGAGGAATTCCCCTGGTGAGGACACTACTCAACTCAAGCATTTTCTCAAGCTTTTCAGGACGCTCAACCTCAACAGGAGAAACTGGAATGCCAGCCCAATCAATGGAGACTGGATTCCAATCCTGATCGTAATAGTTGCAAGTATGTTCGCCAAACCTGCCCCTATGCACCTCAATAAGGCGAGGATTTCCGTTGAAGCACGTGACTTTATAGTCAACCAGGCCAGTATCGAGACCTTCATCCTCAAGATATTCTTCCGCCATGACCATTGGGGTAACATCCTTATAGGGCCACTCCCTTGTCCACCAAAAATAATTACTATTGAGGTGTCTACGAAGAACTCTCTTGGCCACAGCAAAATCAAACGTGGATTTGTCGCGGCAGATAGCAACCCCCCCGCTGTCATGATTCGTCTTAAGTACGAATTGATCGGGAAGATTCTCGAGACCTATGTTCTCAACACAGTTCCAAGAGCCATAAGTCTTAGAAACGTATTGGGCGCCGATTTTGTCAGCAACCCACTGCTTAACGGCCAGCTTATCAACAAGGACATTGTAGAGAGGGTTACGATCATGAAGCTTTAGCCAGTTCAGCTTCTCGTTAAAGCCTTTTGGATTATCAAGATTGATATTCTTTCCAATCAGCGCCCTATACATTAATTTTAAGTGAATCTCATCAGGCAAGCAGCGAGTCCATCCCCATTTTGAGATTAATGAGTAAGCTCTCATAGGATGCTTCAGATACTGAACTGCTTTACTAATTTTTCCCATTAATTATCTCCGTTGCTCTTACGCAGCCTTTTGGCGGGAAATTGAATTCCACCGGAGGCTGCAAGTTATCGCGATAGCAAAGAAATACGTAATCAGGTTTGGAATCGTTGTGAATAGAGCTCCGCTCGTGAACGCATAGCTTAAAAAGAAAACCTGAATGCAAAGTGAAAGGCGTAGAAAAGCTTTTTGTTGCCCCTCCACAACCCTCGAAATAGTCGTGAAGGTCAATACAAAACTTGTTAGACAGCCAGCAAGAACCAAGGCAGTTCCAAAAAAACCGGTTTCATATAAAAGGTTAAGGAGCTCATTGTGCGCCATATATGTAATAGTAAAACCGTCAGGCCAACGATAGCAGTAGCTAGTCCAGCCATGACCAAATAAGGGCGCCTGGGAAAGGCCATTAAGGGCGTAATTCCAAAGAAAGGTCCTATTGTTAACGTTATCCTCGAAGCTGGTACCGCTGGAAAAGGTTGAATTCAATCTTTCAATTGTCGCCTCAACGCCAGGAACAAGAGGCGCAAGGATGGCCACGGCAAGCAGCATCAATACTGTGACTCCAATAGCCTTTAGATATTTATGGCTATTGCCAGAAAGCAAGTAAACAAAACCAATAGCAAAAATCCCGCACAACAAATGAGCCCTTTTTGTAGTCAAAACAAGAGCAATAAAGAAAATTAACGCAAGAATGCCATAGAACCGTTTAGCTGAACTTGATTCGCTGCCATAAAAGGACATAGAGGAGGTGACGCATAATTTCTTTCGCAAATTGACAACCGCATAGCGGAACACGGCCCGCGCCCCGTCATATGATTTCTAGCGGCTAAACAACAAATCAACGACGAAAGGGGCACGGGCCGTGTCTGCGAACATCGTAACAGTCG
>JAXIXR010000037.1:0-1792 GCA_036304905.1 Collinsella sp. | reverse complement strand
TCCATCATGGACTGGGATCGCTCGCGCCTTGTCTATAGGGCCGTGAAGCGCACGTTCGACATCGTGTTCAGCGGTGTCGTGCTCGCTGCCATCGCCATCCCCAGTCTGATTCTTGCCGCCGCTATCCGCCTGGAGAGCGAGGGCAACCCGTTCTACAGCCAGATCCGCGTGGGCCAGACTCGCCCCGACGGCAGCCTGTCCACCTTCCGCATGTGGAAGTTCCGCTCCATGTACAGGGACGCCGACGAGCGCCTCGCCGAGCTCAAGGAGCAGAACGAGATCGCCGGCGCCATGTTCAAGATGAGGGAGGACCCGCGCGTCACCAGGATCGGCAGGTTCATCCGCAAACACTCCATCGACGAGTTCCCGCAGTTCCTCAACGTGTTCTTGGGGCAGATGTCCGTGGTCGGCCCGCGCCCGCCGCTGCCGAATGAGGTGGCGCAGTACACCGAGTACGACCTGCAGAGGCTGGCGGTGAAGCCAGGTATCACGGGACTCTGGCAGGTGACGGAGCGAAACTCCACCGGGTTCGACGGCATGGTCCGCCGGGACCTCGAATACATAGCCAAGCGCGGAATCGTCATGGACCTAAAGATCGTCCTCCTCACGGTTCTGGAGGTCTTCAACGGAAGCGATGCGTACTAATGCCTAACTTTAATACCCGATTCGAATCGGAGAAGAAAATGAAGATTGCCGTCGCCGGAACCGGCTACGTCGGCCTGTCCCTCGCTGTCCTGCTCTCGCAGCACAACGAGGTGCACGCGCTGGACATCGTTCCCGAGAAGGTCGAGAAGATCAACAACTTCGTGTCGCCCATCCAGGACGACGAGATCGAGCGTTTTCTGGCGGAGGCCAAGGCGGGGGAGCGGCAGCTCGACCTGCACGCCACCGTCGAAGTGGAAGAGGCCTATGCGGGCGCCGACTACGCCGTCATCGCCACGCCGACCAACTACGATTCCGATAGGAACTTCTTCGACACTTCCTCCGTCGAGGCCGCCATCGCCGCCGTGCGCTCGGTGAACCCGGACGCCTGGATCGTCATCAAGTCGACGATTCCCGTCGGCTACACCGCGGGCCTGCGTGAGAAGCTAGGCGACAGCAAGATCTTCTTCAGCCCGGAGTTCCTGCGCGAGAGCAAGGCACTCTACGACAACCTCCACCCCAGCCGCATCGTGGTGGGCGCGCCGAAGGATGACGCTGAGGCCGTTATAGCCGCCGAGAAGTTCGCCGGCCTGCTCGCACAGGGCGCCGACCCCGCAGAGCTCGAGCGAGTCAGCGCCGACGGCTCCAAGGGCATCCCGGAGCTCGTGCTGGGCACCACCGAGGCCGAGGCCGTCAAACTGTTCGCCAACACCTACCTGGCGCTGCGCGTGGCCTACTTCAACGAGCTCGACACCTACTGCGAGGTCCGCGGCCTCAACACCCGCGACGTCATCGACGGCGTCTGCCTGGAGCCGCGCATCGGATCGCACTACAACAACCCCAGCTTCGGCTACGGCGGCTACTGCCTGCCCAAGGACACCAAGCAGCTGCTCGCCAACTACAAGGACGTGCCGCAAAACCTGATCGAGGCCATCGTGGAGGCCAACCGCACGCGCAAGGACTTCGTCGCCGACGAGGTGCTGCAGATGGTGTGGGACCGCGTGTACGAGGGCAAGCCGAAGCCGGTCGTTGGCGTCTACCGCCTGACGATGAAGTCGAACTCCGACAACTTCCGCGCGAGCTCCATCCAGGGCGTCATGAAGCGCGTGAAGGCCAAGGGCGTGCCCGTGGTGGTCTACGAGCCCACGCT
>JAXIXR010000036.1:0-22228 GCA_036304905.1 Collinsella sp. | reverse complement strand
TCGACTGTTACGATGTTCGCAGACACGGCCCGTGCCCCTTTCGTCGTTGATTTGTTGTTTAGCCGCTAGAAATCATATGACGGGGCGCGGGCCGTGTTCCGCTATGCGGTTGTCAATTTGCGAAAGAAATTATGCGTCACCGTGGTGTTTGTGCCTGCGACGGCGGCAGCGTTTCGGCGGCGTGGTTTTGATCATATGGAGGCTATTGCGCGCCCATTTTGCGAGCTGTCGGGTGTTCCCCTGCTCGATGCTCTCGTCAAGTACGGGCATGGCGACCAGCGCGAACTCGGTCGTGAGGAGCGCCGCGAGCGTGCCCAAGGCATGTACGAGACGGTTGAGGATGTGCACGGCCGCCGCCTGCTGCTTATCGACGACGTTATCACCACGGGTGCGACGATGGCAGCGGCTTCGGCGGAACTCAAGCGCGCCGGTGCCACGGCCGTTGATGGCCTCGCTATCGCACGCGTTTGGTAGGGGTGGTTTTGTGGCAGTGAAGATGGCGCGACGCATCGAGCCGACAAGCGAGCAACTGGCGGCCTCCGTAATCCTGACCGGCGCCTCGGCGCTGCGCATGATGCGCGCCGAGCGCCGACAAATGGGTTACATCAGCTGGAGGGACCTCGATCCCGATGAAGAGCGCCGTGTGCTGCGCACGTCGTCGCCCTCGACCGAGGACATCTATCTTCCCGATTTGGTGCGGATTGGGGCCGCAAGCGGCGAGGTGCAAGAGGATTTGTGCTTGTTGGTAGGGTCTGCAGCGCAGCGCCGCCGTATTCTTGGCGTGAGCTGGTCCGTATGCTCCGAGTTGCCCGCCGGCTCGATTCTAGAGGTGGAACCGGGGGTGTACAGTCTATCTCCCGAGGCCCTTTGCGTAGCCGTCGCGCGCGAGGTCGGCTGTATCCAGGCATTTGCCCTGGCCCAGGAGCTGTGCTCTAAGATTTCGCTGAGTGACCGCGGGAAGTATCTGCCTCCCTACACCTCGCCCGTTACGAATAAACTTGCAAAGGACAAGGACCAGCCAGCAGACGTGGGCTACTTTGAGGTTGAGCCGGTGCTGACGCCCGATCGTCTGGCAGATTACCTCGCGGTATGCAAGGGGAATGCGGCCAAACAACTGCAGCGTCTGTGTCCCTACTTGTCAGAAAACCTGCGCTCGCCCATGGAGTGCATCATGCTCGCCCTGTTTTCGCTTCCGTTTTCCTATGGCGGGTTTGCCTGCGGTCCCTTTAAGACCGACTACAAGATTGAGTTCGATGATCGTGCGCAGGCAATCTCGGGGATGTCCCATGCAGTTTGCGATGCGTATCAAGAAGCAGCCCGGTTTGACCTGGAATACAACGGTGAGCTGGGCCATTCCTCCCGGAGGGGACGTATCCATGACGAAAAACGCAACACGGGCTTGATTACTATGGGAATCGAGGTCGCGACGGTCAATAACGAGATGCTCTGCGACATGGAGGCAATGGAGGCGCTCGCATGGCGCATGCACCAGCGTATGCGAAAGCGGTACCGGAATCGTGTCGATGCCCGCAGGAAAAAGCAAGAGGCGCTGCTTAACACGCTGCGGGCGTGTTTTGGGCTTAAACCCGCCTAACAATGCTCTGAAACAGGGGGTTGGATATATGCTCTGGCCAAAATATAGCAAATATGAGTACTGCTATAAATTCAGTAACAGCAAAATCAGGGATTTTGGGACTTGAAGATGGCGTAAATTAGAAAGTTATTAAACAAATGTGGAATATCCTGGCATCAATCTGACGTAATAGAGCGTGAAAACAGCTTGCAGAGCCAAAAACTCCTGCTACTAAATTGGTAACAGTACTCATATTTGCTATTTTTTGGCCACGGCACCCTGAGACGGGTGCCCCGGAGCTCCCCGTAGGGGAGCTCCGGGCTTCATAGGGGCACGAATGGCCCGCTCCGACCTGCGAAATCTGTACTCGCGATGCGAATAACGCCCCTAACCTTAAACTTTAGCTTGAACTTAGCTATAATGCGCTACGTTCCTGCCAGGCTGTGGTTGCGGACGGACGAAATGCCCGTCCTAGTCCAAGACAGACGCGGTCAAAGGGATCCACGTAAGCGACCGCGTGCGCGCGGCGCGATCATGGCGCGTCCTAGATGTAAGCCGCACCGTCCGTTCTACTTTCTTTGGGGCAATACCGCCTCGCGGGCGAGCGGGTCAGTCGTGAAGGTGGCTGCGGCCTCCCGAGCAAACACCCCGGTGCGCAAGTGTGGGGTCAAATACCAGGTCAGCTGGTGGGAACAACCTGATATTCCGCGCAACGCACGGATCGTATACGACACAGAAGGCAGGGTAGTGGACATGGTGAGGGGCAGCTTGATGCACGCGGCTCGGTTAGGTGCTGGGACCGCAGCGGTCATCGCCGTTTTGGGCCTGAGCGGATGCGCGTTCAACCCGCTGTCTACGTTCACGACTCCCACGATCGACCAGATCGAGTACGAGACCGTCACGCCGGCGGTGTCGGACGATGCCCTGGTCACTCCCGGAACCCTGACAGTCGCCCTCGATACTTCCGATGCGCCGCAGGCCATGCAGGACGCCGACGGCGAGCTCACGGGGTATGCGGTTGACGCCGCCCGCGCCCTCGCAAGCCGCATGGGCCTTAAGGTCGCCTTTGTCGATGCGTCCTCGGCAGGTTCCGCGCTCGGCGACAAAAAGGCCGATATCTTTATCGGCGAGATTAATTCCACGGACGGGGACATTAGCTCGCTCGGCACCTGCCTGTACGATGCCACTTCCGTGTTCGGTAAAACTAGCGATGGTGGGTCGCTAAGCGTTTCCACCGATACCCTTAACACGTCCACCCTGGGCGTTCAGATGTCCTCGGCCTCGCAGGAGGCGCTTGCTAAGCAGAGCATCACCGCCAACCAAAAGACCTACTCCAACATCAACGAGTGCTTTGAGGCGCTCGAGTCCGGCGAGGTCGACTATGTAATCTGCGACTCCACGGCCGGCGGCTACCTTGCACGCCTGATGAGCGAGGTCTCCTATGTCGGTGCGCTCGAGGCGCCCTCGACGCTTGGTGTTGCGGGCCTCTCGTCCAATGACGAACTGTGCCGTGCCGTGAGCGATGCCCTCGACGACATCACGGTCGACGGTACGCTCGAGGCGGTCCACTCTGTCTGGTATGGCACGATGCCCTACGACCTCACCACTAAGACGGTTTCGGGCGCTAACGTGCAGCCGGGCGACTCTGAGTCCAGTGAGACCACGTCCTCCGGCAGCGAGTCCTCCGATTCCGACAATGAGACCGCATCCTCCGAGGACAAATCGTCCAGCCAGGAAGGCGCCATCACCGACGACGACATTAACAAACTCAATAGCTAGTTATTGCTAGGGGTGGTGTCTCCTATACGTTGGAAAGGACACCTCTTCACGGTTTCAACACGCACTGCCGGGTTTCCCCAATAGGGGAGCCCGGCTTTTTCATCCCTATAAAACCAGCAGGTCAAAGCCAATTTTCGAGACCAAATACAAATCTGTGGGCTCCCTCCTATAGCGCACTTTGCCATGGAAAAGTACGAGACTTCGGTATGCGGTATCAAGCAATCGTTATTCGGGTCTTTAGGAATCCGCGTGATTAAATGCAAGGCAATGGGTACATAGCCAGTACAGTAAGTCCCCGAGGCAGATTGGAGCCACGTATGGATATCAAGGTTTCTGGACGCAAGACGACGGTAACCGATGCTCTGCGTGCGCATGTGGATGAGAAGATCGGCGAGGCGCTCAAGGTTTTCGATATCGAGCCCATGACGGTCGACGTTGTACTTCGCTATGAGAAGAACCCCTCGAACCCCAACCCGGCAATCGTCGAGGTTACGGTTCGTGCCCGCGGTTCGGTGATTCGCGTTGCCGAGCACGGTGCAGATATGTACGCCGCCATCGACCTCTCCGCCGATAAGGTCACCCGCCAGCTGCGCAAGTTCAAGACCAAGGTTGTGGACAACCGCCAGGGCGGTGCCAGCGCCGCGGATGTCGCACCGGTCGAGCGCGTTGAGGATCTGGCCGACCTGCTGTTGCCCGAGGAAGAGGACGACCTGCTCGTCCGCGAGAAGGTTATCGACGTCACCCCGATGACTGAGGAGCAGGCGCTGGTGCAGACAGATCTGCTCGGCCACGACTTCTACGTGTTCGAGAACGCGACGACTGGCCTCATCAATGTGGTGTATCACCGTAAGAATGGTGGATATGGCATCATCAAGCCCCGCATCGAAACACTTGACGAGTAAAATACGTTAACTTGCATGAGTTAACGGTTGGCGGCCATCCCATGCGGGTGGCCGCCTTTTTACGTAAGGAGTCGCTTTGATGGACAAGGCCGCATCCGCCGGTCATTCGGACCGTTGCCGCATCGTCGTCGATACCTGCTGCGACTTTAGCCCCGAGGTCGCCGCGAACCTCGATGTCGATATCCTGGGTTTCCCCTTCATTATCGATGGCGAAGAGCGCACGGACGACATCTGGTCGAGCATCACACCCAAGGAGTTCTACGACCGGATGCGCGCCGGTGCCCGCGTGTCCACCTCGGCTGTGTCGCTCGGTCGCTATATCGAGTTCTTTACCGAGTGCGCCAAAGAGGGCACGCCCACGGTCTACCTGTGCTTTACCTCGGCGCTGTCGTCGAGCTACAACTCCGCGTGCCAGGCGGCAGATGCCGTGCGCGCCGAGTATCCCGATTTTGAGCTTTACGTGGTCGACAACGCTCTGCCCTGTGCGACCGGCGCGCTCTTGGCGCTCGAGGCCGTGCGCCAGCGTTCGGCGGGACTGACCGCCAAGCAGCTGGTCGATTGGGCAAACGAGGCAAAGACCTACGTCCACGGCTACTTTACGCTCGAGAGCTTCGACGCACTGGCTGCCGGCGGCCGCATTCCGCCCGCGGCAGCGCAGCTCACGGCAAAGCTCGATGTCAAGCCTGAGCTCTCCTACGACCTGGCCGGCTCGCTGTCGCTGATCGGCGTCAACCGCGGCCGCAAGAAGGCACTCAAGTCCATCCTCAAGTCGTTCCGCGAGAACTACGTGCCCGACCGCACCATGCCCATCGCCATCATGACGGCCGATGCCGAAAAGGACGGCGACTGGCTCGAAGCCGCCATCCGCAAGGAGGAGGGCTGCGCCGACGTTACGATCATTCGCGGCTCCGTGGGTCCCACCATTGGCTCGCACGTGGGCCCCGGCATGGTGGCCTGCGCGTTTTGGGGTAAGAACCGCGCCGACAAGGCGTCGCTTTCCGACCGTATCGCCCGCCGCGTGCGCGGCCAGTAGGCAAGTAACGCGGCCGTAATCGATCCCAGCTCACTGCCCAAACGCTGGCATCGAGTATTCAACCTGGTAACAACACCCAACCCAAAAGGAAAGGTTTCATGGCAAACAAGCTCTCCGTCGCATTTATCGGCACCGGAATCATGGGTGCCCCCATCGCCGGTCACATCCTGGATGCTGGCTATCCCGTCACGGTCAACAACCGCACCAAGTCCAAGGCTGCCGCGCTTATCGAGCGCGGTGCCGCTTGGGCCGATACGCCGGCCGATGCCGTGGCTAACGCCGATGTCGTCTTTACCATGGTGGGCTATCCCTCCGAGGTCGAGGAGCTCTACCTGGCGGGCGACGGCCTGCTCGCGTGCACTAAGCCCGGCGCGGTCCTGATCGACCTCACCACGAGCTCGCCCGAGCTGGCGCGCGACATTGCCGAGGCCGCCCAGGTTTCCGGTCGCATGGCGTTTGACTGCCCCGTTACCGGCGGCGAGTCGGGTGCTATCGCCGGCACGCTTACGGCTATCGCGGGCGCCACCGAGAACGACATCGCGTCGGTCCGCGACATCCTTTCTACCTTTGCGGCAACCATCTGCTGCTTCGACGGCGCCGGCAAGGGCCAGGCTGCCAAGCTCGCCAACCAGGTGTCGCTGGGCGCCTGCATGGTCGGCATGGCAGACGCCATGGCATTTGCCGAGCTGAGCGGCCTTGACCTGGAGAAGACCCGCCAGATGATCCTGGGCGGCACCGGTAAGTCCGGCGCCATGGAGAGCCTGGCGCCCAAGGCGCTCGACGGCGACTACAAGCCCGGCTTTATGGTCGAGCACTTCATCAAGGACCTGCGCCTGGCGCTCGCCTACGCCGATGACCGCGAGCTCGCGCTGCCCGGCGCCGACGTCGCCTTTACGCTCTACGACATGCTCGACGCCATCGGTGGCGCCAAGCTGGGCACCCAGGCCATCACGGTCCTCTACAAGGAGGAGGCCGACGCTATCGCCGCCGGTCTGGACTGGTCGCAGTATCGTCCCGAGGAGCATGGCGCTCACGAGGACGGCTGCGGTTGCGGCGAGCACGGCGACGACCATGAGTGCGGTTGCGGTCACCATCACGGCGAGGACCACGAGTGCTGCGGCGGCCACGGCCATGACGACGGCCATGAGTGCTGCTGCGGCCACCATCACGGGGAGTAGCGCCCATGAGCTGGACGTTCGTGGTACTAGCGCTGGTGCTCTTTCTCTTTGCGATCTACATTGGCTTTTTGTGCGGCCAGTGGGCGTGCGAAAAGCGCGTGATCACCAAGCGCGACTACTGGATTGCCAATTTTGCAGGAGCGGCGGCAGTCGTCCTACTGACCTGGGTGTTCTCGCTGTTCCCGCTGGTGCAGTTTGCGCCGATCGGCTGGCTCGGCGGCTTTATCGCCGGTCTTAAGATGAGCTTTGGCGAGTCCGTCGGTCCGTGGCGCAAGCACGACGAGGTCTTTAACGTCAACAAGGCTCATCGCGCCGCCGCCGACGCGGGCGACGCTGAGGAACGCCGCCGTGCGCGTCGCAATGGCGCGGCCGACCGACAGCTCATCTCGGTCACCGATGACAGCAAGGGTGCTGGCAAGCACGCTAAGAAATAGTAAGAAGAGGTAACTATGGCAGAAAACAAAGACGAACAGCTCACCGACGAGGAGCTGGCACAGCTTCAGCTGGCAGAGGAGAACGAGAACGCCGTCGACCGTCTGGTCAAGGAGCTCGGCTGCCCCACGCGCCGCATCCGCCAGTTTGCCGCCCGCGTGCTGCACCTGCTTGCCGAGCGCGATCCGCAGCGCGTCGTGCCCTGCGTGCCCGCGCTGATCGAGGCGCTCGACCGCCCCGAGGCGCAGACCCGCTGGGAGGCCCTCGATGCCCTGACGGCGCTTGCTACCACCTGCCCCGAGCAGCTGGGCGATGCCTTTGAGGGCGCCGAGACCGCGCTGTTCGACGAGATCTCCTCCACGCTGCGCTATGCCGCCTTCCGCCTGCTGTGCGTGTGGGGTGCCACGAGCGTCGAGCGTTCGCGCGAGGCTTGGCCCATCCTGGACGAGGCCATCCAGTGCTACCACGGCGACCTTGAGTATCGCGACATGCTCGGTTGCCTGTACGAGTTTTGCCAGGGCGAGATCGACGCCGAGGTTGCCGAGAAGCTCGCGCTGCGCCTTAAGTTCGATGCCGAGAACGGTAAGGGCAGCTATCTCAAGGCCCGTTCGAGCGAGATTTGCGAAATGCTTGTTAAACGTTTTGGCCTGGATCTCTCCAAAAAGAAGAAGCGTGCTAGCGTTAAAAAATCTGAGGCCGCCGAAGACGAGGAGTAACAGATTATGGCGCACGATGTAGTCCTGATTCCCGGTGACGGTATCGGTCCCGAGATTACGCAGGCCATGCGCCGCGTGGTCGAGGCCACCGGTGTCCAGATCAACTGGAACGTCCAGGAGGCCGGTGCCGGCGTCATGGACGAGTTTGGCACGCCGCTGCCCCAGCACGTGCTCGATGCAGTCGCCGAGACCAAGGTTGCCATCAAGGGCCCCATCACCACGCCGGTCGGCACGGGTTTCCGCAGCGTTAACGTGGCCCTGCGCAAGCACTTCGACCTGTACGCCTGCGTGCGACCCTGCCTGTCGCAGCCGGGCGACGGCTCGCGCTTCCGCGACGTTGATCTGGTTATCGTGCGCGAGAACACCGAGGATCTCTACGCCGGCATCGAGTTCGATGAGGGCGCTGCCGAGGTCGAGGAGCTCTCGCAGCTCGTCGAGCGTTCGGGTCAAAAGACCTTCGCCGCTGATTCCGCCATCTCGATCAAGCCCATCTCCATCGCCAAGAGCCGCCGCATTGTGGAGTATGCCTTTGAGTATGCCCGCCGCTGCGGCCGCAAAAAGGTGACGGCCGTGCACAAGGCCAACATCATGAAGGCGACCGACGGCCTGTTCCTGCGCGTGGCGCGCGAGGTGGCCGCCAACTATCCCGATATCGAGTTCAACGACAAGATCGTCGACGCCACCTGCATGGGCCTGGTCCAGAACCCCAACGACTTCGATGTCCTGGTGCTACCCAACCTGTACGGCGACATCGTGAGTGACCTGTGCGCCGGCCTGGTGGGCGGTCTGGGCATGGCCCCCGGCTCCAACATCGGTGCCGACTGCGCAATCTTTGAGGCTACGCATGGCTCCGCGCCCGATATCGCCGGCCAGGATATCGCCAACCCCACGGCAGAGATCCTCTCTGCTGCGATGATGCTCGATCACCTGGGCGAGAACGATGCCGCCAATCGCATTCGTGTCGCCGTCTCTGCCACGCTCGACGAGGGCGAGCAGGTTACCGGTGACGTGCGTCGTGCCCAGACCGGCTCCGTTGAGGGCGCTGTGGGCACGCAGGCCTTTGCTGATGCCGTTGTCGCGCACCTGGTCTAAGGTATGCACGCTGCAAACGCCTAAATAGTACTTAAGTGTTTGCGTATAACCTAAGAATCAATACGCCCGGTGCTCTGCCGGGCGTATTCTATTGGGGACTATGTTTCCTAACAAGGAGTAACTGATATGGGTCTGATTCAAAAGAAGGACGAGAAGGACGAGATCGACGGCATCCAGATCATCGAGCGCGGCGAAGGCCCCGACGGTGATGAGGACGAAAAGATCGACCTGGTCGCCGGCACGTCTGCCGAACATATTGCCGCCGGCACGTCCGCCGAGGAGGAGGACGCTCGCCTGGAGGCAAAGATCGCCGCGGATGCAGCTGACGAGAACCTCATGCCCGAGGAACAGGACGAGGACGACGACTCCGACGTGGACGACCACGCTTGCAAGCACAAGAAGACGATGATTGCCGCCTTTGTGGTCGCCGTCGTGATTGCTGCCGTGGTCGGCTTCTTTATCGGCAACGGTGGTTTTGGCGGCAAGGGCGTCGGCTCGGCGACCCTGTCCGAGGACCAGCTCGATTCGACCGTGGCAAGCTATAGCTACAACGGCAAGAAGAGCGACATCACCGCGCGTGAGGCCATTGAGAGCCAGTACAGCCTCGACACCGTCAAGAACGACGACGGCAACTACACCGCTCCGTCTGCCGACGTTATCCTGTCCTACGTGCGCAACCAGATTCTGCTGGACGCTGCCGAGGACGAGGGCATTACCGTCTCTTCCAAGGAAATGAAGCAGTACGCCGAGGATTCCATCGGCACCTCCGACTACAAGACCATGGCCACGCAGTACGGCGTGTCCAAGGACCAGGCCAAGCAGATCGTCCGTCAGTCCGCGACGCTGCAGAAGCTCTACAAGAAGAAGGTCGGCGACACCTCCGCAAGCATGCCGACCGCCCCGACTGAGCCTGCTGACGGCAACGAGGAGACCGCGAGCAAGGACTACGCCGACTACATCATCAACCTTGCCGGCGACGAGTGGGATAGCGAGAAGGGCACCTGGAAGGACGCCGATAGCACCTATGCCAAGGCCTTCGCTGACGATGCCTTTACGACCGATAGCGCCACCTATAAGCAGGCCATGACCGCCTACTACACTGCCTACCAGCAGTACTCTTCGCAGGCTTCGAGCGCCAGCTCCAAGTGGACCGAGTATGCTAACGGCCTCTACGCCAAGGCCAACATCAGCATCTACGGTCTGTTTGCGTAAGGGCCGCCCGAGCCGCCGAGCACGTAGCCGAAATATCTGAATAAGCCCGCTAGAACGGATGTTGTTCTAGCGGGCTATTTGCGTTTAGGCGCTGGTGGCTAAATTATGCCTATGAATCTTTAAGTCCAAAAAGGCTATCGGCCTCATCGTCGGATATATATTCCAGTACATCGCCCGGTTGGCAGTCGAGTGCCCGGCATATCGCGTCAAGAGTTGAAAAGCGCACGGCAGAAACCTTGCCCGTCTTAATGCGTGACATATTGACCTGGGAGATGCCCACGCGTTCCGCAAGCTCTTTGGATGAGATCTTGCGTTCGGCGAGCATGCGGTCAAGCCGCAGAATAATCATGGATTCCCCCTAGAGCAATTCGTCATCTTGTTTTTGCAGGATATACCCGTAGCGGAAGATGCTGGCAATCAGGCAAATAATCAGGCCTGCAAAGAGCATAGAGGGCTCGAATAACTGGCCGACGAACGCATCCGTAAAGCTGCCGCCAAATCCTGAGAGTATCATTCCCGTGATTGCGGCACCAAGAAGCCTCACGGCAACGCCGCCGATAAGGAATAAATTTCCTACTCGACGAAGTGTCTGGTTACATTCAAGGTCAAAGGGCCTGCCTTCCTTTTCAATGTTGAAGAAAAACCTGCGCACGCTTATCGCGATGGTAAGCGCGAGACATGTCATCAAGAGGCTCCCTATGGCAGTGTGACCATCGTGTGCAACGAGCATAAGTGGGGCCTGCGCATCGGTACCGACGATAGCAAGGCACGGCCCTTCGCCGGCTTGAAGTTCTACGGATTGGAGACACGACCCTTGGGAGAGGCCAGGCAATATGAGTAGAAGGTCAATCGCAATGACTGCGAGAAGTCCCAGAGCGAGCGCGGTGGTAATGCAGATCGTGGCCCATTTGCAGATGCGAGCGAGCTTCCTCAGTTCGGCTATCGTCTGTTCGCGGCTGATGGTTTCATTCGATATAGATGCGTTTCGATGGACCATAACCCCTCCAACCGGCATTTTGGATGATACTTGTATCATATCAGAATTAACGACAAACGATAAATAATTACGGAAACTGAGTTAGTAATGATTGAGAAAGATTAACGTGACCTATTAGCTCATTTTGGATACCGGAGTTTGGCGTACGGGGGATGGGGACAAATGCCAAAACTTCCCGTGATCGCGCAAATGCTTCATCGGGTTTCTCCGATTCATCTGGGAAAACAGCTGCAAACGATTACAAGTAACCGGTGAACGGTCGAAAACTACCGTTCACCGATAATCTCAAAACTGGTTCTAACTGGTATTAAGACAAAAAGACCAATTCACATATCTTCACAATGACCTGCAATTTTTCTTTACGCTATTTTTAGCCGCCCTGCGTTGTTTAGACACAATAAAAGTTCTGATCTTTTCCAAAGCATTTCGAAACGGTTTCAAAACCGCAGGTAGAAGTATTAACGAGCGGTAAACGGTCGATTTATCACCGTGAGCGGTGCAAAAACGTTTTACCGTATGAATCAACGAAAGCGACCTCTTCTGGGGTGCTATAGTGACAACAACACGTCACGTGGTTACTACCAGTTTAGAAACCACTGGTCTTCAAAGAACGCTTTCCAAGAAGCTTTAAGGGCGAGCGCCCGCTGGCTTCCGAAAATCATCGGACTCAGATCGTACACACCTTCGGAAGGGAAATTTGAATGGTTGGCTTTATTCTTACCGGTCATGGACAGTTCGCACCCGGCCTTGCAAGCGCTATCGCTATGGTTGCTGGCGACCAGCCTGCTTTTACCGTCGTTCCTTTTGAGGGCGACCAGGCTGCATCCTACGGTGAGGATCTCCGCGCCGCTATTACCGCTATGCGCGAGGAGTGCGATGGCGTGCTCGTCTTTACCGACCTGCTTGGCGGTACCCCGTTCAACCAGTCGATGATGATTGCCCAGGATGTCGATAACGTCGAGGTTCTGACTGGCACCAACCTTCCCATGGTTATTGAGCTTCTGTTCCTCCGCGGCAATGCCACGCTCGCCGAGCTTGGCGAGCAGGCCGTGACCGTTGGCCAGGCGGGCGTCACCGCCCAGACGGTCGCATCCGTTGCCGACTCCGAGGAAGAGGATATCTTCGGCGACGAGGACGGCATCTAATGGCCGATTTCGGAGCCAACGTCCTGAGCTCCTCGGTCGCTCTTTTAGGCCTGCTTGTCATCATGGGCTTGATTTACACCATCTGGTCGCAAATCAACATGAAGAAGAAGCAGAAGTACTTCAAGGAGCTGCACACCGAGCTCAAGCCGGGTCAGGAGGTTCTTTTCGCCGGCGGTATCTACGGAACCGTCAAAGGCATCGAAGGCGAGAAGGTCCAGATCAAAGTCCGATCCGGAGCCGTCGTAGATGTTTCGCGTTACGCGATTCAGGAGATCAAGTAACTGTCGTCAGCAAATATCGAAAGGAAGCTGATCAACATGGCAGAACCCAACATTCTTCTTACCCGCATCGATAACCGACTGGTTCATGGTCAGGTTGCCACCCAGTGGAACTCCACTCTGGGCTCCAACCTCATCCTCGTCGCCAACGACGACGTGGCGTCCAACACCATGCGCCAGAACCTCATGAAGATGGCCGCTCCCGCCGGCGTCGCTACGCGTTTCTTCTCCCTGCAGAAGACCATCGACGTCATTGGCAAGGCGAGCCCGCGCCAGAAGATCTTCATCGTGGCCGAAACACCGGAAGACGTGCTTACGCTCGTCAAGGGCGGTGTGCCTATAAAGAAGGTAAACATCGGCAACATGCACATGTCGGAAGGAAAGCGCCAAGTCGCCACCTCCGTCGCAGTTAACGACGAGGATGTCGCTGCGTTTAAAGAGCTGCAGGAATTGGGGGTGGAGTTGGAGATCAGGCGCGTTCCGAGCACGCCTGTTGAGGACACGAGCAAGCTCTTCTCGTAATCCTCGTGATCCACGTTGTCAGGAGTGAAACCCTGACGTTCTGTACGTGATATCCAAAGTGCGTACATTCATTTTGAAAGGAGGAGCAAGATGGAATACTCAATCATCCAGATCGCTCTGGTCTTCGTTGTTACGTTCATCGCGGCAATCGACCAGTTTGATTTCCTCGAGTCTCTCTATCAGCCCATCGTCACCGGCGCCGTCATCGGTCTTATCCTTGGCGACCTCAACACCGGTCTTCTCGTGGGTGGTACCTATCAGCTCATGACGATCGGCAACATGCCGATCGGAGGCGCTCAGCCGCCTAACGCCGTCATCGGCGGCATCATGGCAGCCATTCTCGCTATCGCCACGGGCCTCGAGCCCAACGCGGCAGTCGGCCTCGCTATTCCGTTCGCTCTGCTTGGCCAGCTTGGCGTTACCCTGGTCTTCACGCTTATGTCCCCGCTTATGTCCACGGCCGATAACATGGCTCACAACGCGGACACCAAGGGCATCGAGCGCCTGAACTACTTCGCCATGGCTCTGCTCGGCCTGATCTTCGCTGTCGTCGTCACCCTGTTCTTCATCGCTGGCGCTACCATTGGTCAGACCATCGCTTCCGCCATCCCGACTTGGCTGCAGACCGGTCTGTCCGCTGCAGGCGGCATGATGCGCTTCGTCGGCTTCGCCGTCCTGCTCAAGGTTATGATGAACCGCGATATGTGGGGCTTCTTCCTCATGGGCTTTGGCCTCGCGCTCATCACCGTTGCCAACGATTCGCTGGCAACCCCTGCTCTGCTCATCCTCGCTCTCATCGGCTTCGGCATCGCTTTCTGGGACTTCCAGCAGCAGACCGAGCTGAAGGGTGCAGCTGTTTCTGACGGAGGTGACTTCGAAGATGGCATCTAATGAGTATGTGATCCCGGAGCACTACGAGGATCTCACTCCTGCTCCGCAGCTCGACCAGAAGACCCTCAACAAGATGGCTTGGCGCTCCTGCTTCCTGCAGGCATCGTTCAACTACGAGCGCATGCAGGCCGCTGGCTGGCTCTACTCCATCATCCCCGGTCTGGAGAAGATCCACACCAACAAGAACGACCTCGCGGCTTCCATGAGCCACAACCTGGAGTTCTTCAACACCCACCCGTTCCTCGTCACCTTTGTTATGGGCATCGTGCTTTCGCTCGAGCAGAACAAGGTTGACATCCCCACGATCCGCGCCGTCCGCGTCGCCGCAATGGGCCCGCTCGGTGGTATCGGTGACGCCCTGTTCTGGCTGACGCTCGTGCCTATCACGGCCGGCATCACCTCCAACATGGCCATCAACGGCAACGCCGCTGCACCGATCATCTTCCTGGTGATCTTCAACGTCGTCCAGTTCGCTCTGCGCTTCTGGCTCATGAACTGGTCCTACAAGCTTGGCACCAGCGCTATTGACGCTCTGACCGCCAACATGCAGGCCTTCACGCGTGCCGCTTCCATCATGGGCGTCTTCGTCGTCGGTTGCCTGGTCGTCACCATGGGTGGCACCCAGATCAACCTCCAGATCCCCAACGGCACCACCCGTGGCCTCTCCGCTACTACCGTGATCGTCTCCGAGAAGGAGGCCGAGAACTTCACCGGTATGGAGGGTATCGATACCGAGACCGCTGAGGCCGGTACCATCGCCATGGCCGATGAGGACGGCAACGCCCTCACCGCTTCCGATGCCGACGGCAACGCTGTCGAGTGCGGCGTCACCGATCTGGGCAACGGCATGGAGTCCGTTACCTACGGCACCGTTACCGAGGATCCGGTCAACTTCTCTGTTGCCGACACCCTCAACACCATCGTCCCGAAGCTCGTCCCGCTTATGCTTACGCTGCTGCTTTACTACATGTTCGCTAAGCACAGCTGGACCCCGACCAAGGGCATTCTCCTGCTCTTCGTCCTTGGCATCCTGGGCGCTGGCCCGCTTGGTCTCTGGCCGAGCATCTGGTAAGGCTCTAGCTTGAGGGGTGTGTCCCTACGCGGCTCACACCCCGACCCCTTAAGCCATGTGTATGTTAAAAGCCGCGTGCTCGAAAGAGCGCGCGGCTTTTGTTTTCTTGTTGATTCGGGTGTGGCAGACAGATAATGCTAAACACCCTAGGTAGTTAGCCGAATTCGAGCAAAAGGGAGGATAGGATGGCGATCGGAGCGCGTAAGCAACCGCTGTACGATCAGCTGGTCGATATTCTGACCGAAAAGATTGACCATGAATATCGCGCCGGTGACATGATTCCTTCCGAGCGCGAACTTTCGGAGCGCTATGGTCTCTCGCGCACTACGGTACGCCTGGCTCTGCAGGAACTGGAGCGTTTAGGACTGGTGGTTCGGCAGCACGGTCGCGGTACCTTTGTGACCGACCGCTCGGCAAAGGCAACCAATCTTATGCAGTCCTACAGCTTTACCGAGCAGATGCGCGCGATGGGTCGCGACCCCGAGACCACGATTCTCGATTTTTGCGAGATGGAGGCCGATAAGAATCTGGCTGAGCATATGGGATTGCGTATCGGTGATCGCATTTTTAAGCTCAAGCGTCTTCGTTCTGCCGACAACATGCCCATGATGGTCGAACGCAGCTATCTACCGGTTCGTCAATTTCTATCCCTAAAGCGACCACTGCTAGAGCGTAAGCCGCTTTACGATGTGATTGAGCAAGACTTTCAGCAAAAGATTCGCGTGGCCGAAGAGGAGTTCTATGCGAGCATAGCCCGTCCCACCGACGCCCACCTTTTGGGAATTGTCGAGGGCTCGCCTGTGCTCGATTTGGTCAGGACTACGTATAACGAGTCAAACGAGGTTGTGGAGTATACACTCTCGGTTGCTCGTGCCGATCAGTTTAAATACAAGGTTTACCACCAGCGTAGCAACTAGTGTCCGCATCGTTTCCATATGATGATTCTTTGCATTTAACTGGTTACTACCAGATAACCAACCGAAGTGTATAATTGCACGTCAGAGGATTACTTCTAGAGAGAGGTATTAGAAATGTTCGAGAAGAGTGTCGAGGAGCTCACCGAGCTCGGCGCCCAGATCACCACGGCCGAGATTGCTCAGCAGCCCGAGCTTTGGCGTGATACGCTCAACATCTATCGCGAGAACAAGGAGGCCATCGAGGCCTTCCTGGCCGAGGCTCGCGCTATGGGCGAGGGTCGTCTGTCCGTTGTCTTCACCGGTGCCGGTACGTCCGACTACGTTGGCGATACCTGCGCCCCGTACCTGCGTCACGCTGGCAACACTGATCTCTACGACTTTAAGCCCATCGCCACGACCGACATCGTGAGCGCTCCGCGCGACTTCCTGCGCGCCGAGGATCCCACGCTCGTGGTTTCCTTTGCCCGCTCTGGCAACAGCCCCGAGAGCCTTGCCGCCGTTGCCGTTGCCAAGGAGCTCGTCCACAACGTCAAGTTCCTCAACATCACCTGCGCTCCCGAGGGCAAGCTCGCCGTCGAGTCTGCCGATGATCCCAATGCGCTGACGCTGCTCATTCCGCGCGCCAACGACAAGGGCTTCGCCATGACCGGTTCTTATTCCTGCATGACCCTGCTCTCCACCCTTATTTTCGACACTGCCTCTGACGAGCAGAAGGCCGAGTGGGTCGAGACCATCGCCAAGATGGGCGAGGAGGTTATCGCTCGCGAGTCCGAGGTCGCCGATTACCTCGCTGGCGACTTCAACCGCGTGACCTACCTGGGCTCCGGCTCCTTTGGCGGCCTTGCTCAGGAGAGCCAGCTTAAGATTCTCGAGCTTGCTCACGGCCTGGTTGCCACTTCTTACGACACTTCCATGGGCTATCGTCACGGACCCAAGTCCTTCGTCGACGATAAGACGCTCGTCTTTGTGTTCGTCAACAACGACGCCTACACCCGTCAGTACGACATCGACATCCTCAACGAGATCGGTGGCGACAAGATCGCTCAGCACACCGTCGCCGTTCAGCAGGAAGGTGCCACCGTCTATGAGGGTGAGTCCTTCACCTTTAAGGGCTACGAGGCACTTCCCGAGGGCTACCTTGCTCTGCCGTTCGTGATGTTTGCCCAGGCTATCAGCCTGCTCAACTCCGTGCGCGTGGGCAACACGCCCGATACGCCGAGCCCCACCGGCACGGTCAACCGCGTGGTTAAGGGCGTGACGATTCACCCCTTCACCGCTTAATCGCGTCCCCCTGTAAGGGCGCCCGTCCGCTCATAACGGCGGGCGGGCGCTTTTTGTTTTACGTGTGCTGGGTATAAGCATCACCACAGTCAACTGCTTTAGAAGCAAGGAGTGCATATGAGCACGTACGCAATTAAGGCTGACAAGTTCTTCTTGCCGGCAGGCCCGCAACTGGGCGGCTATCTTATGGTCGAGGATGGCGTCTTTGGCGCCTGGCAGGCCGACGAGCCCTCTTGCGAGATTAAGGACTACACGGGATCGTGGATCGCGCCGGGTATGGTCGATACTCACATCCATGGCTTCTACAACCACTCAACTACCGATAACGATCCCGAGGGTATCGATATCAGCTCGACCGAGCTCGCCCGTCGCGGTACCACCAGCTGGCTGCCCACGACGTTCACCGATGGCGTCGAGCAGATCAAGGACGCCTGCGCCGCTATCGCCCAGGCGGACGAGGGTCGCGGCCCCGACTTCTGCGGTGCACGCATTCAGGGCATCTACTTGGAGGGCCCCTTCTTTACCATGAAGCACGTGGGCGCGCAGAACCCCGCTTATCTGATCGATCCCTCCGAGGAGGTCTTCGATCAGTGGCAGGAGGCTGCGGGTGGTCGCATCGTTAAGAGCGCCATGGCAGCCGAGCGCGACGGTGCCGCTGCTTATGCGGCTGCTTTGAACGCCAAGGGCGTGGTGACCAGCATCGGTCACTCCGACGCCACCTACGATGAGTGCATCGCCGCTATCAACGCCGGTGCCAGCTGCTTTACGCATACCTATAACGGCCAGCGCGGGCTGCATCACCGTGAGCCCGGTGTCGTGGGCGCTGCCATGTCCACGCCCGAGACCTACGCCGAGATCATCTGTGACGGCAAGCACGTAAACCCTGCCGCCATCAAGGCACTGCTGCAGGCAAAGGGCTGGCAGCATACGGTGCTCATCACCGACTGCCTTGGCTGCGGCGGCATGCCCGAGGGCAGCTACACCAGTGGCGGCATGGACGTCATCATGAAGGACAACCTGTGCTGGCTCGCCGACGGCAAGAGCATTGCCGGCTCGGTGCTCACGCTTGCCCAGGGCGTCAAGAATATCGTCGACTGGGGCATCGCCAGCGCCGATATCGCCATTCGCATGGCAACCGAGGTGCCGGCACGCTCCGCGCACATCGAGGATAAGTGCGGCAGCATCATGCCGGGTCGCGACGCCGACTTTGTCGTGTTCGACCATGAGCTCACCCTCGTCGAGACGTATGTTGGCGGCCAGAGCGTCGGCAACGCCTTTACTGAGTAACGATAGAAAAAGACGGCGGGCCCGAATCTGCTCGGACCCGCCGTATGGGTTAAACGCTCAAAAGCACCTTCACAGTTACAGCTTGTTAGCAATCTTCTTTGCCGTGCGCTTGACGCCGGCCACCAGGCCTCCTGCAGGATGCTCCTTCTCGTATGCTAGGCGCTTCTCGCGCTTGGCATACTCTTCGACGATGATGTCGCCATACTCGTCTTCGATCTTGTCGAAGAAGTCGACGGCGCCCTTAATTTCCTCAGCGGTCGGGTGTTCCTTTTGGACACCGCCGGCGAGCTTGAACGGCCCCCACGTATCAAAGCCGGGGCAGCCGTAGACACCCATAAAGATGGCCTGCTTCATGCGGCAGATGCCATCGATATCCTTGCCGTACCACTTGTTTTTGCCACCGTAGGTCATAAGGCCAAACACCTTGTCCTGCGGCTGCAGCACGTTGGTGAGCACACGTGCCATATCTTTGTCGATCTCGGAGTAATAAATGCCCGTGGCGACACCGATTAGATGATATTCGTGCAGGTTGGGATACTCGTTTTTGCCAAGCGCCTTGACGTCGAGGGTATCGATTTCGGGGTGTGCCTCGACGATGGCGTCCACGAGCTTTTTCGTATTGCCGTGATGGCGCGAGGCATAAAGGATGATGGTTCGCATAAGAAGGCCTTTCAGCTGTAATTGCATCAATGTCTGTATGGTACCCCGTTGCATGGCTGGGATACCGGACGCATCGATGAACGTGCGGGTTTGTCCTTTGGTCAGGGCCGAGACGGGTTCTTGCGAGCAAAAAAGCAGTTGTTCGAAAGGATGGGCAATGGAATACGCTCTCTCCAACGATTCGATTTCTATTAAGGTGTCCACGGCTGGTGGTTCGTTTACCTCGATTGAGGCCGGAGGTCGCGAGTACTTGTGGCAGGGCGATCCCGCCGTGTGGTCCGGCCAAGCACCGATTTGCTTCCCGATTTGCGGAGGCTTGCGCGATGGTAGCGCCATGACGTTTGCCGGGCATCACGTGAAGCTCGCTCGCCACGGGTTTGCGCGCAAACAGGGGTGGAAGCTGCTGAGCCAAGACGAGAACGAGCTGGCGATGTGCCTGGCTTCGGAGGATAACGCCGCGCTGCTGAGCGATTATCCGTACCCGTTTAAGCTTGTCGCTCGTTATACGCTTGAGGACGCCGCCGTGCGTGTCGCCTATGAGGTTACCAACGAGGGTACCGAGGACATGCCGTTCTTTATCGGCGGTCATCCCGGCTTTAGGTGTCCGCTCGATGAGGGCGAGGCCTATACGGACTACGAGTTGCGCTTTGAGAAAGACGAGGCTGCGGAGCTTTGCACCGCTGTCCCTTCGACTGGCTTGATTGACGTGGCAAACCGCTCCAAGAACCCCATGGTGGGAAAGACGCTGCCTCTGTCACATGAGCTCTTCGATTTTGCGGAGACCATCTTTGACGTGCTCGAGAGCCGTCAGGTCACGCTTTCCAAAAAGGGCGAGGACAAGGGCGTCCGCCTGAGCTTTGAGGGCTTCCCATATCTCATTGTGTGGAGCAAGCCCGAGGGCGATTTTGTGGCGGTTGAGCCTTGGGGCGGTCTTTCGACCTGTTCCGATGAGGACGATGTGCTTGAGCATAAGCGCGGCTGCCTTGTCGCCAAGCCCAAGGAGACCGTCGTTCGCTCGTTCACGATTGAGATTCTGTAATTCCGTTTTGTCGACTCGTATCGCGAGGCACAAGGAGCCTGCGAGATAAGGAGCTAAAAATGATCCTCACCGTTACGATGAACCCGTCTGTCGATACGCGCTATCAGCTCGATGAGCTCGTCATCGACGACGTTAACCGTGTGACGCCCGAAAAGACCGCCGGCGGCAAGGGCCTCAACGTGGCCCGTGTGCTGGGTCAGCTGGGCGACGACGTTGTGGCAACCGGTCTGCTCGGCGGCCACATGGGCGCCTACATGGCCGAGCTCATGGACGCTAACGGCATTAAGAATGATTTTGTGCCCATCAAGGGCGAGACTCGCATTTGCCTCAACATCCTCCACGCCGGCAACCAGACCGAGCTGCTCGAGAGCGGCCCGACGATTGCCCCCGAGGAGCTCGATGCCTTTACCGCCAAGTTCGCCGAGCTTGCGAGCAAGGCCGATGTCGTTACCATCTCGGGTTCGCTGCCCCGCGGCGTCGAGGCGGACTACTACGCCAAGATCACGGGCATTGCCGAGAACGCCGGCGCCAAGGTGCTGCTCGATACCTCGGGTGCCTCTCTCGAGGCCGCCCTTAAGTCCGAAATTAAGCCCGAGCTGGTCAAGCCTAACCTGACCGAGATCAACGGCCTTCTGGGTACGAGCTTTACCACCGACGATGTGGACGAGCTCCGCGCCGCGCTCGCCTCTGATGCCCGCTTCTCCGATATCCCCTGGGTCGTCGTGTCCATGGGTGCTGCCGGCTCCGTTGGCTTCCACAATGGCCGTGCGTTCCGCGCAAAGACGCCCGACATCCCTGCCGTTAACGCCACGGGCTCTGGTGACTCCACTATCGCTGGCTTCGCGCATGCCATTGCTGCTGGCGCGGACGACGAGACGGTGCTGCGTACCGCCAACACCTGCGGCAAGCTCAATGCCATGGATCCCATGACCGGCCATCTGGTCATGGACCGTTGGGACGAGGTCTACAACGGCGTTGTCGTGACCGAGCTGTAAAAGCCTGGGCGTCGGCCCCGGCATTGCTTGCTAGCTCATGTCGACGACAAGTGCGGTAGCATTATGCTGGGGCGCGACGCCGAGTTTGTCGTGTTCAATCCCGACCTTACCCTGGTCGAGGCGTATGTGGGTGGCAACAGCGTCGGTAACGTGTTTGCCGAGTAGCCGCCAAAGAAGCGATCCGAGAGGGGATTTAGATGATTTACGGTGCATTGGGCGATATCGAGGAGTATCGCGGAATGCTCAAGGGCCTCGACGTGCTGATCGACTGGCTCGAGGAGAACGACCCGGCGGAGCTCGAGGTCGGCAGCCATCCGATTCTGGGCGACAAGGTCTTTGCGAACGTCATGGCGCCCACGACGCGTCCCGAGGCCGAGGCTCACTATGAGACGCATCAGCGCTATCATGATCTGCAGATCGACGTCGAGGGCCGCGAGGCCTTTAAGGTCGCTACGGGTAGCCTGACACTGGTCCAGGAGTTTGACGAGAAGGACGACTACGATCTGGTCGATTCCGACGCTTCGATTGCCGGCGATCTTGCTGACGATAAGTTTGCGCTGTTTGTTGCCGGCGAGCCTCATATGCCCACGCTCGAGTTCCCGGGCGATGGCGCGCAGCCGGTCAAGAAGATCTGCTTTAAGCTGCTTGCAGATGCTTACTGGGAGGAGTAGCGCACTGCTCGTCTGAGCTGCTCGTCTGATGGCGCGATTTCCCTATGGAAATCGCGCTAGGACCCCGCCAAACGTGTTTTCCCTAGGGGAATCACGTTTGGCGGGGTTTTCTAGTTTTGAATAGGGGAGCTGTCGACGTGGCGATGCTTGGATTGGCGCGCACTCAAAATCGGCAACAAAAAAGCCGCCCGAAGGCGGCTATCTTGTGCAATGGAGCCAGCGACCGGGCTCGAACCGGTGACCCCCGCTTTACGAGAGCGGTGCTCTACCAACTGAGCTACGCTGGCGGCCATATGGTGACGCAACTGAGGCGTCAACGGCTGTCTATGATACGGGACATCGCAAATCTGCGCAAGTGTTCTGACGGCTTTTCTCACTTTAAATGCACTAATATTGGAGACGTGATGTCTGCGGCAGGTGACGCATAATTTCTTTCGCAAATTGACAACCGCATAGCGGAACACGGCCCGCGCCCCGTCATATGATTTCTAGCGGCTAAACAACAAATCAACGACGAAAGGGGCACGGGCCGTGTCTGCGAACATCGTAACAGTCG
>JAXIXR010000035.1:0-18652 GCA_036304905.1 Collinsella sp. | reverse complement strand
TCACCGTGCTGCGCGCCAACGCCGACTTCGTAGCGGAGGAGCTGGAAGACGAGAAAGACGCCGACCTCGCGGCCGCCGCGCGCGACATAGCCGGCAGTGTCGAAAGGCTCGACGGCTACGTGCGCCTGCTCATCGAGGCCTCGCGCGGGTCCGGCGGGGCGGAGAGGGCCCCCATGCGGCCGGCCGAGCTTTGCGAGCAGGTCCTCGCCGAGGCCGCCCAGATCGCCCGGGCGCGAGGCGTGACGCTCGACGCGGCCACGGGCCCCGCTGTCGCGGGCGCGCCCGAGGCCGCGCTCGACCGAACCGCCCTGGCGCGAGCCGCCGCGAACCTCGTGGCCAACGCCGCCGAGCACGCACGCTCGCGCGTGGCTGTCTCCTGCGACGTCGCGGGCGGGCACCTCGTCATCGAGGTTGCCGACGACGGACCGGGCTTTTCTCCCGCCGCCCTCGAACGCGGCTGCGAGCGCCTCTTCACAGACGACTCCTCCCGCTCCTCGCGTGACGAAGGCCGCCACTACGGGCTCGGCCTCCACGTCGCCTCCGAGGCCGCGAGCGCCCACGGGGGATCCGTCTCGCTCGCCAACGGCCCCTCGGGCGGTGCGGTGGCCACCATCGCGGTCCCCCTGTGCGGGATCTGACGATTTCCTCGATGTCTACCTCGACTGCGATATGTCGCTCGCCGAGGCCGCGACGAGATGGTGTTGCGTCTGCCCCGTTTGGTGCTTCTAGCTCAAATTTGATCTGATGTAAGGCCCGTGCAATCCTGCATGGGCCTTACTTTTGGCAATTGCTCGACCGATTCGTGGCTTGAAACACAAATTATCGAGTTAAGGAGAAATGGGGTCATACAGCAGCTCTCAGAGCGCTTGCCGCACTCCCCCGCCATTACCTCTGCGGCGTCCTCGTATAGAGCCCATACCGTTTGGCATATCGTTGCAATCGCCCACTTGTCCACCGGTCAAGTGAACTACTGGAATAAATACAGCGACACGCTTGTCCGTTACAGTCGCTATATCTGTGTAAATCGCCGCGATAAATACAGCCTGTACTCGGCTGTATACCAACTACGCGTATGTAGATTCATATCGCGTTAATAAATCGGCTCAAGCGTGTGCAAAACGCGCAAGTAACCGCAAAAGGCGATTATCGCTCAGGTAGATTTTTGGCACCCCGTTGCTTAATCAAAATTAAGCAATTGCTTAAAACAAAAAAGGTCAGGCACTAGATGCCTGACCTGCAAACTTCTGGTCGGGACGACTGGATTCGAACCAGCGACCCCTTGACCCCCAGTCAAGTGCGCTACCAAGCTGCGCCACGTCCCGAAGCTTTTGTTTGTTGCTCTGCTCTCGCTCGCAACAGGGAGTATATTAACCCGAAACTTTGTCCTTGTGCAAGAACTTTTTTACAAATTTTGAAGCAAGTCCAAAATTGCATCTGCGAGCTGGGGTTTTGTTAGTACGGGAAGTTCTTGCGTGCCCGCTGTGCTCACGATCCAAGCTTTGTTGGTATCGGTTCCAAAGCCCGAATCGGCGCGCGAAACATCGTTGGCGATAATGGCATCGCAACCCTTACGCGCGAGTTTGCGCTGCGCGTACTCCACGACGTTATCGGTCTCGGCCGCAAAGCCGATCACGCACCGCTCTCCCTTTTGGCGTGAGAGTTCGGCCAAGATGTCAACGGTCTCGAGGAGCTCGATTCGATCCAGGCGCTCGTTGGCCTTTTTGAGCTTATGGTCCGCCGGGGCCACCGGCGTGTAGTCGGCGACGGCGGCGGCGCAAATGGCCGCGTCGGCCGCCTGGAAGGCGCTCAGCGCAGCCTGGAGCATTTCTGCGGCGGTCTGCACGCGCACGCACTCCACGCCGTGGGGAACGTCGAGCGATGTCGGTCCCAGCACGAGCGTGACGGCGGCACCGCGACGTGCGGCCTCCCCCGCCAGGGCGATACCCATCTTGCCCGAAGAACGGTTGCCAATGAAGCGCACGGGGTCGATCGGCTCATGCGTGGGGCCGGCGGTAATGACGATGCGCTTGCCCGCCAGGTCTTGTTGCACGGGATTGAGCACCTCGCAGACGGCCTCGACGACGTCCTCGGGCTCGCTCATGCGCCCCGTGTCCACGTCGCCGCAGGCAAGGTAGCCACTGCCGGGTCCCACCACGTGGACGCCGCGCTCGCACAGCGTGGCCATATTGGCCTGCGTGGCCGACGCCTTCCACATGCCGTTGTTCATAGCGGGTGCGATCACGATGGGGCGCGGTGTTGCCAGCAGCGTGGTGGAGATGAGGTCATCGGCGATGCCGTTGGCCATCTTGGCGATAATATTGGCCGTCGCGGGCGCCACGACCACCAGATCGGGCTCCTGCGCCAGCGAAATGTGGTGGATGGGGTCGGAAGGATCGTCGAATAGCCCAACCGCGACCGGCTCGTTGGTGAGCGCGCGGAAGGTAAGCGGCCCCACAAACTCCGTGGCATGCTCGCTCATAACGACTTTGACACGTGCGCCGCGCTTTTGCAGCAGGCGCACGATATTGCACGACTTATAGGCGGCGATCCCGCCGGTAATGCCCAGCAGGATCGTTTTTCCCTCAAGTTGCATTGAATTGTTGGGTGCCGCCGTCATCGTTAAGCTTCCTTGCTAGGGAGCACGAGCAGGCGGTGGCAGTACGGGCAGTGCGTAATCTCACTGCCGTCGTGGTTGACGTCGCTCATGGACGATGCCTGCAGCGCGGTGTGGCAGACCGTGGGGATGTTGCCCTGGATGGTCTCGACGGCCAAGCCGCGGAACTGCTTGAGCAGACGCTCGTAGTCGGTGAGCACGTCGGCCGGCAGCGTGGCGGCAAGAGCGGTGCGCTCCTTAGTGGCGGCTTCGATCTGAGCCTGCAGGTCGGCAGCCTTGGCGCGGGCGGCCTTGGTATCGGCCTTCACGCCCTCCTCGAACTTGGCGATGATTGCCTGCGCGCGAGCCTCGCGGTCGAGCGCCTCTTTGTGGGCGATGACGACGTCCTTGCGGGTGTGCTCAATCTTGTCCAGACGCTTGGCCAGGGTGGCGAGCTCGTTCTCCAGGTCCTGGACCTCGCGGTAGTCGGAGCCGTCGACGTGGCGCTTCTTGGCAGCCTCGATGGCGTTGTTCGTCTGAATCTCGGTGGTGTTGAGATCGTCGAGCTCAATGTCCAGATCCTTGCGCTGGGCGTAGAGCTTGGTCATCTCGGACTTGAGCTTCACATAGGTCTTGCGCTTGGAAGCGAGCTCCTTGAGCTCCGGCATATTGGCAAGTTCGCTTTTGTTGCGGGTGAGCTCCAAATCGATCTGTTGCAGCTTGAGTAGCGTAGCGCCGGCGCTCATAAGTTCTCTCCTTTTGTCACAGTCCACCATTGGCAAGGGTTCAGTATTTTAATCGCATGACGGGGGTCGGCCCCGGCGTCAACTGCAGAGTTCATCAATATATCAACGAACGGCTCCTCGGAGCGGTCGTGGCCGAGCAAGATCACCGGCAGACCGCGCAGAGTGAGGTCCTGTGCCGCGTGGTAGCCCGCCTCGCCCGTCACGATGACATCCGCACCGGCGGCGATGGCAAGCTCGCCAAAATCGCCGAGGGAGCCGCCCAGAATGGCAACGGTGTGGCACGGGTGCTCGGCTTCGCCCCATACGCGCGGGTCACTGCCAAACGCCGTGGCGGCACGGGTGGCGAGATCGCGCAGGTTGTAGGCGTCGTGGAGGGTCGCGAGTGCGCCCAGACCGGTGAGCTCAGGCTCGTTCACATGCTCCAGCGAGCTCATGGGCTCTGCGCCCAGCAACTCACTCAGGCGAACGCGCGCTTCGCGCGAGCGGTCCAGGTTGGTGTGAAGCGAGATGATGCTCACGCCGCAACGAGCTGCCTCGTACAGTGCGGCGCTGCACTGGGGACGCGCGGAATCAGCCGGACAAAAGGCCTCGGGCGCCTTGATATAGATGGGATGATGCGTCAGCAGCACGTTGGCGCCCGCCTCGAGAGCGCGGTGCACGTTGGCCTCGGTCGCGTCGAGTGCGCAGGCAACACCGGTGATCTTTGCAGCGGGATCTCCCACAGATAGCCCTACATGATCCCAGCCCTCGGCATCGGTCTTGGGATAGCGTGCCAGCAGCGCGCGCTCAAGCTCGGCGACGATCATGCGGCGCCTACGATCGAGAGCAGCGTCTGGGCAAACTCGTCCAGATCGTCCGGATTCACGCGGTCGTCAAAGGAAATGCGTAGTGCGCCCAATGCCTGCTCGCGACCGATGCCCATCGCGCTTAAAACATGGCTCGGGTCCATGCTGCCACTCGAGCATGCCGAGCCTGCCGACACCTCAAAGCCGGCGGCGTCGAGCTTGATGATGAGTTCCTCGGAGTCCATGCCGTCAATGTAGATCGATACCATGCCGGGCAGACGGTCGGCTTGCGCGTAGTCACCCATGGTGGCGTGAATGCGCGGGTGGGCCGTAAGCGTGGCGTAGAGCTTGTCGGAAAGGGCTTGCAGCGTCGCCCGCTCCTGAGCCACATGGGGCTCTAGAGACGAGGCGGCAGCGGCAAAGGCGAGCTGCGTGCGCAGGTCTTGCGTGCCGGCACGACGACCGGCCTCCTGTCCGCCGCCGAAGATGCGCGGGCGCAGCGGCGTGCGGCTCTTAAGGTAGAGTGCGCCAGATGCCACGGGGCCACCGATCTTGTGCGCGGCAACGGTCATGGCGTCAACTCCCAGCTCGGTGACATCGAGCGGAATATGCAGATAGCCCTGGATGGCATCGGTGTGGAACAGGGCGCCGGCGGCGTGTGCGGCAGCGGCAAGCTCGCGGATGGGCTGCACCACGCCGGTCTCGTTGTTGGCAACCATGATGCTCACGAGCGCGACGTCGCCGCCGAGCAAGTCGCTCAGCGCGGCAGGCTCAATGTAGCCCGCGCGGCAGGGCTGCACCAGGTCGACGGTAAAGCCGGCGGCACGCAGCAGCGGCAGGTTGTCCAGAATCGAATCGTGCTCGATGGCAGATACGATCACGCGGTCGCGCTTACGGTCGCGCTGGCGAGCGCCCTCGGCAAGACCGAGCAGCGCCAGCTGGTTGGCTTCGGTGCCGCCGTTGGTCAGTACAATCTCGGACGGGCGGACGCGCGCGCCAAAGCTGCGGGCGATCTCGCGACGTGCAACCTCCAGACGCGCGGCAGCCTTGCGGCCGAGCGAATGCAGCGAGTTGGGGTTGACGCCGGCAAGCTCGCTGTCGTCGTACTCGCGCTGCGCAAGGAGCGCCTCGGCGCGCATGGGCGTCGAGGCGGCATAGTCAAGATTCACGGGTATGCGGTTTTGACCTGCGGTCATAAGGGTTTATGCCTCCTGTGCGGCCTCGTTGCCCAGCTTCTGCAGCAGCGCAACCTCGGCGGCGGGATCTTCGGACTTAAATACGGCAGAGCCGGCCACGAGCACGTTGGCGCCGGCCTTGACGACATCGGCAATGTTCTTGGAAGAAATACCGCCGTCGACCTCGATCAGGGGCGACACGCCGTGACGCTCGCACATGGCCTTGAGCTCGTGCAGTTTGGCAATGGTACCGGGAATAAAGCTCTGGCCTCCAAAGCCGGGGTTTACGCTCATGAGCAGCACCATGTCGACGACGTCGATGATGCTCTCGAGCACGCAGACGGGCGTTGCGGGGTTGAGTACCACGCCGGCCTTGACGCCGCGCTGCTGCAGATGGGTGAGCGTGCGGTGCAGGTGCGTGGAAGCCTCGTAGTGTACGGTGATCATATCGGCGCCGGCATCGGCATACCAATCGACGGTCTCGTCGGGGTTTGACACCATGAGGTGCGCATCGACCGGCACGTTGGTGGAGCGCTTGACGGCCTTAAGGATGTCAACGCCAAAGGTGAGGTTACCGGTAAAGTGGCCGTCCATAACGTCAAAGTGCACGTAGTCGGCGCCGGCGATCTTGTCGAGCTCGCCCTTGAGGTTGGCCATGTCGGCCGAAAGGACGGACGGAGCGATTTTGATGGAACCCATGGTAGAAGCCTTTCTGCGCTAGTCGGTGAGTCCGTAGAACTCTTGAGAAGGGACGCGATCGGTAAGAATCTCGAGCGCCCTATCCAAAGTAACACCGTTGTAGAGCGTTTGCTCCACGGCAAAGGTGAGCGGAATGTCTACGCCCAGTGAACGGGCGAGCTCGCTGACGCTGCGGGCCGCGACGGCGCCCTCGACCACCATATGCGTGCGCGCCTGGTACTCGTCGAGCGACACGCCGTTGGCAAACTCGTAGCCAAAGGTGCGGTTGCGCGAATGCTCCGAGGTACAGGTGGCAATGAGGTCACCCATGCCGGCAAGCCCCATGCAGGTCATGGCTTGACCGCCGCGGGCGTGCACCAGACGGCTGATCTCGGCCAGGCCGCGCGTCATGATAAGGGCAAGCGTGTTGTCGCCCGCACCAGAACCGGCGGAAATGCCGCACACGATGGCGATGACGTTTTTCATGGCGCCGCAAACCTCGACGCCGGTCATGTCCTGCGACAGGTAGATGCGGAAGGCCGTGGATAGGAGCAGGTCCTTAAAGGTCTCCCCTACCTGCGGATCTTTGCTGGCGATGACGGCGGCAGAAAGCCCGCCGCGGCAGATCTCCTCGGCATGGTTGGGGCCCGAGAGCGCCGCGACACGCGACTCGTTGCCGATCTCACTGGCGATGACCTCGCTCATAAGCAGGCCGGACTCGGGCTCGATGCCCTTGGTGAGGCAGAGCACCGGGGTATCGGTGCCGATAAAGGGCGCAGCCTGGTGACACACGTCGCGCAGGTGCGTGGAAGGCACGGCAAAAATGATCGCATCGGCACCGTCGAGCGCTCGGGCGAGCTCGGTCGTTGCTACCACGTTGTCCGGCAGCTCGTAGCCCACCAGATACCGGGGGTTGCGGTGCTCGCCATTGATGCCGGCGGCCGTCTGCTCGCTGTGGGCCCACATGGTCACGCGCTCGGCTCGCGCGGCGGCGAGGCCGGCGACGGCGGTTCCCCAGGAGCCGGAGCCAATCAGCGCAACATTCATGACTCTCTCCTACTTATCGTCGGGCTCGGTGACGCGCTTGGTAAACGAGAGCTTGGACTCCTTGCCGGCCATGAGCTTTTGGATATTCGCGCGATGGGCCCACACCACGGTGATGCCGATCATCGCCATGCAGAACTTGAGGCCCAGGCTGCTGTACGGAAAGACCGCGCAAGCAGCGATAGGAAGTCCGATGGCTGCGGCAAGCGAACCCACCGACACATACTTGGTGATGGCGACGGCTACGATAAACATGCCCAGCAGCGATAGGCCAATAGGCCAGTACCAGGCGAGGATGACACCCAGACCAACTGCGATACCCTTGCCGCCATGGAAGTTGAGGTAGGGCGAGAAGATATGGCCCCATACAGCTGCCAGGCAAATGACGCCGAGCATCCAGTCGCCGGGGGCTCCAGGCGCCATGATGTTCGGCGGAAAACCATAGCCTAAGTCGGCGATGAGCGGACGGGCGATAAGGACGCAGATGGCGCCCTTAAGGCAGTCGAGCAGCAGCGTGAGTGCGGCCACCTTGGGGCCGGCCACGCGCAGCGCGTTGGTGGTGCCGATGTTGCCGGAGCCCGCCTTGCGAATGTCCGTGTGGTTGAACACACGGCCCAAGATCAGGCCAAACGGAATCGCCCCGATAAAGAACGAGACCACGGCGCAGATGGCGGTCAGCAGAATCGGATTATGCATCCTTCTGTTCCTTCTTCCTAAAGAAGAGTCGAATGGGTGTGCCGGCAAAGTCGAAGGTCGAGCGCATGCGGTTCTCTACATAGCGCTGGTAGGTGTCGTTGACCAGATCGTTGTGGTTGACGAAAAACGTGAACGTCGGCGGGTTGACGCCCGTCTGGGTCACATAGTGCATGCGCAGGCGGCGCTTGCCGTCCACCACGGTATGGCCGAACTCGCGCAGGTCGGTGAGGAACGTGTTGAGGCGCGAGGTGCTGATCTTCTGCGAGCGCGTCTTTTCGGCTGCGTCGACCATTGCCCAAATCTTCTCGATGCTGCGGCCGGTCAGGGCAGAAATGCGCAGGTACTGGGCCCAGGGAGCCATGACGCCCAGACGGCGGTCGACGGTCTCCATGCAGGCCTCGCGCTTGCGGTCGTCGTCGAGCAGGTCCCACTTGTTGAGCAGCACCACGATGGCGCAGCCACGCTCGATGGCCAAGCCCATGACCTTCTGGTCCTGCTCGGTGACGCCCACGGAGGCGTCGACGACGAGCAACGCCACGTCGGCGCGGTCGATGGCGCGCAGGCCGCGGACCATGGAGTAGTACTCGATGTTTTCGTACACGGTGCTTTTCTTACGGATGCCCGCGGTATCGACCATGCGGTAGTGCTTGCCGTTGCGCTCGACGACCGTGTCGATGGCGTCGCGCGTGGTGCCGGCGATGTTCGAGACGATGGAGCGGTCGGCGCCCAGGATGCGGTTGAACAGCGAGGACTTACCGGCGTTGGGGCGGCCGATGATGGCCACGTTCAGCGCATCGGGGAACTCGTCGGCGACTTCGTCCTCTTCCTCAGGAAGCAGGGCCACGATGTCGTCGAGCAGGTCACCGGTGCCGTGGCCGTGCAGCGCCGAGAGCGGCGTGGGCTCGCCGATACCGAGCGAATAGAACTCCCAGATGCTGTCGTTCTCGCGATCGGGGTTGTCGAGCTTGTTCACCAGCAGAAAGACCGGCTTGTCGCAGCGCTTGAGCATGCGGGCGACCGACTCGTCCTCCTCGGTGACACCGGTGCGGCCGTCGACCACAAACAGGATGACGGCGGCTTCCTCGGCGGCGGCAAGGGCCTGGTCGCGGATGGACGTGGCAAAGACGTCGTCGCTCTTGAGCGGCTCGATACCGCCCGTGTCGACGATGGTGAACTCGCGGCCGTTCCAATCAGCCGTGTGGTATGAGCGGTCGCGCGTGACGCCGCGGGACTCATGGACGATGGCGTCCGAGGTCTGGGCCAGGCGGTTGACGAGCGTGGACTTGCCAACGTTGGGGCGTCCGACGACGGCGACGATAGGTTTCATCTGCACTCCTTTAATGGGTAGGGTCAGTGGAATTAGTAGAGTCGGCAGGCACAATGCCAAGGATATGCTCCAGGGTATCGAGCAGCTCATGTGGCATGGTCGACACCACATGAACCTCGGCGCCGCGACTGGTAAGGCTTGCAAGTAAATCGTCACGATGATACTCGTCAAGCGTCATGCCGTCAGCGTTGAACATGAGCTTGGGCACAAAGAGCATAACCCCCGAGAGGTCCTGCGGCAGCTGCTCCAGAATGTCGCAGGCGACGATGAGACCGGTCACGTCCACGTTGCCGCCAAAGTAGCGGTTTTTGATGGCCGTGACGGTGCCGTCGAGGCCATGTGGCGACTCCACAAAGCGCGCCACCGTATCGCGCGCGCTGGCGCCCGAGAGGCACAGGAGGCGCTGGTTGCGCTCGGCGATGCCAGCGCGGACGCAGGCCAGACGCTCGGTGTCGGCGGCAAGCACGTCGTCGGTCTCGTCCAGATACGAGCGGATCATGCCGATGCCGTCGTAGTACTGCGGATAGCCGTCGTAAAAGTCCGCCTCGGGAGGATCGATGCCGGCGTCCAGATAGAACTCGTCGCTCATCTGAAAGGTGTGGCGGCCAAAGCGTTCGAAAGCGCGGTCCTGGTAGGGCCGGATCATGGCGATGGTCTCGCGCGCGAGCTCGGGTTTGTCGCTGTATGACCAGGTAAAACGATTCTGGTGCTTGGTAAAGCCCAGCGGCACGATGCCCAGGCTCGTGATCTGCTCGTGCTCCTCGCAAAAGCGCAGGGTCTTTTCCAGCTCCTCGCCGTCGTTCATGCCGGGGCACAACACGATCTGCGCGTGAATCTCGATGCCGGCGGCCATGATGGCCTCGAGCACATCCATGCCGCGCTGGGCGTTGCGGCCCATCATGCGTCGGCGGACATCGGGGCTCACGGCGTGGACCGACACGTTCATGGGGCTCATGTTGCGTTGGATGACGTTTTGCACGTCCTCGTCGGTAAGGTTCGTGAGCGTGACAAAGTTGCCCTGCAAAAAGCTCAGGCGGTAGTCGTCGTCGCGAATGTAGAGCGTGGAGCGGCCGCCCTTGGGCAGCATCGTCATAAAACAGAACACGCAGGCGTTTACACAGGTGCGCATGCCGTCGAAGATGGGGCCATCGAACTCAAGGCCCCAGTCCTCTCCCGGGAAGCGGTCGAGCTCGACGGGGGTGACGCTGTTGTCGCGCGGGTCGAAAACCTCGAGGTCGACGGTGTCGTCGTCTGCCTCCCAGAGCCACACGATCATGTCGGTGAGCTGCTCGCCGTTGACCGTGAGCACGCGCATGCCCGGCTCGATACCCACATCCCATGCGGGCGATTCGGGACGCACGTTCTTTACGAGCGCGCCCTCACCCGGCTCGGGGTCGCGGCTGCGCCCGTAATCGGCCACCTCGGCGGCGTATGCGGGTACGGTCTGGTCCATGGTTAGCGGTAAAGCTCCTTGATGCGCTCGACGGCGCGCTCGATGTGTTCTTGCGGGGTGGAGGCTCCGGCGGTGATGCCGATGTGGTGAGCGTCGGTAAACCACGCGCCCTGGAGCTCGGAAGCTTCCTCGATGTGATGCGTGTGCTCGCAGGCGTCTGCGCAAATTTGAGCCAGGCGGCGGGTGTTGCCCGAGTTCTTGCCGCCCACGACGACCATGCAGTCGCAGCGGTTGGCAAGTGTGGCTGCTGCCTGTTGACGCTCACTCGTGGCGGCGCAGATGGTGTTGATCACACGCAGCTCCTGCACGCGCGGGGTGATAGCCGCCACGACCTCGGCGAGGTTCTGCGCGGTCTGGGTGGTCTGCACGACGAGGCCTACCTTGCCCTTGAGCGACAAGGCGTTGGCGTCAGCGGCACAGCTCACGACCTGCGCATCGTCGCCTGCGTGGCCTAGAATGCCCTCGACCTCGGGGTGCCCCGGCTCGCCCACGACGATCACACGGTAGCCCTCGCGCACCAGGCGCTCGGCCGCCACATGGACCTTCTTCACGTAGGGGCAGGTGGCATCGACCACGTTGAGGCCGCGCTTGCGGGCAGCATCGATCACCTGCGGCACTACGCCGTGTGCGCGGATGATCACGGTACCCGATGCTGCGTCGTCCAGGGTCTCGGCCAGGCCAACGCCTGCCTCAGCAAGCTCGCGCACCACGATGGGGTTATGGATGAGCGGACCCAAGGTATGGACCTGAGTGCTCTCCCCTGTCTGCGGCGCGGCGGCCAGCGCCATGTCGAGCGCGCGCTGTACGCCGTAGCAAGTGCCGGCGTGGGCTGCAATCTCGATGGTAGTCGCTGTTGCCTGGTCGGACGCGGTCGCGGCAGTGTTCGTAACGTTCTCGCTCATGGCTAGAACCTGCCCGGATGCTCGGCGCACAGCTCGTCTCGCATAGCGTAGACGCGGTTCATGGCCTCGGACTCAAACCATTCCAGGCGCTCCGTGCGCTTAAGCCCAGCCGGTGCGTCGGAAAGCGAGACGGCCTTGCCGGCGCGGATCCAGCACTTCTTGGGACGCATGAGCTTTTTGCCTGCGGGCGTGATGTCGGACCAGCCGCAGATGGCGAGCGGGTTGACGGGCGCCTTGCCCATCTGGGCGATGAGCGCAAAGCCGCCGTGGACCTCGGGCTTGATCTCGCGCGAGCGGATGCGTGTGCCCTCGGGGAAGATCAGGACGTCCTCGCCGCGCTGCAGCGCATGCTGGGCGGCGCGCAGGCACTTCATATCGGCAGTTCCACGCTCGACGGGGATGCCGCCAACGCGGCTAAAGGCCCAGCGCACAATCTTGCTCTTGGCGAACTCGGACTTAAAGATGGGACGAATGCGGCGGCCCCCAAAGAACAGCGCCGTCTCCACGGCCAAGAGCTCGGCCATCGAGGTGTGGTTGCAGATGACCACGCTGCCGCGGCCTTCCTGGCGCTCAAACAGAAGATCGGCGTCCTCGACCTTCCAGCGCCACATGAGCTTGGAGAAGGCCCAAAGGATGGCCATGACTACGACGACGGTGCCGCGGATGAGCGCTGGAAACTCGGCGTAGGGGGCGTTGTAATAGTCCTCGGGCGTCTGCTGAAACAGGCGCATGGGCTACCTCCTTTGGTTGATAAGGTCCTCGATTATCGAGACGACCTCGTCGATGGTGTGGGCGGTGGAGTCGACGTGCACGGCGTCCTCGGCGGGCACGAGCGGGGCGACCTCGCGGCTGCTGTCAAGCTTGTCGCGCTGCTTAAGGGCGTCGAGGGTCTCGTCGACCTCGGCTTCGAGCTGCTCGGACGTGAGCGGCTGAGCATCGTTTTGGTGACGCTGCAGCACGCGGCGGCGGGCGCGCTCGCGCGGGTCGGCGGTCAGGAAGACCTTGACCTGCGCGTTAGGGAACACGACGGTTCCAATGTCGCGACCCTCGGCGACGATATCGCGGTCCTCGGCGGCGCGGCGCTGGTGGATGAGCATGGCGGCGCGCACGCCCGGGTAGGCCGAGACCTTGGACACGTTGGCGTCGACCTGCGGGGTGCGGATGGCGGCCGAAGCGTCCTGGCCGTCAATGGTCAGGCGCGTGTCCTCGCCGGTGCCGTTGGTAAAGCGGATCTCGATCTGCTCGGCGAGGGCGTCGATGGCCGCCTCGTCGTCCAGGTCGATGCCGCGGTCGAGCGCGGCGAAGGTGACGGCGCGGTACATAGCGCCCGTGTCGAGCTTGTTAAAGCCCAGCTGGCGGGCGATCTCCTTGGCGATGGTGGACTTGCCGGATCCGGCGGGGCCGTCGATGGCGACGATCATGCAATGCTTCCTTTCGATGATTGACGTGCTGGTATGGTTCGCGGGCGTTGGGGCGCGGCGGGTTGCCTAGCCCGTGTATCGCTCGCGGTAGGTGTTGCGCTTGGGTGCGGAGCCGTGGCTGCCGTGGTGACGCGTGCGGCTGGCGGGCGTGTCTTGGGGCTTGTCGCCGTTGCGCTTTGCGCTCGCCTGTTTGGGCGGGATGCCACCGCTTTTGAGGATCTGCACCTCGCGGTCGGTGAGCTCGCGCCACGAGCCCTTGGCCACGTCCTTGAGCTCCAGGCCGGCAAAGTTGCAGCGGTGCAGACGGATCACCGGATGATGAATCTTGCTCAGCATGCGCTTGACCTGATTCTTGCGTCCCTCGCGGATGATGACCTCGACGGCAGTGGTGCCGGGCTTGACGCCCTGGGGAGCTACGGCCTCGGCCTCGCGTGCGGTGATGACGCGGCAGATTGCCGGCTGGCATAGGCCGTCGTCGAGCTCGATGCCACGGCGGAGTGGCGTGAGATCGCGGTCGGACAGTTCGCCGTCCACGAGCGCCTGATAGGTCTTGTAGACGTGCTTGCTGGGGTGCAGCAGGTCCTGCGACAGATCGCCGTCGGTGGTAAAGAGCAAAAGGCCCGTGGTGTCGCGGTCCAGGCGGCCCACCGGGAAGAGCCCCGGAAAGCGGTCGCGCGGGACCAGATCGGCCACGCAAGGGCGCTCCTGCGGGTCGCTCATGGTGGTGAGGTAGCCGGTCGGCTTGTAGAGCATCAAGTACACGGCGCCCTGGTTGAGCTTGACGGGCATGCCGTCGACCTCGATTTGATCGCGGTCGACATCGACCTTGGTGCCCAGTTCGGTCGCGACCTGGCCGTTGACGGTCACGCGGCCGGCGGTCATCAGGTCCTCCGAGCCGCGGCGGCTCGCCACGCCCGCGCGCGCCAAAAAACGCTGCAGGCGCATGGTGTGCGGATAGACGGGCTGGGCATCGGTCGCGGGTACTGCGTTGCCCATGGCGCGCGTCTCCCCTGCTTCGTTAGTCCTCGTCATGCATATCCTCCGAGGTCTCGTCGACGACCAGGGTCTCCAAGTCCTCGACTGCCTCAACATCTTCAACATCGGTATCGATCAGTTCGCGCTCTTCGTCCAGGTCCTCGGCCTGTTCCTCGAGCGTGGACTGAATGCTGCGGCCGCTCAGGCGCTCACGGATAAACTGGCGCGACTGCTCGTCGGGGGCAAACTGCTCCAGATCGGGCAGGTCGCGGGTGGAGCGCAGGCCGAACTTTTCCAAGAAGGCGTTGGTCGTGCCGTAAATGATGGCCTGACCGCGCTGGGGGTCACGGCCGAGCTCGCGCACCAGACCCTTGTCCACGAGCGACGCGATGACGCCGTCTGAGTTGACGCCGCGGATGCCCTTGACCACCTCGCGCGTTACGGGCTGGTGGTATGCGATGACGGCCAGGGTTTCGAGCGCCGCCTGGGACAGCTTTTGCGTGTCCCAGCTCAACACATAGGCCTCGACCACGTCGTGGTAGGCGGGGTGCGTGAACAGGCGCCAGCCGCCGGCGACCTCGCGCAGCTGAAAGCCGCGGTTGGCCTCCTCGTACTCAACCTTGAGCTCGGCGAGCAGCGACGCGCATTCGCCGGGGGCGATATCGAGCGCACCGGCCAGCGCGGGCGCACTCACCGGGTCGCTCGACACCAGCAGCAGAGCCTCGAGGGCGCCTTTGAGGCTGTTTGCCTCCAGCGTGGAAAGGGTTGACATGGTTGCGGCTCCTATTCGGTGAGCTCGGGGCCCTCGCCGGGCACATAGGCCTCGGCGCCCTCGACGCGGTTGATGCGGATGGTTCCAAAGATCTCGTCCTGGCTCAGCGTGAGCGAGCCGCGCTTGGCGAGCTCAAGAATAGCTAGGAAGGTGACGACGAGCTGCTCGGTGGTGGCATCGCCGTCCAGTAGCTCGCGGAAGGTGCAGGTTTGGTGCGCCATGGTAAAGCGGTCGACCGAGGCCACGGTCAGGTCGAGCGGCACGCGATGCGGCGCCACATGCTCGGCCTCCAGCAGGAAGGTCTGGCGCTTGCCGTCCAGGTCGGCGCAGATGACGGCGAGACCGCGCAGCGTGATGCCGGCCAGGTAGTCGGGCATAAGGCCTAAAAACTCGGGGTCGGGGCCGGCTACGCGCGGATGCATGCGGCTTTCGGCCTGCATGCGGGCACCGAGGGCCGCAGCCGCGCCTTTAAACTGCTTGTAGGCAATCAGGCGCTGGATCAGGACCTCGCGCAGGGCGTCGCCGTCGAGCGCGCTGAGCTCCTCGAGGTCTTCGTCAAACTCGTCATCGTCGTCATCGACTTTGCGCGGGGCCTCCTGCGGCACCAGAGAGGCAGCCTTGATGTCCAAAAGGGTTGCCGCGACCAGCAAAAAGTCGCTCGCCACGTCCAGGTCCAGCGCCTCGATGCGCTCGGCCTCGGCAAGGTACTGCTCGGCCACCTCGCTGATGGAGATGGCGCCGATATCTACTTTTTGGCGGGTTACCAGCTGCAGCAGCAGGTCGAACGGTCCGCTGTAGACCTGCGTCGACACGCGATACGACATCTTCGACCTCCTTTGACGGCGCCTTCGCGGCGCGGTTTGGGTGCATGTTGCGACCGTTTTGCACGGTCGACCTGTTAGTTTACCTTAGATACCGGCGATTGCGAAGTTAAGCAGCTGCTCAGCAAGTGGATACACGGTAACGTCGAAATAGCGGCCGATCACATCGATGCCGGTCCACATGGGCAACAGGTACAGAACCAGGATGAGGATGGGCATGGCGTATTGCTGCAGGCGGTAGTAGTTGGCGAGCGCCTTGCCCTTGAGGAACGGCACGATAATCGATGAGCCGTCGAGCGGCGGGATCGGGATGAGGTTAAAGAACGCGAGCGACAAGTTGACCACGATAAACGTGGCGCCGAAGTTCATAATTTGCGACGCCAGGGCAAATGACATGCTGGTGTAGAGGTTGCCATAGGTCAGGCGCATGAGGGCGGCAGCAAGACACGCGAGTGCGATGTTCGATGCGGGGCCGGCTACGCTCACCAGGACCTCGTCGCGCTTGGGGTGCTTGAGGTTGTTGAGGTAGACGGGCACGGGCTTGGCGAAGGCAAACACCGGGCCACCGGCTGCGAGCATGAGCAGCGGCAGGATGATGGTGCCAAACGGGTCGATATGGTTGAGCGGGTTGAGCGAGACGCGTCCGCGCGAACGGGCCGTCTTATCGCCGAGTGCCCAGGCCGCGGCTGCGTGCGCGCTCTCGTGGATAACGATGCCCACGATGACGGCAATCGCGCTGGCGAGCAGGTTCATGAGGTAGCTGCTGGACATGGTGCTCCCCTAGCGGACGCGGCGCGAGGTGCGCGTGAGCAGGTAGTCGGCCACAAACAGAATGACGGCGACGATGGCATAATCCAGGCGGAACACGCCGCCAAAGGGCGAGGTGATAACGCCGTAGCCTGCAATGGCGCTCGGCAGTGCGCGCGAAAGCTCAACGACAAAGCCCACGATCTGCAGCTTGGCGGTGAGGCCGCTAAAACACAGCAGCACGGTCATCGCGCTCATAAAGATGCCGCAGATGCGACAGGCGGTGGCGATGATGCTCATCGCCACGGCGGTGGCCTTACGAGAGTTCACGCGCGGTCTCCTCTTCGATCTGGGTGGAAAGCTCCAGCCATTCGTCCTCGAGCTTGGGCAGCTCTTGCTTAAGGCCGTTATATTCCCCCAGCGCGGCGTTGAACTTGTCCTGATCGGCATAAAGCTCTTCGCTCGCCATCAATTCCATAAGCTCGTCATAGCGGGCGCGCTTTTTGTCGAGCTCGGCCTCGATCTTCTTGAGCTGGTTGCGCACGCCCTTGAGCTTTTTGTTGAGCGCGGCGCGGGCCTGGGCCTCGGCGCGCTTTTGCTCCTTGGTCTTTTTGCCCTCGGCGGGCTTGGAGGCTGTGGCGGGGGTGTCGGGCTGGGCCGCGGTGACCTTAGCGGACTTGGTCGCGGCCGGTGCGCTCTCCCCTGCCGCATCGGCCGCGGCGCGGGCTGCGAGGTCCTCGCGCTTGTAGAGGTAGTAGTCGTAGTCGCCGTCGTAGACCGTGACCTTGCCATCGCGGATGTCAATGATGCGGTTGGCCACAGCGCGTACCAGGTGCTCGTCGTGGCTGATCAGCACGATGGTGCCGGGGAAGTTTTGCAGGGCGTTCTCGAGCATGTCTACCGAGTCGATGTCCAGGTGGTTGGTGGGCTCGTCCAGGCACAGGAGCGCCTCGGGGGCCACGAGCATCTTGGCAAGCGCCAGACGCGCCTTTTCGCCGCCGGAGAGGACACGGACCTGCTTCTCGATGGAGTCGTTGTCGCTAAATAGGAAGGCGCCCAGCAGGCTGCGCTGCTGCGGCACGGTCCACTTGGGCGTGACGGTGTCGATCTCTTGCAGGACGGTGTTGGACTCGGTCATGCCCTCGAGCGCGTGCTGGGCGTAGTAGGCCACACCCACGTTGGTGCCCAGGTCGCGGGTGCCGGTGGTGGGCGGTTCCAGGCCGGCGAGGATCTTCATGAGGGTGGACTTGCCGGCGCCGTTGGGGCCGACGAGCGCCACATGCTCGCCGCGGTAGAGCTTGAGGTCGATGTCACTGTAGATGTGCTTGTCGCCGTATGACTTGGAGACGCCCTCGAGGCCCACGACCATATCGCCCGAGCGCGGCGGGTCGGGGAACTTAAAGTCGATATGCTTGTGGCCCTCGGGCAGGATGACGAGCTCCTTTTTGATCTGCTCGATTTTGCGGATGCGCTCCTGGGCCTGGGCTGCCTTGGTGGGCTTGTAGCGGAACTTATCGACGAAGACCTGCATGTGGGCGATGTCGCGCTCCTGGGCGGCGCGCTTGGCGCGCATCTGCTCCAGGTTGTCCTCGCGCTGCTTGAGGTAGCTGCTGTAGTTGCCGGTGTAGGTGGTTACGCGACGGTTTTCGAGTGCGGCGACGTGGTCGACGCAGGCGTCCATGAAGGCGCGGTCGTGGCTGACGATGAGCACGGCGCCGTCGTAGTTGGCGATAAAGCCGCGCAGCCACTGGACGCTTTCGAGGTCCAGGTGGTTGGTGGGCTCGTCGAGCAGCAGCAGGTCGGGGTGGCGCAGGAAGAGCTTAGCAAGTGCGATGCGCATCTGCCAGCCGCCCGAGAACTCGGAGCACGGGCGCTCAAAGTCGGCGACCTTAAAGCCCAGGCCGGACAGGATCTTGCGAGCGTTGCTCTCGAGCTCGTAGCCGCCCAGGTGCTCAAAGCGGTCCTGGACCTGGCCGTACTCGTTGAGGAGCGCGTTGACGTCCTTCCCCTGTTCGGAGAGCTCGGTGATCTGGGCCTGCAGCTCGTTGGCGCGCTCGCCCATGCGGCGGATTTCCTTGGCGGCGGCCATGACCTCGGCAAGGATGGTGGTGTCCTTTTGCTCCAGATTAGTTTCCTGCTCTAGGTAGCCTACCTGGCAGTCCTTGGCGTACTGGACCTGGCCGGTGTCTGGGCTGTCGATGCCCATGATGATCTTGAGCATGGTGGTTTTGCCGGCGCCGTTGGGTCCCACGAGCGCAAAGCGCTCGCCGGGGTTGATCTGGAAGGACGCGCCGCTAAAGAGGACGCGTGCGCCGAAGCTTTTTTCGATCTTGTCGACCAGGAGGATCATGGTGCCGCCTTTGACCTTGTGTGCCTATATGAAAAAAGGCCCCAACTTGCGTTGGAGCCTCAATCAATGCTCGGGTGGAGACGAGGGGAATCGAACCCCTGACCTCTTGACTGCCAGTCAAGCGCTCTCCCAGCTGAGCTACGCCCCCGTGCGAAAAAGTACTATAC
>JAXIXR010000034.1:0-7498 GCA_036304905.1 Collinsella sp. | reverse complement strand
GGCCTTTGACCGTCATTTCCCCGGACAGGACCACCTTTGCCGCCGAGACCTTGAACTGCCTGTCGTATCGCTTTCTTCTTTGGGTCATCTTGAACACCTTTCGCTCTTAACTAGGTGTCCAATTCATCATACCCACTCCATGGATACGCCTAGGCGCGGTCCAAGAAATCGTCCGCACCCCCGTTTGGCCATCAAATGGCCCATTCTAGGAACTATTCCACCGCAACTTAGATTGGGAAACCGCGAAACCTTAAAGCTCTAATTCATTCAAACGGAGGATTGCCACGATATAGATCTTGAGCGCCTGCTTAAGCTGCTCTTCGTTGGCGCACTCGTTGGGGCCGTGCATCTGGCCGCCCCACGCGGGCAGCTCCAGGCCGGTCTCCTCGGGGCCAAACGAGACGGCGCGGGCAAAGTTGCGTGCGTACGTGCCGCCGCCCATGGCGAAGGGCTCGGCGTGCTTGCCCGTAAACTCGTTATAGGTATCAATCAGCGCTTTCACGGCCGGATCGTCGGCAGAGACCGAGAACGGCACCTTGGTACGACCCACGAGATACGTCACACCAAAGCGGCCCACGAGCGGCTCGAGCTGCTCGCAGATGGTATCGGCGCTCGTGCTGTCGGGGAAACGCACGTCGATGACCTGCTCAATGTGGCCATCCGCCACGCGGATGACGCCGGGGTTGCAGGTGAGCGGGCCAAACGCCGGGCTCGTCGCGTCGATACCCAGGCCGCGGCCATAGGCGTCCGCATGCACAAAGGCCAGAAACTTGACAAACTCGTGCTCGGCAGGCGTCAGCAGGCGCTCGTCGCGCGCACCAAACGCATCCTCGGCCTCGCGCAGATACGCCACGATGAGGCCGACGGCATTGATTGTTCCCTCGGGCATCGAGGCATGACCGCCAATGCCGTGGGCGAAAATCTGCGCATGCCCGTTGCCGAGCGCCGTGATCTCCAGGCGGTCGGCGTTCTCAACAGGTGCCGGCAGCTCATCGGCGGCAATCGCAAGCTCGCAGATAGACTGCGACGGAATGGCGTTGCTCGCTTCGGCGCCGCTCCAGGACACAATGCGCCCGCCGTCGATCTTGGGACTCACAAACGTCGCCCCAAACTGGCCCTTCTCGGCATTACAAACCGGGAACTCGGCATCGGGCGTAAACAGAAAGTCGGGGTTCGCGTGGTTCTCCAGATAATGGTGAACGTCGGACATGCCCACTTCCTCATCGCATCCCAGCAGCGCGCGGAGGGTATAGCGCGGGGTAATGCCGTGCTTGAGCAGATAGGCACCGGCGTAGAGCGACAGCACCGCCGGGCCCTTGTCGTCGATTACGCCGCGACCGAGCAGCCAGCCCTCTCGGCGCTCCATCGCAAACGGGTCGGTGTTCCAACCGGGACCGGCGGGCACCACGTCCACGTGGCAGATGGTCGCGAGCTGCTTGTCGCCGCGGCCAGGGATATCGGCAATGCCCACATAGCCCTCGTCGTCGCTCGTCTGGTAGCCGAGCTTCTGCGCAATGCCGAGCGCGCAATCGAGCGCGTCACGGACTGGGCGGCCAAACGGCGCACCGGGCTCTGCGTCGGCAGCAACGGCTACGGACGGATAACTCACCAGCTGCTCGATATCGGCGACGACATCTTCCCAGACCTCGTCGACATACTCAGCGACGCTCTGCTCCACCTGATTCATGGAGGACCTCCTTACCAATGAGCGGCGAGCGTGCCCGCCCCTCACATCACATACTTATATTGCGAAAAGTTTAGCAAGCTCGGCCACCGAGTGCACCACCGCATCGGCGCCCGCGGCCTCGTGCTCCCCCGGCGCCGCCGCGCCCGAATAGATACCAATGCACGGCACGCTCATCGCGTGCGCGCCCTCGACGTCGTTAAAGCGATCGCCGATCATCACGGCATCGCCCGCGGCCGCACCCAAGGCCGCCAACGCCTCGCGGACCGAATCGGCCTTGGTCTCGCGCCCCTGCGGCGGATTCATGCCAACCACCGCCTCAAACTGAGAAAGTCCCAGCTCTCCCACCATGTCAACGCACTTTGCCTCCATGCGCGACGTCGCCACGGCCAAGCGCTTGCCCTGGGCGACCAACCCATCCAGCAGCTCGGGGATCCCGTCAAACACGGGATACTCCTCCGGTCCCAGCTCGTCAAAAAAGGCGCGGTACTCGTCGGCCACCACAAGCGACTCCTCGCGGGAGAAGCCATAAAAGTCGTGAAAACTCTTCCACAGGGGCGGCCCGATCATGCGACGCAGGTCACCCATCTGCGCCTCCGAAAACCCGCGTGCAGCCAGCGTCTTGCGCGTCGAGGTCATCACCGCCCGACCCGTATCGGCCACCGTGCCATCAAAATCAAACAGCACGACCGGCCGTTTGCATATCTCCAGCGCCTCCATCGGCATCCCTCTTCCCCAGTTGACGATTTCCACACCGACACTTCAAACTGTTGACTATTCAACAATTGAACCTAGAAATGTGGAACGACTCCACTATACTTGTCGCACTTTGCTCTCAGAAGGCGGCGCCGTCGCGCCCCAACGAAAGGTGCAATTATGTCTTTTGCCATCATAACCGACTCCACGTCGGACATCTCCCCCGCCCGCGCCCAAGAGCTCGGCATTTACGTGATTCCGCTGCATGTGATTATCGAGGGCGAGGACCTGCTCGACCAGGTGCAGATTACCGCCCAAGAGTACGTCGCCCGCATGGCCGGCTCCGAGCAGCTGCCGCACACCTCGCAGCCGAGTGCCGGCGAGTTCAAGGAACTCTTTGACCGCGTGCGCGCCGACGGCCACGATAGCGCCATCTTTATCTCGCTGTGCAGCGAGTGGTCCGCCTGCTACGCCAACGCCAGCCTGACGGCCGAGACGCACGAGCTCGACGTGCGCTGCATCGACTCGCGCACCGGCTCGGGCGCCGAGGGCCTGCTGGTGGAGTACGCGCTGGCCATGCGCGAGGACGGCCGCAGCCTGGACGAGACCGAGGCGCAGATCCGCGCGACGCTGCCCGACGCCCACCTGCTGCTGATTCCCCGCACGCTCGAGAATCTCGTTAAGAACGGCCGCGCGCCCAAGCTCGCCGGCCAGCTCACGCAAATGCTCAACATTCGCCTGGCCGTTTCGCCGGAGTGGAAATCGGGCGAGATCAAGGCCATAAAAAAGGGCCGCGGTGCCAAGCGCATCGTTACCAACACCATGGCCGATTGCCTCGCATTTTTGGCCGAGTATCCGGGCTCCAGCGTGCGCGTGCTCACGACCGGCGCCGCCGAGGAGCAGGAGCTTGTCAACGAGGCACTCGCGGGTCAGGATTACGTAGACGCCGGCACCGGCCCCATCGGCTGCACCATCGCCACCCACGTAGGCGTCGACGCCATCGCCATCAGCTACTGCCCCCGCTACCAGCCAACTCACTAGGGACGCCCACATCAGTTGCGGTGGAATAGGGACTGTTTTTGGCTTATTAGCCGCCAATCAATCCCTATTCCACCACAACTTGGAAATCGGCGATCAGCCCAGCGGACCCTGAAACAGCTCCTGATGAGTGCCCATTCTCACCAGCCTAATCATTGGGTTAGTCTTATGGGGAAGATAAAGAACGACCACATCGACCAAGCCATCGGATAGGTGGAAATCGATGTGGCCGTTGTAGTTTCCGCCCGGGTTTGAGAGCTCGTGGGCGCCATACTCCGCCGGAAGTGACCCATGAGCCACAAGCTCTGCAACCGCCGCTTTAAACTCACTTTTTAGCTGCGGATGCATGCGCATCGTTCGTTTGTAGTCCACCTTAAATTGAGCCTCGACTTTAATCTCGAACATCGCTATTCCTCATCGAGGAATGACATAAGCTCATCAGCGTTATTGAATGACGGGCTATCGTCCGGCAAAATCCCCAACTCATGAGCCTCGGCGATCACCATGGCACGCCTCGTCGCCTCGTTGGGCACCTCCGCCCTTCCTACAATCTCAAAAGGAATCTTTCGTTGATTTACCAGCTGCCGAACGGCAAGATTGAGATAGGAATTGAGGCTGAGGCCGACCGAATCCAAGAACTCAGTCGCCTGCTCCTTGAGCCCCTCTTCGATGCGAACCGTCGTAGGCTTAACTGTTGCTGTAGACATTTGCGACCTCCTCGCTCTCGTCTTTTGCATCAGTATACCCAATATAAACGGCAAACTGACGTTAGATAGCATCAGATTGCCATACATATTCATGTCGCGGTGGGCACGATTGCTCTACATCAACCCGCTGAGCGCAATGTCGACGGACTCGTTGAGGTCGTCGGTGATGTGGACGAGGTCTGGATCGAGTGGGCTGATCATGCCGGCATCCATCACCGGGCCGTTGAGCCAGTCGAACAGGCCCCGCCAGTACTCGGTGCCCACCAGCACGAGCGGCATGCGCTTGACCTTGTGCGTCTGCACCAGTGTGAGCACCTCGAACATCTCGTCGAGCGTGCCAAAGCCGCCGGGAAACACGATGGCACCCGAGCTGTACTTAACGAACATGGTCTTACGCACAAAGAAGTAGCGGAAGTCCATACCCAGGTTCACGTATTTGTTGAGCCCCTGCTCGTGCGGCAGTTCGATACCCAGGCCGACCGACTTGCCGTTGGCGCTCGCCGCGCCTCTGTTGGCCGCCTCCATAATGCCAGGGCCACCGCCGGTGATAACCGCCACGCCGCGCTGGGCGATCTTGCGGCCGACCGTGCGCGCCGCCTTGTAGAGCGGATCGGTCTTAGGCGTGCGGGCGCTCCCGAAGATGGTCACCGCGGGCCCGAGCTCGGCAAGCGCGCCAAAGCCATCGACGAATTCTGCCTGAATACGAAGGACGCGCCACGGATCGGCATGCAACCAGTCGGTTGAATCTTCGGGCGCCAGCAGGTTGGCGTAGGTGTTGTCCTTAGGAATCATGGGGCCGCGCATAACCACGGGGCCGCGGCGGTACGTCTCGTCGTAGGCGGGCTCGCCCTCGACGTTCTCATTCTTAATCATGGGTACTCCTATCGAGAAAAAGAAAAGCGGGCGGGGTCGACGCCATGCGTCAAACACCCGCCCGAACATCAACTATTCGGTATGGTACCCACGATGCGTTATGCGCTTGCAAGGCATCGGTCAGCGGTCGCGCAGCCGACGTCAGCGAATGTGACGAGCGGCTGCCGCTCAGCCTTTGCCGTTGCCCACGCTCTGTAAGCGCGCCTGTCGCCCTTAGTAATCCACCGCGGCAGGACTATTCATCCAATCGCTCACGAATGCGCCGTAACGGCCCTCGATAATGGCCTGACGGGCACGCCGCATAAGGTTGAGCAGGTAGTAGATGTTGTGCATCGACAGCAGAATGCCGCCGAGCATCTCCTTCTGCGTGACCATGTGGCGAATGAGTGCGCGGCTGTAACCGCCCGTGCACACCGGGCAGGTGCAGGTGGGATCGATGGGGCCGTCGTCGTGCGCAAAGCGCGCGTTGCGGAAGTTGAGGCGACCCTCACTCGAAAACGCCGTGCCCATACGGCCGGTGCGCGTCGGTAGCACGCAGTCGAACATGTCGATGCCCACACCCACACCGCGCACGAGGGTGGTGGGGTTGCCGACGCCCATCAGGTAGCGCGGCTTGTGCTTGGGCATGTACTCGCTTACGAGCGGTGCCAGGGTCTCGAACATGGTCTCGTGGTCCTCGCCCACCGAGTAGCCGCCGATGCCGTAACCGGGGAAGTCGCCGCACTCCTCCAGATGGCGCAGCGAGCGCAAGCGCAGGTCCAGGTGCATGCCGCCCTGAACGATGCCAAAGAGTGCCTGGTCGTCGCGGGTATGCGCCTTATAGCAGCGCTCGGCCCACATACTCGACAGCTCAACGGCGCGCTCAACGTAGGCGCGCGTGGCGGGATAGCCCGGGCACTGGTCCAGCTGCATGCAGATGTCGGAGCCGAGCTTCATGGCGATCTCCATGTTGTCCTCGGGTGTCCAGAACACGTGGCGGCCGTCGTAATCGTTGACGATAAAGCGCACGCCCTCGTCAGTGAGCTTGACGGCATCGTTGTGACTGAAGACCTGGAAACCGCCCGAGTCGGTGAGGATAGGGCCGTGCCAGTTCATAAACTTGTGCAGGCCGCCCAGCTCGGCGATGGTGTCCTCGCCGGGACGCATGGACAGGTGATAGGTATTGGCAAGCACGATCTGGGCGCCGAGCTGTTTGACGGTCTCGGTAGGAATGCCCTTGACGTTTGCCTTGGTGCCCACGGGCATGAAGATCGGTGTCTCGATGTCGCCGTGCGGGGTGTGCAGCACGCCGGCACGCGCATGCGTCGTCGGGTCCTCGGCGATCAGGTCGAATTTAAAAAGGCTCTGGTCCATAAACTGGAACTCCTTGGTTGCGGTTCATACGCAAACCATTATACGGGCAACCCGCAAAGAGCACCGACTCGACAGAAACTGGTGCAAAGGAAACCTGCCCCTTGCGACAACGGATCATTTCCGACAGCCACAGCAACGCCGATGCTATGGCACCGACAGACACTATGACCCAATCCGAGGGCACTAAAAAGATAGGAGCCCCCGCTCGTGACCGCGGGTCGGGGCTGCGACAATGATGTTGAAGTGCCATAGGCGCAGCCGCGCCGCAACGAGGTTGGGAGGCTCCCATGCCAAAGTATTCTACCGCGTTCGGGATGGACGTCCACCTGAGGTCGACCACCGTCTGCGCCCTCGACGCGGACACCGGCGAGGCCGTGACGAGGAGGTTCCCCGGCAACCCCTGGGGCGAGATCGCCGGGTGGATGGATGGGTTCCCCGGGCCGTCGCTCGCGGCCTACGAGAGCGGCTACCTCGGCTTCGCCCCGCAAAGGGAGCTCGCCGGGCTCGGCGTCGAGTGCGTCGTCGCCGCGGTCTCGAAGATCCCCAGGTCGGCCGCCGACTCGGCCTCCAAGAACGACAGGAACGACGCCGCCAGGATGGCCAAGGCGATACTCGCCCACGACATCTCCCCCGTATGGATCCCCTCCCCCGAGGTCGAAGGCATCAGGGACCTCGCCGGCGCCTACGACGGGGCGACCGCGCGCCTGGCGACCGCCAAGCAGCGGCTGCTCGCCTTCCTCGCAAAGCGAGGGTTCGTCTACGGCGGCACCACGCCCGCCGGCAACCCGAGGAAGTACTGGACCTACGACTTCCTGAGGTGGCTCGACAAGGTCAGGCCGGAGGACGATGGCGGGGTTCGGACGCTCGCCGCCCTGAGGAACGAGGTCGAGGCCGCGGCGGAGGCCCGGGCGGACCTGCTCTCCGAGTACAGGGCCGCCGTGGATGCCAGCCCGATCGCCGCGGAGGTGGCCGCCCTCCAGTCGATCAAGGGCTGCGCCTTCGCGCTGGTGTTAGCACTACTGTAAAAACAACCAATTTCGCCATCGCACTTTAGCCGATTCCGCCAACGCAATTTCCCCAATCGCGCCAACGCATTTTCACCATTTCCACCAACGCCGGGGCTTACGCTTCGACCGACAAGCGAACG
>JAXIXR010000033.1:0-13339 GCA_036304905.1 Collinsella sp. | reverse complement strand
GGCCTTTGACCGTCATTTCCCCGGACAGGACCACCTTTGCCGCCGAGACCTTGAACTGCCTGTCGTATCGCTTTCTTCTTTGGGTCATCTTGAACACCTTTCGCTCTTAACTAGGTGTCCAATTCATCATACCCACTCCATTCGGCGATGTCTTCGACATCCGATACGACGTCGCTGGTTTCCAAGCCGCTCGACATCGTGATGGTGCTCGATGCCTCTGGCTCAATGGATGATCCTATGGGTGGTAAAGGGTCCCCTAAGCGTGTCGTTGCGCTCAAGAATGCTGCCAACCACTTTATCGACACCATTGCCGAGCAAAACAAGAACGTTAAGGACGCGAGCAAGCAGCACCAGGTTGCCATCGTAAAGTTTGCGGGCAAGAAGAGCGATAAGGTTGGTAATGATACCTATCGCGACGACGGCAACACCTACAACTACTCCCAGACCATGTTGGGCCTCACGGTCTGCAAGGATGGGGGCGCAAAGAGCCTCAAGAACACGGTTAATTTAATCGAGCCTGCTGGCTCTACTCGTGCCGACTATGGCATGGACCTGGCCAAGGGCATTGCTGGTCGTGAAGACGCCCAGAAGATCGTTGTGTTCTTCACCGATGGCTCTCCTACGAGTTCTAATGGTTTTGAGGCCGAGGTTGCTAAGGATGCCATCAATATCGCCAAGACCATAAAGAGTGGCGGGGCGACCATTTATACCATCGGTATCTTCAACGGTGCGAAGCCGGGCGACGATCCAACAAGCAGCCGCACGAGCAACGAGAATAAATTCATGCATGCCGTGTCGAGTAACTATCCGGATGCCACATCGTCCGTAAGCCATGGCTTTTTTGGAACTGAGAAGTGGAATGTCAATTTCGGCAACCCCGTTGCCGGTGCTAGCTACTACAAGTCGGCGACCAACGCCGCCGAGCTTGATCAGGTCTTTAAGGACATCTCGAGTGCCATTACGTCGGGCAAGGGTTTCCCGACCAAGGTCGAGGGCAACAATCCCAACGGTTCCGGCTACATCACATTCGAGGACGAGCTGGGCGCCTTTATGCAGGTCGATAGCTTTACCGGTGCCGAGTACAACGGCAAGACCTATGGGGCCGCCACCAAGTCGACCGATGGCAATATCGATACCTATACGTTTGATGGCGAGCTCGCCCATCTCGTAATTACGGTTGATTGCGCGGACGAGAACAATCCGCAGCGCGGCGACATCGTGACGGTCAAGGTCCCCGCATCGCTCATTCCGCTGCGCCGTTTTACCGTTGACGAGTCTGCGGGCACGTTTGTGGTTGACTCCACGGATGCCATCTCGCCTATCCGCGTTGCGTATGCATCGAGCGTAAAGGCTATTGCACGCAAAAACCTGTTTACTCCCAATAACGTACCGGGACTGCAGGATTACATCAATGAGCACAAGGACGCCGATTCCAATACCGTTAGCTTCTGCGCCAACAAGTGGACCGGCGACGATGCGGGCGATACGGTCGCAAGCTTTGAGCCTGCTGCTACGAACAGCTACTACTACTTCCAAAAGCTAACGCCCGTCTACACAGACGCGGCTTGCACCAAGCTCGCAACGGAAAAGCCTTCGGGCTCTAAGACCTATTGGTACAAAGATGAGTTTATGGCGCAGAACTCGTCGGGCGCGCCGTACGATGATTCCGTTTCGATCCCGGTTAAGGGAAGCGAGCTCGAAAACTTTGAAGGTGCTTTGGTAAAGGATGGCGATCACTGGTCGATTAAGGCTGGCACCGCGCGCCTCGCCTTTATCAACCAGCTTCACACCACCAAGGAGCGTGTGGGCGGAAACCCGACGGACACCGCACGCGACGTGATCAATCCCCAGTGGAACAACACGAAGGTTGTTTCTGGTGCGACGAAGGTCAATGTCTACCTGGGCAATAACGGCAAGATTAGCTTTACGCTCAATACCACGCCGACAACGTTGACAACTGCCGACTTTGGCCTGACCAAGGTGCTCGAGGGCCGCGACTGGACGGATGAGGACAAGTTTGAGTTTGGCCTGACGTCCGAGGACAACGCCCCGATGCCCAGGTCCACGACTGCGTTTGCAACCAAGGGCCATGCGGACATTAGCTTTGGCGAGATTGCCTATGACAAGCCGGGCACGTATGTCTACAAGGTTAGCGAGAAGCATGCCGGGACCACGGTCGACGGCATCGCCTACAGCAAGAACGTTGCAGAGTTCACCGTAACGGTGACACCCAACGCAAAGGGAAAGCTCGAGGCTTCTGTGAAGAAGACCTCGGGCGAGGTCGAGTTCAAGAACACCTATACCGCCAATCCCGCTGAGTCGAGCGTCACCGATCAGATTACAGTTACCAAGGTCCTGACCGGCCATAAGCTCCAGGACAATGAGTTCTCCTTTGAGCTCGTTGAGGGTGAGGGCGAGGACGCGTCGGTTGTCGAAACCGTTAAGAATGATGCCAACGGCAACGTTGCGTTCAGCGCCATCAAGTACACCGAGATCGGTCAGCACATCTATACGCTGCGCGAGGTCAAGGGCAATGCCGGCGGCATCGCCTATGACAAAACCGTCTATACCGTCGTGACGACCATCGCCGACAATGGCAAGGGCCAGCTTGTGGCCACGCATAAGCTGAAGGGCGCCGAGGACGTCAAGAAGATTGAGTTCAAGAACTCCTACACCGTGACGCCCAAGAGCTCCAGCGTCACCGACCAGATCACCGCGACCAAGTCCCTGACCGGGCGCAAGCTTGCCGCCGGCGAGTTCTCCTTCGAGCTTGTCGAGGGCGACAAGGTCGTCGCCACCGGCACCAACGACGCCAGCGGTAACATCACGATGGGCACCGTCAAGTATGACAAGGCCGGAACGCATACCTACACACTGCGCGAAGTCAACGGCGGAACCACCAGCAAGGGCATCGCCTACGACGGCAAGACTTACACCATCGTGACCACCATCACCGATGAGGGCGACGGCACGCTCAAGGCCGAGCATGTCCTGAAGGATGCCAAGGCTGCCGAGTTCAAGAATTCCTACAATCTGACCCCCACTGAGTCCAGCGTCACCGACCAGGTCAAGGCGACCAAGTTCCTGACCGGGCGCGCGCTTGCCGCCGGCGAGTTCTCCTTCGAGCTCGTCGAGGGCGACAAGGTCGTCGCCACCGGCAAGAACGCCGCTGACGGCACGGTTGTCATGGACAAAATCACTTACGACAAGCCCGGCAAGCACACCTACACGCTGCGCGAGGTCAGGGGCAACGTCGGTGGTATCACCTACGATGCCGCGACCTGCACCATCGAGACTGTCGTCAAGGACAACGGCGACGGCACGCTCGGCGTAGAGCATAAGCTGAAGGGCGCCGACGAGGCGAAGTTTACCAACTCCTACGAGCCTGGCTCCAAGAGCTCCAGCGTCACCGACCAGATTACCGCGATCAAGTCCTTGGACGGCCGTGACCTCAAGGCCGGCGAGTTCCGTTTTGAGCTCGTCGAGGGCAATAACGTAGTCGCCACCGGCACCAACAATGCCGGCGGCAAGGTCGTGATGGATTCCGTCACCTACACCGCGGCTGGCGAGCACACCTACATGCTGCGCGAGACCAAGGCCGGCGCCACCGAAAACGGCATTACCTACAGCACCTCTGAGTACACTATCGTGACCATCGTCAAGGACAACGGCGACGGCGCCCTTAGCGTGGAGCACAAGCTGCAGAACGCCGACGAGGCGATCTTCGAGAATACCTACACGGTGGCCCCCAAGAGCTCCAGTGTCACCGACCAGATCACCGCGACCAAGTTCCTGACCGGGCGCGACCTCAAGGAAGGCGAGTTCTCCTTCGAGCTCGTCGAGGGTAACGATGTCGTCGCCACCGGCAAGAACGACGCCCGCGGCAAGATCACGATGAGCCCCATCGAGTACACCGCTGCCGGCAAGCACACCTACACGCTGCGCGAGGTCCCGGGCGACGCCGGCAACGGCATCACCTACGACGGCAAGACCTACACCATCGAGACGACCGTCACCGACAACGGCAAGGGTGAGCTCGTGGTAAAGCATGAGCTGAATGGAGCCGACGAGGCGAAGTTCAACAACAGCTACAAGCCGAATCCTGGCGAGTTCAGTGTCACCGACCAGGTCACCGCGACCAAGTTCCTGACCGGGCGCGACCTCAAGGACGGCGAGTTCTCCTTCGAGCTCGTCGAGGGCGAGGGCGAGGACGCCAAGGTCGTCGCCACCGGCACCAACAATGCCGAAGGCAACATCACGATGAACGCCGTGAAGTACACCGAGGCCGGCAAGCATACCTACACGCTGCGCGAGGTCAACGGCGGAACCACCAGCAAGGGCATCACGTACGGCGACGCCAAGTACACCATCGAGACCACCATTACCGACAAGGGCGATGGCACGCTCAAGGCTGAGCATGTCCTGAAGGACGCCACGGCTGCGACCTTCAAGAACACCTACAGCGTGACCCCGCTCGACGCAGAGCTCGACTTTGATCTGAGTAAGGCTATCGACGGTCGCGACTGGACGGACTCCGACGAGTTCAGCTTTACCATCACCGCCGCCGAGGGCACCCCGCTGCCCGATCCTGCAACCGTGACCGTGAACAAGCACGATGCGAAGGATGGCATCGCTGCCGTCAAGTTCGGCAAGATCCGCTACACGGCTGCCGGAACCTACACGTACGAGATCCGCGAGAACGCGGGTAACGCGGCCGGCATGGCGTATGACGGGCATGTCGCGACCGCCGAAGTGACCGTGACTGAGGACGGCGAGGGCAAGCTGACCGCCAATGTCACCAAGAAGGAAAACGGACGCTTCACCAACACGTACCGCACTGAGCTTAACTACACCGCGGCCGGCGGCCTCAAGCTCAGCAAGAGCCTCTCCGGACGTCCTATGACCGAGGGTCAGTTCACGTTTACCGTGACGCCTGCCGACGAGGCCTCGGCCAACGCGCTTGGCCTGCTGCCCGGAGCCAACAACTTCAAGTCCCCTGCGACGGCAGAGGCAACGGTCGGCCTGATCGACATCCTGGCTGGCCATGAGGTCAAGTTTACGCAGGCTGACGCCGGCAAGACCTTCACGTACACCGTAGCCGAGAAGAATGACGGCAAGCCCGGTTACACCTACGACGACGCCGCGCGTACCGTGACGATCGCCGTCGCCGATGACGGTGCCGGTACGCTTACCGCCACGACGACCGTCTCCGGCGGTCCCGAGGGTACGCATACGACGGTCCACAAGAGCGGTGAGAACAAGGTCGAGAGTGCCCTGGTTCCGTTCCACAACAGCTACAGCGCTACGACCAATACGCCTGGTGGTACCGCTGCTCAGGTTGTCGCCACCAAGACCCTGACCGGTCGTCCGATGGCCGACGGCGAGTTCTGGTTCGGCATTGCCTATCAGGGCGAGCTTGTGGGCTACGAAAACCTCAAGCCTAATATCGGCGGGCATGTGAGCTTTGATGCGCTGCACTACGACACCGAGATGCTTGCCAATCTTGAGGCGGCTGGGCTTGCCCATCGTACCGACAAGGACGGTAAGCTCGCTTGGACCATTAACTACACGGCCTACGAAGATTTATTCGGGCTGCCGAATGGCGTTTCCGCTACAACGTGGAGCTTTGGCTTTAAGGTTATCGTTGTCGACAACGGTGACGGTACCCTGACGGCAACGGTCGACTACGGTGGCGTCGAGCCCTTGTTCGAAAACGTCTACGGCGCCGAGGCCGTGGATGCCGCACTCATCGGCACCAAGAAGCTCCAGGCAGCCGAGGGCCTGGCCCCGGCCGACATCGCGGGTAAGTTTACCTTTACCGTGACCGCTGACGAGGCGGGTGCCCCGATGCCCGAGCGCACGACCGCAACCAACGACGCGGCCGGCAACGTGGACTTTGGCAAGATCCACTTTACGCTCGAGGACCTCAACCGCGCCCTGGGCGTGACGGACGATGCGACCGATAAGGCCGAGGCAGACGAAGCTGACGAGGCTGAGGCCGACGAGGCAGAGGCTGAAGAGGCCGACGCCGACGCTGATGCCAACGCCGACGAGCCCAGCGACGAGTCCGAGCCCGCAGATCCCGCTGCCCCGCGCTCGCACACCTTTACCTACACGGTGGCCGAGTCCGGTAGCGCCCCTGGCGTGACCAACGACACCAACGCCACGCGCAAGGTTTCCTACACCGTGACCGATGACGGTGCCGGACATCTGATCGTTAAGCGCGACGGCGGCGACGGTGCGGCCTTTACGTTCACCAACACGTACGGCGTGGCACCTACCGATTCTTCCGTGACCGATCAGGTCAAGACGGTTAAGCGTCTGACCGGCCGCGACCTTGCAGCTGGCGAGTTCACGTTTGAGCTGCTCGAGGACGGCGTGACTGTCGCTAGTGGCACCAACGACGCCAACGGTAACGTTACGCTGAGCCCGATCCGCTACGAGGCGCCCGGTACGCACACGTACACGCTGCGCGAGGCTTGCCCCAACGCGCTCGGCCTGTACAAGGGCGTCACCTATGACGGCACGACCTACACCGTCGTGACCACCGTCTCCGACAACGGCGACGGCACGCTGACCGCGACGCACAAGCTCGAGGGAACCACCGAGTCGGCTGGCTTTACCAACAAGTATCACGCCATGCCCACGCAGGTTTCCATCGGCGCCATCAAGGTGCTCGAGGGACGCGAGCTCAAGAAGGACGAGTTTAGCTTTGAGCTCGTTGGCGAGGACATCGAGTCTACGGTTACCAACGATGCCGACGGCAAGATCAACTTCGACAAGTTCGAGTACGACGAGCCCGGTACGTACGTCTACACCATCAGCGAGGTCAAGGGCGACGAGGCCGGTATGACCTACGACAAGTCCGTCTTTACCGCGACCGTCAACGTGGTCGACGACGGCGAGGGCAACCTCAAGGCGAACGTTGCCTTTACCAAGGGCGACAAGAGCGTCGAGGGTATCGTGTTCAACAACACGTACAAGAAGCCCGAGACGCCCGTGCCGACGCCCGATCCCGGCACGCCCAAGACCGTGACGAACATCGTTAAGACGGTCAAGGGTTTCCTGCCCGCCACCGGCGACCAGCAGGCTGCCGCTCTGCTTATGGCATTTGTCATCGCCACGGCCGGCGTCGGAGCCCTGGTCTGGGGTATCCGTAAGCGCTAGGCACGCTGGCAGCGCCCGGGGCCAAAAGGCCCCGGGCGGCCGGCAGGGCTAAATTCCGACCTACTCCTACCCCCAGCCGCCACGGAGGCATCTCCCTCCTCCGTGGCGGCGCTTTTATGCGCCGGGGGCGCGCCACGAAACCGGCCCATCTACTACGTTTAGCCCCTTACCCCCAACCATACCAAAAAACGCGAAAACAAAACCGCAGGTAGAACGCCTGTGGTTTTGTTCAAAACGAAGGTATGGTCATGGGTATCGCGTCAAACGTAGTAGATGGGCCGATTTCGTGGCGAGCGGTTCCGGCTGATCCCTTGGGGACGGAGGAAAACGGATCATTTTGGTCCCGCGAGGCTGGCGGAGGCACTCGTCCAGGGCCGCCCGAACAAAACTATGCCGGTTTACGGGGCTGAGTTACGAGTCTCCAACCATGCCGATATTCGTGAAAATAAAACCGCAGGTAGACGAGCCGTCATTTTGCAGAAAACGCGGGTATGGATGGGGGTCCTGAGTTTGGCCCCGTAAACCGGCATAGTTTTGAAATGGCCTTAAATCGGTAGCAGCCATTTTGCTATGCCGGAACGGTCGGTCTTCGGGCAACTACCCTCGCAGGTAGGCGATAGCGATCTGCGTGCGGTTGCGCAGGCCCATCTTTGCCAGGATTGAGCTGATGTGGTTGCGCACGGTGCCTTCGCCCATGTAGGCGGTGGCGGCGATCTCTTTGTTGTCGAGGCCGCGGGCGATGAGCTCGGCGACTTCGAACTCGCGGTCGGTCAGACCGGCAAAGGCCGCGGGCCGGCGGGTCGCGCCGGCTTCAGCGTCCGCCCCATCAAAGTCGACATCCCCGATCGCCTTGCCCTCGAGCACGCGCTTGCCAGCCATGACCTGCGCCAACGCTGGCGGAATGGCGGCGACATCGGTCTTGATCAGGTAACCGCGGGCGCCCAGCTTGAGCGCCGACACAATGTACTCGTCATCCGAGAACGTCGTCAGAAACACCACGCGCGCCGCAGGGTCGTGCTCAAGGATCTCGCGCGCGGCTGAAAGTCCGTCGCGCCCCGGCATCTGAATGTCGAGCAACGCGATATCGGGTGCGTGTTCGGCATAGAGAGCCACTGCGGCGTCGCCATTGGCGCCGGTGCCCACCACCTCGATCTGCGGCTGGGCGCCCAGGATAATCTTGAGCGAATCGACCACTAGGCGGTCGTCGTCGACAACGATGAGCCTCATCGGTCCTCATCTCCTTGCTGTTTGGGGACGGTGGCAAACACGCGCCAGCCGGGGGCGCCGGCGCGCAGGCCGGCGGTGAAGGTTCCGCCAAGCGCCTCGACGCGCTCGCGCATGGAGGCGAGCCCCATGCCTTCTACGACGTTGCTGCTGCTCGCCGGGGTCGCGTCCGCGCCATCATCGGTAACGATGAGCTGGTAAAACGACGGATGCTCCATGCATCGTACGGTGACGGTCTGGGCGCAAGCGTGGCGCATGGCGTTGGAAAGCGCCTCGCGCAGCACCGCCGCAAAGCAGTTGGCGACGTTGGCGGGTGCATGCTCGGCCAAAACTTCAAGCTCAATCTGCGGGCCGCCGTCCGAGCGCGCGCCTTCAACAATGCGTTCGAGCTGCACGGAAAGGTCGACGGCGTTGTCGTTGAGCGCGTGGACGCTGGTGCGCACAAGCTGGAGCGCCTCGTCAACCGTGCGTTTGACGTCGGCGAAATCGGCGGCAACCCTGGGCTCGTCGGCGTGGACCACGCGTAGGGCTTCGGCCTGCAGTGAGGCGCGCGTGAGCTGGTGCCCGACGTTATCGTGGATCTCGCGCGCGATGCGGGCGCGTTCGGCGAGCGTCGCGAGCTCGACTTCGTAGTCCTGGCGGTCGGCAAGGTCACGGTTGCGCGCTTCGAGCGCGAGGGCTCGTTCTTGCAGCTCGTCGCGGGTACGGCGCATGCGCTGCTGTTCGCGCTCCAACTGGGCGGTACGTAGCGATAGCAAGGTGGCGGCAACCGAAAGGATGGCGGTCAGCAGAAGCGTTCGGGCGGTGAGCGCGTCGGTGCGAAGGTCCACGACGAGCGCAAGGGCAAAGACGGAGCCAATGCCCAGCGCGACCCAGGCGTGCTCACGGCGCACGCGCCGCGCGATGTCATAGAGAGCGAGAGGCGCAAACGGCACAAACGGCGGTATGAAGACGGCCGCGATGATGTAGACGTAGCTCGCGGCCTCGCTTGCGCGGCGCGCGTGTTCCTCCTGTGCGACCTCGGCCAGCGAGGTGGCAATAACGCCAAGGCAAAACGCCGCGACCATGCGGGCATCCACAGCAAGACCCATGGCGGCCGCAATACAGCACGCCAGCACGATCGATTTGTCGAAAAGCCTGTTCATACGGGTATTGTACGCGAAGCCGCGCATGGTGGAGGGGCCGCCTGCGCAACCGTGACATTCCTCCCGCGCAGCAAAGCGGGGGCGTCGGCAGGCCGCACGACAAAGACCCCGCACTCGTGACAAAGCTCACTGGTGCGCGCCGGCGGCTCCTGCGATGATGCAATCGTACCGGGCCGCAATCAACGGAAGGGCCGCCTCATGACAGACATCGTTCACGTCGAAAACCTCGTCAAGCGCTATGACGACCTTATTGCGCTCGACCACTTTAACCTGAGCATCGCCCCCGGCGAGATCTTTGGCCTGCTGGGCCCCAACGGCTCGGGCAAGACCACGTCCATCAACTGCATTTTGCAGCTGCTTGCCTACGACAAAGGCACCATTGAGCTGTTCGGCGAGCCCATGGCGCCCGCCCGCTACGACCTCAAGCGCCGCATCGGCGTGGTGCCGCAGCAGGTGGCGGTGTTTGACGAGCTCACGGTGCGCGAGAACATCGACTATTTCTGCAGCCTCTACGTCAACGACCGCAAGCACCGCCGCGCGCTGGTGAACGAGGCGATCGACTTTGTCGGGCTGGGCGACTTTGCCAAGTTCAGCCCCGGCAAGCTCTCGGGCGGCCTGGCGCGTCGCCTCAACATCGCCTGCGGTATCGCGCACAAGCCCGAGCTCATCTTCTTTGACGAGCCCACGGTGGCGGTCGACCCACAGAGCCGCAACGCCATCCTGGAGGGCATCTGCCGCTTGCGCGACGAGGGCGCCACAGTGGTGTATACCAGCCATTACATGGAGGAAGTCGAGCAAATCTGCAGCCGCATCATGATCATGGACGGCGGGCGCGTGCTGGCGCAGGGCACCAACGACGAGCTCAAGCGCATGATTCAGATGGGCGAGCGCGTGACTGTCGAGGTTGGCGCCGTAGAGACTGCCACGGTCGAGCGGCTGCGCGCCCTCGAGCACGTGCTTTCGGTTGAGCTGTCCGGCGGCGAGATCGTCTGCACCTGCGAAGCGAGCCCGCACAATTTGGTCGACATCCTCGACACGCTGCGCGCCGCCGATGTGGCGCTCGGCCGCGTGTGGAGCGAGCCACCGACCCTCAACGACGTGTTCCTCGAGATCACCGGCCGCGAGCTGCGCGACTAGGGGGCAGTCATGTTCAACACCATCATCACTACGGTCAAGACGCTGCTGCGCCGGCCGAGCACGTGGGTCTGGGGCGCTCTCTTTCCCATCGTACTTTCCACGATGTTCATGTTTATGTTTGCGAACCTCAGCTCCGACGGCACGGTCGACCCGGTGCCGGTGGCCGTCGTGGCGGACGAGGCTTGGGACGCTTCGACCTTTAAGGGCGTGGCGACGTCGCTTGCCAAGGAAGGCGGCGATCAGCTGCTCGAGATCCACGAGCTCGACGACGCAGCCGATGCGAACCGTGCGCTTAAGGCCGGCGAGGTCGCGGGCATCTATACGGTCGACGACGCGGGTACGCCCAAGCTCACACTGCTTTCGAGTTATGACAGCTCGCGCGCCTCGTCGGTGCTCACCGACCGCAGCATCCTGGAGACGGTGGCAAGCTCGTATACGCAAAATGCCGAGCTCATGTCCCAGATTGCCCAGGACAACCCGGCGGCGCTCGCCGACCCGGAGGCGGTTGCGCGCGCTCTATCGCTCGAGGGCGGTACCCGCCGCGTAAGCCTGACACGCACCACGCCCGATGGCACGGTCGTCTACTATTACGCGCTTTTTGGCCTGGTCGCGATGATGTCTGCGGAGTTTGCCGCCTTGAGCGTCGTCGACCTGCAGCCCAATCTGTCGGGCCTTGGCGCACGTCGCTGTGTGGGCGGTCTTTCCAAGACGGCATCGCTGACCGGCATCTTTGTCGGCTCGTGGCTGGTCTCCTTTGCCTCGATGACGATCGCGATCGGCTACGTGCGCCTGGTCGTGGGCGTCGACTTTGGCGGGCGCGAGGGGCTGTGTCTGGTGGGTGGCGCCGCTTCCGCGCTTGCCGCCACGGGCTTGGGCCTTTTTGTGGGCACGCTTCCCGTTAAGGGCGGCAAGGCGTCCAAGTCCGGCATCCTCACGGGCTTTGCTACCACGTGCGCCCTGTTCGCCGGCCTCTACGGCGAGCCGGCGATGGCGCTTGCCGACGACGTCGCCCGCGCCTGCCCGGCCGAGTGCTGGCTCAACCCCGTCAAGCTCATCTGCGACATGTTCAACCGCCTGTATTTCTTTGAGAACCTGGGCCCCTTTGTCGTTCGCGCCGGCGCGCTGGTCCTTATGGCGCTGCTGTTCGTTGCCGCCGCCACGCTGACCTTTGGAAGGAGCCGCTATGAGCACCTTTAAGACTGCGCTTCGCATGGCGCTGGCGCACCCGTTCTACCTGCTCATCTATACGGTGTTCATCTCGCTCATGGGCGTATTCATCGCGGCATCGGTGAGCTGGAACTCGTCGCAGCTCACCGAGTACGAGCCCTACGATGCCAACGTGATCGTGGTCGACCGCGACGACAGCGACCTTTCGCATGCGCTCACCAAGCACCTGGGGTCGCGCTTTGAGTTGGTCACGGGCGTCGGCGACGATACCTACGATCTTGCGGACGCGCTCTCCAAGAGCAACAGCGCCAAGGGTAGCGCCGACTGCGTGTTCTTTATCCCGGAGGGGTTTGAGAACGACCTGGTCGCGGCCGCCCGCGCGGGGGAGGCCCTGCCCAAGCTCGATGTGACCTACGGTGCCGGCACCATGGCGGCGGCGCTTTCGTCTGCTGAGGCCTCGCGCTGGATTTCGCTCGCGGGCGCTGCAGCGGCCCTAGAGCCCGCCGCCTCTAATGGTAGCGTCGCCAAGGCCGCCGAGCATGCCGCCGCCAAGCGCGCCGAGGTCCAGATTGAGCAGGTCAAGGTTGGTTCGACTGCCGCCGCCATGCTCAAGTCGTATTTCAACTTTGGCGCGTACGCGATTATCTCGTCGGTCATCGTATCGGTGGGGCTGGTGTTCTCGGGCATGAACGAGCCCGAGCGCGTGCGTCGTATGGATGCCGGCCCAATCTCCGAGCGCCGGCGTTCGCTCGCCGTGTTTGCGGCCGCCACTGTGATCACCGTCTGCATCTGGTTTGTGTCGAGCATGATGGGCGTCGTGGGCTTTGCCGGCGCGGTTGCCGAGGTCGGCGTGGGTCGTGTGTGCCTGGCGCTGGCGGCGACGTTTGCCCTGGCGTGCACGCCTCTGGCCGTTGGCTTTGCCCTTTCGAGCCTGGGTGCGCGTGAGGAGCTGCTCAACGGTGTGGGCAACCTGCTCGGCATGCTCATGACGTTTTTGGGCGGCGCCTGGATGCCGCTGTCGCTGATGGGCCCAGCCGTGCAGACCGCGGCGCATTTTGTGCCGACGTATTGGGTGAACGACGCGATTGGCAAGGCGCTCGCCGCGGACCTGACGTCCACCGTGCTGGGCGACATCGCTTGCGATCTGGGCGTCACAGTGCTCTTTGCCGCGGCCATCGCCGCCGTAGGCCTAGCCCTCGCCCACAACAAATCCCACGCCTAGACACCTACTCATTGGGGACAGACTTAAACGACCAAAAGTATTCATTGGGGACAGACTTAAATGACTAGCCATCGGGGGCAGATAAGGAGCGTCCCCAACTGCCGGGTGGCGAAAGAGCGTCCCTTGTGACTGGTCATTTAAGAACGTCCATTACAGTCGAAATTGTCAGCCCGGGACCGTCTCGGGCTACGATTGAGGCGCGCCCAGAACGGGCCGCCGACCGGGCGCCCGCGCACGGCCGAACGTCCCTGCCCCCGAGAGGGCCCGTTGGGTGCTG
>JAXIXR010000032.1:0-144881 GCA_036304905.1 Collinsella sp. | reverse complement strand
CTCCCGCAACGGAGACGTCGAGAAGGCCTTCACCAAGTCGACCTACGGCGGCGTGACTATGGTCGACGACTCGGCCGTCCTGCGGCACTTCATCAACTACGGCATGTCGGAGGGCCGCCGCGGCTCCGAGGCGTTCGACGTTTATAGTTATAAAACGAGATATCTCGATCTTAGAAAGGCTTACGGAAGTAATTTAAAAGCGTATTATTGCCACTATCTCGAATATGGGATGAAAGAGCACCGTAATGGTTCGAGCATGACCGGATTTGAGGGCTATATAATGTCCTCGTCTTTCACTTCTTACGAGGATGCTGCCGCTCATTACAGTAGGACTGTTGGTAAGCAAACTTATCCAACAAGCGTGTATAAAAGCAAAGGCAGCGCCTCTATTGATGAGTTTTGTAAGATTCTTTACGAAGAAGCCTCATTTGAGGGAGTATGTCCTGAAGTTTTATATGCTCAAGTCATGAAAGAGACGGGCTATTTAAGATTCGGAAATTTGGTCCAGGCAAACCAGTGCAATTTCGGTGGTGTTGGAGCCACTGGCCCTGGAAATCCCGGATATACTTTTTCTTCCGTTAGAGAAGGGCTTAGGGTTCAGACGCAGCATTTAAAAGCGTACGCAACAACTGAGCCTTTGAATAATCCGTGTATTGACCCACGCTTTAATCTTGTTTCCCGTGGGTGTGCTCCCAAGACGACGGACCTAAATGGACGTTGGGCTGTTCCTGGTAAAGGTTATGGCGAAGGCTTAAATGCAATTGTCCTTGATGTTTTGTGCATGTAATGGGTGTGCAGACGTTCTAGAGCCGATATGCAAATTTAGTTGCATATCGGCTCTAGTTTTTTGGCTATTTATTTAATCTTATATTGTTGAGAATTTCTGACAGTCTTTCATAGGAGATGTCAAGAAGTGTTATTACCGCTAAAGATTACAGCAATCACCAATTATATATAAGCACAGAATACTTTGGGATCAGAATTATCGGCTGAAAATAATAGTAAACAAAACGTATGAAATAGACAGAGGCCATTCTGAGCAAGTAGCGGGCTCTAGGCCCGTAATATAACGACAGCCGCCCATGTCGAGACGGCTGTCGTATGGCGCGAAAGCGCCGCGAAAGCTAAACGGCGGAGGGCACTGCCAGATGCGTCCCATGCTCAACTTGAGTATACATCAATCGTGGCTCGCCCTGAACATTTGTTCACTACTGTAATGTGCACGAATCTGCAACCTTGAATATCAAACCATATTCTGTTTAACTGATAGCTCTTCCGTAACAGGAGTAGCCTCAGAAGTGCGGTCTAAATGTCCCGCCATCAGCGATTCCTCCTACCTCTTGCGCGCAGCCTCATAACAGAGGGAATCATATTTGTAATAAGGCGGTATCTAAACATTGGGAAAGGACCGGTCAGCATATTGAAAAGAGACCAAGCGGCATAGTAGAAATGCCATCCATCTTCCATGCCTTGCCCCTTCCATGGAGTCAAAGAGAGGTTCTGGAGATACTCATTTGAATACCTATGCGTGTTGCCCAATCTCCAAGGACGGTCCTCGCCAAGGAAATGCACGATAACGGGGTTGCTTATCCACTCGGAATACAGGCGTGGGTCGGGATCGAACCAAGGGGAGACCCGTTTCAACATCGAAAGCGGATAATAATAGAAGGAGTTGCAATAATTATACTTTACTGGAAGAGGCATGATTCGGTCATCAAGGACAAGATTTATCGCATCCTGATCGTTCGCAAAAAGCTCGGCTCCCCGCTCTTTCAGACACTCTAGAAGCTGCTTTTCAATCTCATTACTACGCCAGGACTCAAGGTCAATCAAAAGGACTCCGGCATTAAAGTACGGCTTACCTCCATGTCCAAGGGCCTTCATGCGTTTCGGCGATACAGTTGGCTCAGGACATGCACCAATTATGCAGCCGCGCTCATTCAGCGGAGCGTCCCAGAGCTCCTTGAGGCTCCCCCTGACCATTGTGTCTGCGTCAAGATACAGAACGCGTTGAATATCGCTGCCCAAAAACCTTGCCAACAGCAGCCTAGAGAGTACGATTTCATTCCAACCCTGCGTATCAAAGTCAATGCAGCCAGCATCCATGAAACCATCGATATCAATAAAATCAATCTCGACACAATACTTATTCAAAAAAGAACGCAGCGTCTCTTTCGACGTCTGTGACACCTTGTCGCAGAACACGAAAAAGTGGATTGCGTCATCGGGAGACGAGTTCTCACAAACAGAAGCAACTGAAGCTGCAAGCTGCGGTACAAATGCCTCATTGACCGTATATAGAATATTCATCTGTTCTCCAAAGCATTATTAACAAGCTATGATTCTAACAAAGAAAGGGAATATAGTCACCATGGACTCGGAGGACCATCCACCAAACTCCGAACACAACAAACCTGCGTCGTCACGGTTAGACCAACGTCCACCCTCTCGCGCCCTTCACACAACCACTCCTGAAGCCATACGTGTGTGTCTCCAGTGCAATCAAATGCTGCCAGCATTTAGGTGTGTTTCGAGCGAAGTGCCCGTGTGGCTAAGGGAGCGGCTTGCGGCGGTATGTTGGGAGGGGCGGACGACGAAGCCTATTTGCTCGTGGCAATTCTGATGGCACCCGTAACCGCTGCGGGAACGCATGCGGCAATAATGGCAACGTTGATGCCGTTCATGTCGAAGGCGGTGATAAGGTGGTCCGCCGTAAGGACGATGACGGCAAATGCAAGAGCGTTGATGACAATCTGGGTGACTCCGTCGCGCATAATGAGGAGGGAGTCGTTTACGTAGAGCAGGATGGCGATTGACGTTGTGGCTCCAAGAACATATGGGAATATCCACATATAGGACTCGATTTTGTTTCCGTAAACGAGTTCGAGCAGGGGACCACCAACGAATGAGAATCCGATCGTAACTATTGCCATGCATGCAAAGAGCAAGCCGAATACCTTGAAGAAGCTCTTCTTGAAAGCTGTTGCGCCCCCATTTTGCAAAGAGTGTGCTAGGGTGCCAATAAGTGGACTGTAGAGATACGTCGCGCCTGCCTGTATAAGAACTGCGGGAGTCGCGATGCTGGCGTAAATTCCTAGGAGTTCTTGTCCGGCAAGAACGCCGTAGCGTTGACGGACAATGGAAACGATGGACGTTGCTAAGAAATTGGCGATTGTCGGCATAAGACATGCTTTTCCGAGTTCGACAAGATGTTCGTGAGCGAAGCTGGGCTTGATATCCCCAAATCGTCTTACGTGGGGGAGATCGTAGAAGAGGGTCACGAGCATGCAGCAAAACGCCATGCCGATGATCGCGGCGGGCAGCGAGTGGATCGTTACAAGTGGGGCGACGAAGCCGACGAGGGATAGCACTCCGCGCATGAACTGGGATTTGCCGATGTAGTCCATGCGCTGTCCCTTTTGGTCGACTCCGTAGAGCACGTCGACAAAGGTCTCATCGATTTTAAAAACGAGGAATACAAAAGTGGCGATCAGGAAGGAAACGTTGTCGCTGATCGCAGCGACGTAGATGCAGCTCATGATCAAGCTGAATAAGATCGATACGAAGCGAAAGCCAATATAGTCTTTTGCGGAATGCTCGCAGGAAATGTCGGAAACCTGGTAGGTCCTCATTTTATATAGGCTGATGGAGGCAAACATGCTGCCAACGGACATGGCAAATGCAAGCGCTCCGGAATTGTTGTAGTCGGTCGATAGAACAACGACCAGGACGGTTGTAAGCCACTGGCATCCAAGGTAAAAAATGCAACCAGCGGCGTTCCAGAGCGCGTTCTTTTTCGTGCTCAAGGGTGCGGGGACGTTGGGCATGCAGCTCCCTTCTCGTGCGAAGCGTTCGTTCGAAAGACCTTAGTAATTTTAGTGCCCTTTTCAACGAGTGCAAAGGTGAACGTATAATGAACAGGCATGCCTATACGATTAAATGGGAGCGATTCATGACATTTGGTCCCTCTGACCATACCTTTGCGCTCTGCGCGTACAAAGAGAGCCCCTTTCTTGAAGAGTGCCTTCAATCCTTGCTTGCGCAGACTGTAAAGACCAACGTGTTGATTGCCACTTCGACTCCGTGCGATGCAACGCGTGAGCTTGCTAAGCGATACTCCGTTAAGTTGTACGTTCGGGACGGAAATCCTGGGATCGCTGATGATTGGAATTACGCAGTAAGTTGCGCTGACACTTCTCTTGTCACCGTTGCGCACCAGGACGATACCTATGAGCCTGAGTACGCGGCTCATCTTCTAACTGCTGCGAATAAGATGGACAATCTGCTCATCTTCTTTACCAACTATGGTGAGTTGAGGAATGGTGCCAAGGTTGACGATAACCAGCTACTTCGAATCAAACGCCTGATGCTTACTCCCGTTAGGGACGGAAGATTTGCTACCTCCAGATGGATGCGTAGGAGAATTCTGTCTTGTGGATCTGCAATTTGTTGCCCGTCCGTAACGTTGAATATGAGCAAGTTGCCTATGCCTCCGTTTATTGCAGAATTCCGCTCGAATCTCGATTGGGCGGCATGGGAGCGCTTTTCAAAGCTGCCTGGTGCTTTTTACTATGATTCCAAGGTGTTGATGCACCACCGTATTCATCAAGAATCTGAGACATCTGCCTTAATTAAGGATGACACGCGAGAAAAGGAGGACCTCGCGATGCTCGAGCGGTTTTGGCCTTCTTTTATTGCGAGGCTGTTGTTTAAATTCTATCGCCGAGGACAGGAGAGCAACCAATTGTAGCGGCGAGTTCTTGTTGAGTTGTCTATGAGAGATTGGCGGATGTTGAATAGTAAAAAAGTGTTGGTAATTGTGCCAGCGTATAACGAGGAAGAATCTCTAGAGAGAACAGTTGACGAGCTTGTTTCTGTTGTGCCCGATATCGATTATCTCGTGGTAAACGACGGTTCCAAGGATGCAACTGAGCAAATCTGTCTCGACCGTGGCTACAATCATGTCACTCTTCCGGTCAATTCTGGTCTTACAGTTGGATTCCAGACGGGGATGAAGTACGCGCTGCGCAATGGGTATGACTATGCCTTGCAGTTTGATGCAGACGGCCAACATTGCCCGGAGTATATGTCCAAGATGCTCGACCTTGCGATCGCCGAGGACGCCGACATTGTTATCGGCTCGCGCTTTGTAAACAAGTGCAAAGAGGTTTCTGCACGCATGCTCGGCTCGCGCATCATTACGGTTGCGATCAAGCTCACTACCGGCAAGCGAGTCGCAGATCCGACTTCTGGCATGCGCATGTTTAACAGGAAGATGATTGAGCGTTTTGCAAACGACGACTCTTTGAACCCAGAGCCCGAGTCTATTTCGTACCTGATTAAGAAGGGTGCTAAGGTTCGTGAAGTTCAGGTTGAGATGCGTGAGAGGCAGGCGGGGGAGAGCTATTTGAACATCCCTAAATCGATTGCCTATATGGCTCGCGCTTGCATCTCCATTCTCTTCGTTCAGTGGTTTAGGTGATTGAACAGTGTCTATTGTGCTTAGGGCCGTCCTCCTGCTCGGGGCGCTTTTGGTTTTGTATTTTGTCATCAGGAAGCTGAGAAAAGCGCAGATTGAGGTGCTGGATTCTGTGTTCTGGCTTTTCTTCGCCTTCAGTTTCGTTGTGCTGGCCGCTTTCCCTCAAGTTGCCTTTTGGCTGTCTTCACTTTTGGGATTTGAGAGCCCGGCAAACTTCGTGTTCCTCTACGTGATTGTATTGCTCCTGTATCGAGAGTTCAGTAACACGGTGAGCATCTCGAAGCTGCGTCGGAGGATTAACCAGCTTGTTGAGGAGCAGGCGCTTCGTTAAATTTGTCATATCAATTATTCGTTCGCCCCTTGAAAGGAGAGACCGTGTCTCTTCCTCGCATTGTTGCGATTGTGTTCTTCGTCTGCGTGATCCGTCTCGTATCCAAGGGCAAGTTGTCCTTACGTTATTCCTTTTTCTGGCTTTCTTTGTCGGTGGTAATCCTCATCGCTGCGATTTCCTCCGGTTTCATTGGTGCAATTGGCGATTTGTTCGGTTCCGTGTTGACCACGAATTTTGTGTTCTTCCTTGGCCTGTTTCTTCTCCTTGCGTTTTTGCCGATGCTTAGCGTAATCGCGACGAAACAAGCAGCAAACATAAAGAATCTGACTCAGCGGCTTGCGATTATCGAGAAGGAAATAGTAAGAGACTGCTGAGCAGACAGCAGACGGTGTTCGGCTCTGGTTGCGGGAGGGATGGCCGCCTTGTTGAAAATGGGTATCGCTATCGGTTCTGCCGTCGTGTTCTTTGATGCTCATCGTACGGTCATAGTTTAGATTCAGACAGGAGACGATTTGATGATTCCGAATGTTCACGGCCATGCTCAAATGGTTAAGACGCAAATACGGAGACGTTCCGATGGGCATCGGTTGAGCGCGCTTCCGCTTGTGTGCTTTGTGCTGCTTGCTATCTCGGGTGCAGTACTGTTTGTTCTCTATGACGTCACGGCGGCAATCTTTTATTGGTGCATGGAGCTTGCGTTATTTGCTTGTTTAGCGGTTCTTGCTTGGTTTTATCTTGCCTCCGAGCGAAGCACACTGTTCGGAAAGGCTTCTCCTCGTCTTGCCTTGAGTGTCTGCGCATTTTCGGCTCTTTTGTCTATATTACTTGAAGCTGGAACCGTGCTGGGTACGCCAGGGAGGTCCGTGCTATCTATAATGGATTGGAGTAAAAAAGAATTAGTACTTCTTTTCTTTGCTGTATTTATCAGCAGCTCCTTTATCTTGCTCGCCGTGAAAAAGCCCGCTTTGGCCAACAAGGGAAGAGTGCGTGCATTTTTTGCTGCAAACCCTGTTCTGGGCATCGTTGTTTTGTGCATAGTCGTTCTATCCGTAAATGGTCTGTTGGCGGTTGCGTCCACTGTACTGATGCCGTTTCTTGGAGCATACTTTGTGCATACTGTTCACCTCTGCATTGTGATTATTCTAGGTGTCGCTCCTTGGTTTATTGTGAAACCGGGTCTATACAAGACCGTAGCCTCCTTCTCCATCGCCGCGCTTTCGCTAGGCTGTTTTTTGATTTCAGCCTTACCGAACCTCACTGCTGTTTCTCCGGACGATCAGATTCATTACGCTCGTTCTCTGGGCCTGTCCTATATGGGGGATCCCGTCTTCACCGAGTCTGAAATTGAATTAGTTGCGGTTCCATGGGTGGAAAATAACAGTCTTCAGTTTGATGAGGTGCATGACGCGGAGATGGATCTGAATGACCTCCATTTGTCCCAGATAGCTTCAGGGGAAGTTTATAGTTCCTCTGGTTTTGTGGCTGCGGTGACCGGTGAATCATTGAGGAACATTTCGACCATTGCTTATATTCCCTGTGCTCTCGGTCTTTGGTTGGGGAGGTTGTTGTCCCTTCCATTGCTTACGTGTTTTGCCTTGGGAAGGCTGTTCAACCTTTTCGCTTATGTTGTCGTGACTGCCATTGCAATCCTCTATATTCCGAAATGGAAATCTTTGATTGCGACGGTTGCCCTACTTCCTTATGCTGTCTATCTTGCTTCGAACTATTCTTATGATCCGTGGGTGACTTGCTTCTTATTGCTTGCAGTTGCTTTGGTTCTAAGGGAGTTGTCGAAGCCGGATGAGAGGTTGACGCCATTAAGCGTTTTCGCAATTACAGCGTGTTTCTTTTTGGGCTTGTCTGCAAAAGCTGTTTATTTTCCGTTAATTGGAATGATGCTGTTCATGCCTGCTTCGAAATTTAAAAATTCGAAGCAACGGAAGTTATATGTGGCTTTGGTGATTTTGTTCGGCACCCTAATGGTGTGTAGCTTTACCTTACCGATGCTGTTTTCCCCCGCTGTGCAGGCGGGAGATGTGAGGGGAGGCGAGGGGGTCAGTGGAATAGGACAAATACGCTACATTCTGAATAATCCGATAAACTTCCTCGGTACGTTATTCAGTTTTATGGTCAATCTGCTCGCGCCCGCTTCATCGAATGACTACTCTCTTTCATATGCTTATATGGGCAATGTTGCAGTATCGCTTCCATTTCTTTCCACTCTGCCCTTTCTCTGTATTTATACCAGCGCCTTTAATGTCGAAGGTGATTCCTCTAAAAACCCTGTAACACCTGTCCTTCGTATGTGGACCCTTGCGCTTGTTGTCGCAAGTGTCTCTTTGGTGTGCACGGCGCTTTATGTCGGTTACACGCCCGTTGGCGACACTTCGGTCGCAGGTGTGCAACCGAGATATTTGATACCGGTGCTTGTTCCGGCGTTCATTTCTTTGTGTGCACCTCGGGCCCGAATTGATTGTGTGTCGCAGCGTTTTAATTTTTCTCCCGTCATTCCTCCTGTAGCTATGATTCTGATGTCTTTCTTTGCGTCCCTGTGTTGTGTGATTGGTTGGTAGCGATACCGTTTCTTATTGCAGTTCATTTTTCAGTGTCTAAAAACGATGGGGTCAAGCAATCGGGGTGAGGCAGGAATCTTGGAAGCGCTAGGCTTCCAGGCTCAGTGACTTCCTACATTGGTTCGAGCTCTTCCAGCTGAGCGAGACCTTGGACGACGAAGAACTGTTGGCGTTTCGGAACGCAGTCATTAACGCTTCTTACGAGAAATCACATCTACGAGCGATGAAGATTCCTCCACCATCTTCGAGATCCTCAATGCACGCGGCACAGAGCCCGAAGTGATAGCCGAATGGCTCCTCGACCCGCTCAGCAAGGAACAGCGCCGGTTCATGCTCGAGCTGATCGACCGCAGACATGACCAGAACTTCGGCTGCCTTGGGGCAGAAGCCCTCTATCTGCTCGGTGGCCAGCTGGTACAGCCCGTGCACGAGCTTGGTGTCGCGCTCGGCGAACACGGCCTTCCGGATGCCCAGCACGGCGCCCCTCTTCTGCCTGGTCGTTGCCGGCGGCGTTGCGCATCAGGTGCACGATGCAGCGCTGCCGCGCGGCGCCGGGGAAGACCTCCTGGATGGCGCGCTTGAGCCCCTCATGGGCGTCGCTGGTGACGCAGATGACGCCGTCGATCCCGCGTGCGCGCAGCGAAAGCAGGAACGACTTCCAGCCGTCATAGGTCTCCGTGTCGATGGCGGTCACGAGCGCGGTCGACTGCACGCGTCCTGCGTCCCTGCGCTTGATGTAGGTGACGTCGAGCCAGATGTAGGGGTAGCTGACGTCCGACAAATCCCGTTCCTGTAGGTCGGCGACCGACTCGTCCAGCGACGAGCACATCCTCGACACCTGGCTGGCGCTCATGCGGTCTATGCCCATGGACTGCGCCACGCGCTTCACCTTCCTGGTCGACACTCCGTTGGCGACCATCTCGGAAACCGCCGATCTCACCGCGCGGTCCACGCGCGAGTATCGGCTGATCAGGTCCTCGGAGAAGTACGTTCCCGAGCGCAGCTTCGGTATCCTGAGGCTGATAGTGCCCACGCTTGTGGCGAGCTTGCGCTCGCGGTAGCCGTTTCGCCGGTTGCCGGCCTCGCAGGCGTCGTCGGCCTGGGCGTCCATGATCTCGTTGACCAGCGACTCGGCCATCGCCCTGATGAGCTCGGACATGTTGACAATGCCGTCATCGAATCTCGGCATGAGGGCGCCGTCGCCGGCAATCTCGTGTATCTTGTCAATATGCGGTTATCGCCTTTCCGTGAATCTGAACCTAAGCAATTCAAATTCTAGGCGATAGCCGCTTCCTGCTATTTACGGTCAGGGAAGCGGCCCCTTACACCAACATTCGGCACGCAATCGGTGCTCACACCGCGTAATAATCACCTTACTAGACGGTCTGGAAAACAAGATTATCCGAAATAATCGCTTAAATGATTGTTTAGCTAAGCAAGCTATTTGCGATTTACATTTCGGACCCACTGCTGTTCTTTTTGGTGGTACAACTCGAAAATGTCATTCAGGAACCTCAGAGGAAAAACCATATATGCCGTTTGGCGATCGGGCTGGTTGGACTCTTTCCCGAAATCGAGCAGTTCGACAATCAATTCGCCATCAAGCTCATGAACATGAATATGTCCATGAGCTATTCCATTTCGAATGTGACGAATTAGATCTCTCGCTTCGGAATTGCCCCTAGTGATATAGAACGTAAACAACTTATGCTGTCGATATTCACCGAGTCGTGGGAATGTGGTCCCCCTTTTCGGCTCGTAGTGGACTCTACCCTGAGAGACTCCTTCCATCCTATGAAAGGCTTTGGTGAAGGCCTGAACTTTGTTCTTGTTATCCCATAGATTCACGCTAAATTTATGGTCACTCAGAATCCAATCCAAAGCAGCCGCATATGTCGAAAAGAGATTGCGTTCAGCCAGCTCGGAAAAGAGTCTCATATTTGTTCCCCTGCATTTAGATCTCACAAGTGGTAATAGCGATTTCCAGGTTCTCCCACGGTGAAATTTGGGTTCATGTATGGATCGCCTTCGACATAGTAGTTTGCCCAGCGATAATTCATGTACGCGACCTCTTTGTGGAAGCGAATTTGCTTGTCCGTGTTGTTTTCAACGCCTCTAGAAATTGACTCGTAATGATATAGCTCGACTTCGGGCGTGTATACAATCAGATCGTTAATCTCGCGAAGCTTCAGGCAAAAGTCAACATCATTAAATGCGACTTGAAGCTCTTCGGTGAAACCTCCGACTTTTTCGTATTCGCTTCGTTTGGTCATAATGCAAGCCGCCGTGACGGCGCTGAAGTCTTGCTGCGCATCGTTGAGTGCAAAATAGCCCCAGTTGTCTTTTGGCATGCTTTGGCAAAGATGTCCTGCCACGCCGCCCGTGACGCATAGGCCAGCGTGTTGAATGGTGTTGTCGGGATAGTATAGTTTTGCACCAACTGCGCCAACATCCTCGCGTGCGCAGATGCCAAGCATAGTTTCAATCCAATTGGGCGTAATTACTTCGGTGTCGTTATTCAGCAGCAAGAGATAATTGCCCTTGGCATGGGACACTCCAAAGTTCATGAGCTTGGAAAAGTTAAATTCGTGCTCCCAGGTAACAAGGCGAACAATAGCAGGGTATTTGGCTTGTAACTTATCGTAATACTCGAACGTCGTATTTTCTGTGCTGTTATTTTCGATTATCACAAGCTCGTAATTGTCGTACGTGGATTTCTCGACAATTGACGTAATGCAGTTATCGAGGATATCAGCGTGATCTTTGGTCGGAATGATGATCGAAACGAGCGGATGGGAATCTGGCGCGGCGTAGGTTACTTTATATGTAAAGGGACGACGCGCTTGTTCAACTTTTGCATTGAGCCCAAGTCTGTCGAGGTGATTCTGAACCGCCTTAATGCCCGCAATGGTGGCATAAGGTTTGCTGTCGGCATTTGCCGCGGTTGACGTTTCGCTTAAGCGCCAGTGATATAGAACTTTTGCAACATGGTGGACGTTCCTAGCCTTTTCCACGGCCCGGAGAGTCAAATTGTGATCCTGAGCCCCATCGAACTCTTTCGTATTCGGTTCCAGCGTGTCAAGAAGGGACTTACGGATGGTAAGCATGTGGCATATATAGTTATTATTTCTGAGTAAATCGATATTGAAATCCGGTTTAAAGAACGGCTGTGCCAGCTTTCCATCGGGCATGAGTTTGTCTTCATCGCAATAAAGAAGATCAACGTTATCATTGTTTTCAATTGCCTCGGCATACGAGAAGAACAGATCCGGTTCAAGGATGTCGTCATGGTCAAAGAAGCTGACGAAATCGCCCGAAGCAGCGGCTACTCCGGCATTTGTGTTTTCGGAAATGCCCTTATTCTCGGCAAGGGTAATTGATTTAATTCTGTTGTCGCGGGCTGTCTCCTGCTCAACGCGAGCCTTTAGTTCCTGATTGTCTGGACTTGCATTAACTAGGATGAGCTCCCAGTTTGCATAAGACTGGCTCTTAACGGATTCTGCCATATCGTTAAAAAACGGAATAGGCGTGTTGTAAAGAGGGACAATAATGCTGAACTTCGGAGCGCCGGTAAAGGCAATTTTTCTCTGCTTTTCCAATGCTCCAATGGTTGCCTTATGCTCCGCGAACCATTCGGGGTATTCAGGATCAAACTGTGCATGGGTAAAAAGGAAGTTGGTTTCTTCTAGAAGTAAGCCAAGTTTATCGGGCGTGAGACAGTCGAATGAGCTGAATGAAGGATGATTTTGATCGTCAATAATAAAGTAGTAACGATCAAACGCTTTTGGCATTCGGATCGAGAGCTGCGTTTCAAGCTGTTTTTTCTCTGCAGTGAATCCAACGCTTGTTACATTTGAGCCGAAATCGACGGTAGTCAAATTGACTTCGTTGAGTGTTCGATCGAGGCAGCGAACCTTGATTTGCGAGTCGCTGCGGTACGGTGTTCTTACCGTACACCTAAGGATATATTCGTTTGAATCCTCGATACACTGCCAAAAATCAATCGTTGCCATGTCAAACTCTGAAACGTTATCATAGTTTCTAAGTTTGCTGCACATGTCGGGTTTTATTTTGTAGTTAAGACGAGACTCCCATTTTATGTTCTTGCAATTGAGCGAAATAGAGTCGCTGCTCATAGTGCGACCGTCTGAATTAATTTCATTTAATTCGATTATGATAGTGCGAACATCGGGATCAGGGATTACAAGAACGTACGAGTCCGATTCGTCGCTATTGTCCCCGAACTTTAGAAGGGATAAAGGTAGACGGCGATTATCGTCCGTAGTCGCTTGGGCTGTTACGCTGGAGGCTTCATGGATGCCTTCAATTTTAAGTTGCTGGTAGATTTTCCAGTTTCCTCTGCATACTCCGGTTGTTACGACTCGCATGGTTTGCCTTTCGTTTGTTGGACACTGCTCATTGTACTTATTCACTTCATGTCTCGCTATAAATGCAGAGAGGAGTTCCGTGATTTCTGGCGGGCGTCCCTCCGAATATAAGTGCTGACAATGAGGTTTAACGCATCATTCGAATATATTCTTCTGCAGATGGCAGGCGGAATTTGCTCTGCGCTGTAGGGCTAAACCGGCTTGCATGCCTTTCGTGGTTGATTTCCGATCTTAGCCTAACACATTGAGCGGATAGGCCGTTCCCGCAGTTAGCCGAACGTCCCCCGGGGCCTGGAAGGCCCCGGGGGACGTTCGGCTGAGATTGGAAATCAGCCGTCCTTAGATGTGTCGCTATGAGTTCGTCGGACGCTCCGTTCCGCTGTGTTAACATCGTGGAGGACATCTACGTACATCACGCTTTCAGTCGCTATTGAGGTTCAGGTTATGGTCCTCGCGGCGCCCTGCTTCCTAGTCGTTGCTCATTTCGGGTCCACTGACTTCAAGGGGGTTGTTATGAAAGTTGTCTTGTTTGTTGGAGGGGCTACAAGGGTCCTAGGCGGGGGCTGCGCCCAACGAACGGATTGACGTGATGTGCGAGGTGTGTCCTAGGCCCGGGGGTTCGAATCCCCCGGCCCCCTCCGTAAAGAAAGAGCCGCCATCTGGGTAACCCTTATCTCTTGGGGTGACCGATTCGGCCGCCGCCGCTCTTTTCCAGGTCTGTGGATCTGTGTTCGTCCCGGAACGGGAACAGGCTTCTCGCTATCACCCAGAGTATTCCGATGATCTCGGCGGTCGTCGCGCCCATCCAGGAAATTATCACCTCGGTAGGGATTTCGCGCTGCAGCCACATGAGATGGGCGGTGTACGCGACGACGAGGGCGTTGCATACGACCAGCTGCCACTTGACGCACTTGAGCGCGGCCTTTCCGAGTTCGGACCGAAGGTCGTTCTCCGCCTCCATACTCTTGACCACGCTCTCGGCTTGGGCAGCCTAGGCTCGCCGTTTCCGCTCCTCGCTCGAGCACTCGACCCCAGCCTCGTCTAAATGGGTGTCAGTGGTAGCTTAAAACTGAACACTTGGTGGACCAAATATGGTCCAAATGGTTGGAGTCTTGTAGTTCGTAAGGACCTGAACCAAAGAGGCTGCATGTTTGGCTCCCTCCGTCCTTCTTTTGTGCAGCTTCGCAGCCCGCGTGCCCTCTCGCGTATACTAATAGCAACTGTGAACGCCCAACTCTGGAGGTCCAACCTATGAAGGGCATTATCCTCGCGGGCGGCTCGGGCACGCGCCTGTACCCGCTCACGCTCGTCACCAGCAAGCAGCTGCTGCCGGTTTACGACAAGCCCATGATCTACTATCCCCTCAGCACCCTCATGCTGGCGGGCATCAAGGACATCCTGGTCATCTCCACGCCGGCCGACCTGCCCAACTTCGAGCGCCTGCTGGGCGACGGCTCGCGCTTCGGCGTCAGCCTCTCCTATGCGGAGCAGCCCTCGCCGGACGGCCTCGCTCAGGCCTTCACCATCGGCGAGGACTTCATCGCCGGCGAGCCGTGCGCCCTGGTGCTCGGCGACAACATCTTCTACGGCAACGGCCTGTCGCGCCACCTGACGCGCGCCGTCCAGAACGCCGAGTCGGGGAGGGCGACGGTCTTCGGCTACCACGTTGACGACCCCGAGCGCTTCGGCGTCGTGGAGTTCGACGCGCAGGGCAGGGCCGTCTCCATCGAGGAGAAGCCCGCCGAGCCCAAGAGCTCCTATGCCGTCACCGGCCTGTACTTCTACCCGGGCGACGTGGCCGCCAAGGCGCATAAGGTGCAGCCCTCCGCCCGCGGCGAGCTGGAGATCACCACGCTCAACCAGATGTACCTGGAGGAGGGGACGCTCTCCGTCGTCACCCTGGGCCGCGGCTACGCGTGGCTGGACACCGGCACCATGGAGTCGCTCCACGAGGCCGCGGAGTTCGTCCGCGCCGTCGAGCACTCCCAGGACCTGCCGGTCTCGGTCCCCGAGGAGATCGCCTGGGAGAACGGCTGGATCACCACCGCCGAGCTGGAGGAGGCCGCGAAGGCCTACGGCAAGTCGGTCTACGGCCAGCACCTGAAGAAGGTCGCCGCCGGCGAGATCGTCAACAGCCCGCGCGAGTACTAACGTCGTCTTGTTTTCTTTTAGGGGCCGCCGTTTATCTGGTGGCCCCTTTCGTTATGATTACGTTGACCGCAAAGACAATATGATTGGGAGTGGATGTGTTAAGCGTCTACTTTGGCGATATGCCAGAAGCGATTTACAACACAGCGACATATTTCAAAAACTCTTACCGGTCTTCTTGGATCACGGACCCCTATGCGGTTTCGATCATTAAAGATGTCGATCGATCGGATGTTGTCTCCGAAAATGTCATTGAAAGCCCCGTGCTGGGGTCCATCTCTCCGCTTCAACTTTCTGGTGGCGTGAAAACGTTGCTGCTCATGAAGTTTGATCGGAAGCATATTTATAATGCTTCGACCTGTGGCGATAACTGTGCTAAGTGGATTCTCGACATGGCGAAAGACCGCAAGCTCGTTATCAACCTCTATCACGTGATGGACTTTGGTCGCGAGGATTTTAAAATCAAAGTCGTGAACAGCGGCCGCATTGTTCATAACATGGCCGAGCTGATTCATGAGTCGATTCCGTATCTGTAGGTGCTGCTTATGAATGGTTCGCATCTCGTTAAGATTTTCCGCCGCAGGGGAACTAAGTACACCTTCACTATTAAGCGGAATATCACTATCGTACGTGGCGATAGCGGCACGGGCAAGACGACGCTGTTTGACATGGTCGCTGACTACATGCGCATGGGCGAGCAGTCTGGCGTTTCCTTGCAATGCGATTGTCCATGCGTTGCCCTGACCGATTATGACTGGAGAAACCAGCTTTCATCCGTTCATAATTCGATCGTATTCGTCGACGAGGGATTAAAAGAGATCCAATCCGACGAATTCGCTCATCATGTGTTGTATTCCTCGAACTACTTCGTGCTGATCTCGAGGGCAGATTTCCCCAATCTTCCCTATAGTGTGGATGAGATTTACAAGATTAAGACGAGCGGAAAATACCATTCATTCGTCCCTGTTTATCAAGATCGAGGGAATCACCGATATGCTCTTTCCCGATCAATGCCAAAGCAGGACTTCTCGATCCTTCTATGCGAGGACAGTAAGTCTGGTTTTCAGTTCTTTGAACGGCATTTCGCTGACAGTGAGCTTACCTGTGCTTCGGCTATGACGAACAGCGCGATTTTGGGGTGGTTGGATCGGCATCTCGACGATCGTGTGTTTGTTGTTGCGGACGGAGCAGCATTTGGGTGCTATGCGGATCGTGTTCTTAAGCTCCAGGACATTCGCCGCGATGCGGTAACGGTTTGTCTTCCCGAGTCGTTCGAGTGGCTTCTGCTGAGCTCCGGCGTAATTTCTGGGCTTGATGCTAAGACGGTGCTGGAAGCCCCGGAAGCGTTTGCAGACACTGAGAAGTTTAAAAGCTGGGAGGACTTCTTCTACAAGTACTTACGCGAAGAAACTGCGGCTTCGGTTTTTCAGTACGACAAAGACTGCATTCCGGAGGCGTTTTGTACGGGAAGTAATTCTGCGAAGGTCATGGCTCTTATTGCATGCCGAAATGTCCGATAGTTTTGTTGAATAGTGCCGCGGCATCACTTCCTGCGGCATACTAAAGAAGCTGTACGTGCTTCAGATTGGATTTTCATGTCTGAGATTTTTGAACCCAAGAATATCATCGTCACTGGCGGCTGCGGCTTCATCGGCAGCAACTTCGTGCACTACGTCGTGAACAACCACCCGGGCGTCCACGTCACCGTCCTGGACAAGCTGACCTACGCCGGCAACCCCGAGAACATCGCGGGCCTGCCGTCGGACCGCGTGGAGCTCGTCGTGGGCGACATCTGCGACGCGGAGCTGCTGGACAGGCTGGTGCCGGGCCACGACGCGATCTTGCACTACGCCGCCGAGAGCCACAACGACAACTCCATCGCGGACCCCGAGCCGTTCCTGCGCACCAACGTGGAGGGCACCTTCCGCCTGCTGGAGGCCGTGAGGAAATACGGCATCCGCTACCACCACGTCTCCACCGACGAGGTCTACGGCGACCTGGCGCTCGACGACCCCGCCAAGTTCACCGAGGAGACGCCGTATCACCCGAGCAGCCCGTACTCGAGCACCAAGGCGTCCTCCGACATGCTGGTCCGCGCCTGGACCCGCACCTACGGCCTGAGCACCACGATCTCCAACTGCTCCAACAACTACGGCCCCTACCAGCACGTGGAGAAGTTCATCCCCAGGCAGATCACCAACATCATCGACGGCGTGCGCCCCAAGCTCTACGGCCGCGGCGAGAACGTCCGCGACTGGATCCACACCGAGGACCACTCCTCTGCCGTCTGGGACATCCTCACCAAGGGCCGGATGGGGGAGACCTACCTCATCGGCGCAAATGGCGAGAAGAACAACATCACCGTCCTGCGCATGATCCTCGAGGCGATGGGAAAGGACCCCGAGGACTTCGACTGGGTCGCCGATCGCCCCGGCCACGACCGCCGCTACGCCATCGACTCCACCAAGCTCCAGCGCGAGCTGGGCTGGAGGCCGGCCCACACCGACTTCGCCGAGGGGCTCAAGCGGACCATCGACTGGTACGTCGCCAACGAGTCCTGGTGGCGCCCCGCCAAGGAGGCCACCGAGGCCCGCTACCGCGCACAGGGCCAGTAAGACTGCATTCCGGCGAACCGCACCGCGGGGCGCCCGCGCGGGGCCGCAGGGCATGGGGATGACCCTGCGGCCCCGCGCGGGCGCCCCCGGTTATACAACCTCTTCGATAGGAGCTTTTCCCACATGGCAGACATCGCATTCGAGAAGGACCTCTCCGTCGCCGAGACCGGCATCGAGGGCCTCAAGGTCGTCGACCTCGCCGTCCACGGCGACTCGCGCGGCTGGTTCAAGGAGAACTGGCAGCGCGCCAAGATGACCGCCCTGGGCATCCCGGACCTCAGGGTCGTCCAGAACAACATCTCCTACAACGACAGCCGCGGCGTCACCCGCGGCATCCACGCCGAGCCCTGGGACAAGTTCATCTCCGTGGCGCGCGGCAGCGTCTTCGGCGCCTGGGTGGACCTGCGCGAGGGCAGCGAGACCTACGGGAAGGTGTTCACCTGCACGCTCGACCCGTCCAAGGCCATCTACGTCCCGCGCGGCGTGGGCAACTCCTTCCAGGCCCTGGAGGACGGCACCGCCTACACCTACCTGGTGGACGCCCACTGGTCCCTCGAGCTCAAGAAGACCTACACCTTCGTGAACCTCGCCGACCCCGAGCTCGCCATCGAGTGGCCGATCCCGCTCGATGAGGCCACCGTCTCCGAGGCCGACCTCAACCACCCGATGCTCAGGGACGTCGTCCCAATGGCGCCCAAGAGGACGCTCGTCACCGGCTGCAACGGCCAGCTGGGCCATGCTGTGCGCAGGCTGGCGGAGGAGCGCGGCGTCGCCAAGGACTTCGACTTCTGCGACATCGACACCTTCGATATGTCAGACCCGGACGCCTACACACAGTACGACTGGTCGCTCTACGGCACCGTGATCAACTGCGGCGCCTACACCGCCGTGGATAGGGCGGAGACCGCCGAGGGCCGCGCGACCGCCTGGAAGGCCAACGCGACCGGCCCCGCCCTCCTCGCCCGCACATGCTCTGATCACGGGATCACCCTCGTCCACGTGTCCAGCGACTACGTCTTCGACGGCACCGCCGAGGTGCATGACGAGGACGAGCCCCTCAGCCCGCTGTCCGTCTACGGCCAGACCAAGGCCGCCGGCGACATCGCCGTGGCCGGGTGCCCGCGCCACTACATCATGCGCTCCAGCTGGGTCATCGGCGAGGGCCGCAACTTCGTCAAGACGATGAAGGGCCTGTCCGACCGCGTCGCCGACCCCGAGGACGGGCTCGAGCAGGTCACGGTCGTTGACGACCAGCTGGGCCGCCTGACCTTCACGCGCGACATGGCCGAGGCCATCTTCCACGTGCTGGGGACGCACGCCCCCTACGGCACCTACGACTGCACCGGCTCCGGCACCGTCAAGTCCTGGGCCGATATCGCCCGCGCCGTCTTCGAGGCCGCCAACGGCAACGGGGACAGGGTCGTGCCGGTATCGACCGCCGACTACTACGCGAGCGCCGAGGGCCCCGTCGCCCCGCGCCCGGTCCACTCCGCGCTCGACCTGTCCAAGCTCGAGGCTGCCGGCTTCCACATGCCCGACTGGGAGGAAGAGCTGGGGGAGTACATCAAGACGCTCTAGCCGCTATTAACTTTTCGAGAGTAAAAGCCGCCGTTCTTTAACGGCGGCTTTTCTTGTTGATGGCTATCTGCGCAGTGGTGCCAATAGTATTTTGCGGAAGATCTACCTCTCGCTTGGCATGGAAGTAGGGTGGCCGGGCTGGTCGTCGTAGGCGTATTTGCTGTACACGTTGACCTCCCACTGCTTTTTTTCGACCTTTGCTACAGAATCTAGGATGAAGCCGGTCGCAAGGCTCAGGCCGCACAGGAACATAAACGAGGCGGCGAGCATAGCGGTGGGGAAGCGCGGGACGAGGCCGGTCTGGAAATATTCGACAACGATGGGCATGCCCAGGGCGAGGCCGAATACCGCGAACAGAAGCGCAACGAGGCTGAAGAACTTCAGCGGGCGGTAGTCCTTGAACAGCGTGCCGATCATCGCAACGACTTTAATGCCGTCGCTCACGGTGTTGAGTTTGGACTCGGAACCCTCGGGACGGTCGCGGTACTCGATGGGCACATCTTTGATGCGCCAGCGGTGGTCGACGGCGTGGATCGAGAGCTCGGTTTCGATCTGGAAGCCCTCGGAAAGCACAGGGAAGGTTTTAACGAACGGGCGGCTCATGGCGCGGTAGCCGGTCATGACATCATCGAAGCTGTAGCCATAGATCCACTTGATCATGGCGCGGACCAGATTGTTGCCAAAGCCGTGGAAAGCACGCTTGTTTTCCTCGGCGTAGGTGCCGTTGGAAAGGCGGTCGCCTACGGTCATATCGGCCGCGCCGTTGAGGATGGGCTCGCAGAGGGCTTTGGCCGCCTCGGCGGGGTAGGTGTCGTCGCCGTCGACCATCAGGTAGCAATCGGCGTCGATATCGCGAAACATCTGGCGGCACACGTTGCCCTTTCCCTGACGGGGCTCAAAGCGGACCGTGGCGCCGTGCTCGGTGGCGATGCGTGAGGTATCGTCCGACGAGTTGTTGTCATAGACATAGACCGTCGCTTGCGGAAGCTCGCGGTGAAAGTCGTCGATGACTTTGCCGATCGTGAGGGCTTCGTTGTAGCAGGGGATAATGACGGCGATGGATTCAGAATTCACTCAATGCTCCTTATACATTCAATTCTTGAAAGTATAGCCGTTTGGGCTTGGCATCCTAAGATGTGGGTTAGTTCTCCAGTTTTGTTGCGCGAATCGTTTGCATGGCCGTCGGGTCTATACTGTTCGTTTGTCAACGATTACGAGTAAAGGAGTTGCATCCGTGTCGGATCAGACAAAGCAACAAGAAACTCGCAGTCTGCCTGCGACGTTTGCTAAGAACGAATTTGAGAAGGACGCGTTTATCCTTCGTCAGCTGGTTACCAAGGATTTTAAGATCAAGTATCGCCGCAGCGTTCTGGGCGTCGCATGGTCGGTGCTCAACCCGCTGCTGATGATGATTGTCATGGCCATCGTGTTCTCGACGATTTTTGGCCAGGGCCGCAATGGCTCAATGACGCCCGAGATGTACCCGCTGTACTTGATCGTGGGTAACGTTACCTTTGCCGTCATGTCCGAGTCTACGAACCAGGCCCTGACGTCGATCGTGGGTGCTGCCCCTCTGCTCAAGAAGGTTAAGGTGCACCGCTGGGTCTTCCCGGTGCAGAAGGTGCTCTTCTCGCTGGTCAACTTTGCCTTCTCGCTGGTCGCCGTCGCCATCGTTATGCTGTGGTTCCGCGTTATGCCTTCTTGGCATCTGATTCTGCTGCCGGTTTGCCTGCTGCTGCTTATGTGCTTCTGCATGGGCCTGGGCATGATGCTTTCTGCCCTTACGGTCTTTTTCCGCGACGTTATGCATCTGTGGAGCGTCGTCATTACGGCGTGGACTTATATTACGCCCATCTTCTGGACGACTGACTATATTGCGCAAATGCCGCATCTCGTGCGTATCTTGATGTATGCGAACCCCATGTACAACTACCTGCAGTTTATGCGCGATATCTTTCTGTTCCAGACTACGCCCTCGCTTATGACGTTTGGTATGTGCGCTGCTTGGGCGGTTCTTGCGCTTGTTATTGGCTATACCGTGTTCCATAAGTCCGAGCGCAAGTTCATCCTCTACATCTAAGGAGTGCTGTGATGACTGAATCTGTTGTTGATTACAGCGAGCAGCCTCTGGCTGTCGAGGTCGACGACGTCACCATGATCTTTAACATGGCGTCCGAGTCGCTGACCAACCTCAAGGAGTACTTCATTAAGCTTGCCAAGCACGAGCTGTTCTTTGAGGAGTTTAGGGCGCTTAAGCACATCTCGTTCGATATTCATCGCGGTGAGGTCGTGGGTCTGGTCGGCACCAATGGTTCCGGTAAGTCTACGATGCTCAAGATTATCGCTGGCGTGCTTGAGCCTAGCGAGGGCAGCGTTAAGGTGCACGGTAACATCGCGCCGCTGATCGAGCTTGGTGCCGGCTTCGACCCCGAGCTGACCGCCCGCGAGAATATCTATCTGAACGGCGCCCTGCTCGGTTATACCAAGGAGTTCATCGACGCCAACTTTGACGGCATTATCGAGTTCGCTGAGCTTCAGAACTTTGTCGATATGCCGCTCAAGAATTTCTCCTCGGGCATGGTGGCGCGTATCGCCTTTGCAATCGCAACGATTACCGAGCCTGATATTCTGATCGTTGACGAGACGCTGTCCGTCGGTGACGTGTTCTTCCAGCAGAAGTGCGAGGCCCGCATCCAGCACTTTATCCAGAGCGGTGACGTGACGGTTCTGTTCGTTTCGCACTCCATGGAGCAGGTTGAGCGCATCTGCCAGCGTGCCGTTTGGATTGAGAAGGGTGACCTTCGCATGGACGGCCCGGTCGATGAGGTCTGCAAGGCGTACCGCGAGCAGTTCAACTAGGTTATAATTACTTGCGCATGACAGGCTTGCGCTTGCTTGGGCGTGCGGTTATATGCTCCATTAGCTCAGTTGGATAGAGCAGGGGACTTCTAATCCCAAGGTCGACGGTTCGAATCCGCCATGGAGCACCATCGTTTATTAAGCCCGGACCGCTTGGAGGTCTGGGCTTTTTTCATCTTGTGTGCTGCGGTTTTGAAGGGTTCGCCATGGGAAGTAAAAGGCTCGACTGGATAGATATTGCAAAGGGGATCGCAATGATTCTGGTCATTGTGGGGCACACCGTCCCAAATCCCTCTCCCTTGCGGCACGCGATCTTCTCGTTTCACATGCCGGTGTTCTTTATTCTTGCCGGGTATACGTTTAGGCCGAAGCCGTGGCGCGAGCTGCTGAGTGGTTCGGTGTCGCGCCTGCTGGTGCCGTATGTGGTTCTTGCACTGGCGTGGCAGGTGCCGACGTTCTTGATGAGCGGTGTTTCTTTGACGAGCGGTACGCTGGTTGCGGGGCTTAAGACGCTTGTGTTTGCCTCAGGCGTTGATGTGCCTCGGCTTGGCGTTGCCGCCGTTGGCATGGCATGGTTTTTGGCGGCGCTGTTTACGTCGCGCCTGTTGTTTAATGCGCTCGTGCGGCTGTTTGATCGCCGCGGGATCGGGGTTGTTTGGCAGGGCGTTGTCTGTGCCGCGATTGCCTTTTGCGGATTGAGCGTGTCTCGATTAATGGGTGTTTACCTGCCGCTCGATATCGATCTGAGCTGCTATATCTTGCTGCTGATGTGGGTTGGCTATACGGCGCGCCAAAAGGGGCTGGAGCCGAGCGTGAGCAAGCCCCTGCTGTTTATTGGAGCCGGTGTCGCTTGGCTTGTCCTTGCCGCGCTGAGTGGGCTTGAGCTTTCGAGCCGCCGCGTGGATGGGTTTGTGGTTGCGACAGTTGCCGCTCTTGCCGGCAGCTACTGCGTGTGCTGGGTTTCCATGGCGCTGGAGAAGTTGAAAGACGTGCCGGTTTTGGGGTCCTTTGAACAAGCCCTCGTGTTCTGCGGACAGGCCAGTCTTGCCATCTTTGCAATCCACGCGGTCGATTGGTTTATCCCCTGGCAGACCATGCCGCTGCTTATGACGCTGCCAGTGCCATGGCTCTTTGCGTCGATTGTGCGCTGCGGGTGCGACATAGGGTTGGCGTACGTGATCAAGAAGGCGTAATTAAAAGCGGGGAGGACCAAGTTGTGAACTGCACCCCAAAACTTGGACGGCTTAAATAAGAACTACGCCGCAAGGGGCTGGTTCCGGAACTCCTCCGGGGTCAGCCCCTTCAGTTTAACCTGCCTTCGCCTCGTGTTCCAATGGGCGACGTACGCGTCCAGGTCCGCCTTGAAGGACTCGAAGTCGGGCCATGTCCTTCCCCGGAAGAACTCGTCCTTCATGTGGCCGAAGACCTGCTCGGTGGCGCCGTTGTCGATGCAGTTGCCCTTTCTGGACATGCTCTGGACGATTCCGGCTTCCTTCAGCCTCCCGCACCATGCGGCGTGCTGGTACTGCCAGCCCATGTCGCTGTGAAGCACCGGCGTCGCGCCCTCGGGCATCTTCGCCAGCAGCTGGTCGAGCAGCTCGGCCTGCTGCGCCATGTCCGGGCTGGCCGACGTCGACCACGCGACTATCTCCTTGCTGCCGAAGTCGTATACCGGCGCGAAGTAGGCCTTGCCCCAGGGCTGCTTGAATTCGGTGACGTCGGTGCCCATCTTCTGCCACGGCCCGTCGGCGGCGAAGTCGCGCCCGATGACGTTCTCGAACGTCTCGCCCACGACGCCCCTGTACGAATTGTACCTATGGTAGTCGGTCTCGCGGCGGATGCCGCAGCGGACCCCCATCTCCCGCATCATCTTGAGCACGGTCTTGTCGGCTATGCGCGCGCCCAGCTCGGCGCGCAGGCACATGGCGACCTGGCGGTGGCCGCACCCGTTGGCCGTGCGCGAGAAGATCTCCGCCACCGCGTCCCGCAGCTCCGGGCGCGTCGGCCTGGCCGGGTGCGACAGCGCGTAGTAGTAGCTGGACCGGGCCAGGCCGGCGCATTCCAGCAGGCTCCCCAGCTTGCACCCCTCCGCGCGCAGGGCGCTCACGGCCTCGACCTTCGCCCTGGTCAGAGCCCGTCCCTCTCGACCAGGGCACGCAATTTTTTTAGGTAGGCCACCTCGGTCTCGAGCCTTCGGCAGCGCTCCTCGAGCTCCTGCTCGCGGGTGCGCTCGCGCGGCCTGGGGCCGGACCCCCTCGGCCTGCCCCTGGGCTTGGGCCTGAGCGCCTCGGCGCCGCCCTCGCGGTAGAGCGCGCACCATCTCTTGAGTGGCGCCAGGGACATGACCCCGAACGCCTTCATGGCGTCCTGCTTGCCCATGCCGCCGTCGACCACGGTCGAGGCGGCGGCGACCTTCTGCTCGTATGTGTACCTGGTCTGCTTGCCGTCCATGGATAGCAGCACCTCGCTTCCGAACGACCGGTATACGTAGAGCCATTGTCTCACGGTGTTGCGCGGGACCGACAGCGCCTTCGCCGCCGACTCGAAGCCGTGCCCTCGCTCGAAGAGCCCGATCGCCGCCTTCCTGGCCTCGATGTCGTGTTTCACCCTCAAGTCGACACGCATAAAAAGCCTCCCATTTCTCGTGTCCAAGAAATGGGAGGCAGTTCATTGGTTCTCCCCGCTGTCATTTATTCGGTAGTGTTGCAGGCTTACTTTTCGAGATGCTTTTTCAGCAGCTCCAACGCGTGGGCGTAGCCTTGGAGGCCTTCGCCGGTGATGGTGGCGAAGCAGGCTAGGCGTGCATAGCTCACCTGGCGGAAGTCCTCGCGTGTCTCGACGGCACTGATGTGGACCTCGACGGCAGGGATGGCGACGGCCTTGAGGGCGTCGAGGATCGCGACGCTCGTGTGCGTGTAAGCCGCCGGGTTGATGACGATACCGTCGACCTTGCCGTAGGCCTCCTGGATCTTGTCAACGATGCTGCCCTCGTGGTTGGACTGGAAAACCTCGACCTCGTCGAAGCCCTGTGCGGTGCCCGCTTCCTGGCAGATCTGCACTAAGCGGTCGTAGTTGTCACTGCCATAGATGCCCGGCTCGCGAATGCCGAGCATGTTGAGGTTGGGGCCGTTGATGACGAGTACTTTCATGGTTGCTTCCTTTGCGGTTGGGCGGGCGGAGAGGCGGAACGGAAAACCACCACAAAGGTACCTGTCCCCTTTGTGGTGGTTTTTGCTAGAGGGCTGGTGGAAGGGCGTCGAGGACGGCGGCCGCGGTGTTGGCGGCGCAGTCGCGCGAGTCGATGATGTAGTCGGCCCAGGCGCGGTAGCGCGGCATGCGCTGCTCGGCCAGCTTGTCGATACCATCGCGGGCGGTGATGGGGCGTCCCTTGTGGGCGAGTTCGTCGAGCTTGCGGTTGAGCATCACGATCTGGCTGTTCTGGTGCAGTAGCGGGTAGTTCTCGTCGCGCGTGACCACGCCGCCGCCCGTGGAAAGCACCAGGCCGCTGCACTTGGAGATGCCGGCCAGCACCGCCGTCTCCTGCTCGCGGAAGGCCGCCTCGCCGCTCTCGACGATAAAGTCGGCGCAGGGCCTGCCCAGGCGCTCCTCGAGGGCGCGGTCCAGGTCGATGTGCTCTCGCCCCGTGAGCAGGGCAATCTGCTCGCCCACACGGGTCTTGCCCGAGCCCGGCATGCCGATCAGCGCGATGTTCTGCTCGCGGCGTGACAGGCGCTCCGTTACGTCCAGAATGCGCTCGCGCGGAGTGACCTGGCCGGTGTAGCGCTCAACGGCTTGCGCCGCCTGGGCCACGAGCATGAGCAGACCGCCGATGTAGGGGATGCCGCGGCGCTCGGCCTCGAGCATGAGTCCCGTGCGAGCGGGGTTGTAGACAATGTCGATGACGCCCTCGAGCGCATCGAGCCCCTCGAGCGTACAAGGCGCGTCGGGGCAATGGGGGAACATGCCGGCGGGCGTGCAGTTGACGAGCAGGGCGGCATCGGACTGCTGCGCGATGTTGTCGTAGTTGACTTCGCTCGTACGGCCGACCGGCACGACGATGGCGCCCAGGTCGCCGAGCACCATGCTGGCAGTGGTGCCGGCGCCACCGGTGGCACCGAGCACGAGGGCCTTCTTGCCGGCAACCTGGGCGCCCAGCTCTTCAACCAAGCACTGGAAACCGAAGTAGTCGGTGTTGTCGCCGCGCAGGCGGCCGTCGGGCAGGCGCGTGATGGTGTTGACGTTTCCCATGCGCTCGGCGAGTGGGCTCAGCTCGTCCAGGTAGTCCATGACGGCGCGCTTGTAGGGGATGGTCACGTTGGTGCCCTCCCATTCGTCGCCTGTCATAAAGGCCTCAAGATCCTCGGGCTCGCGCTCAAATCGTACGTACTCGAGCCCCGCGAGCTCCTTGTAGATGGTCGGGGTGTAGCTGTGGCCCAGCACGCGGCCCAGCACGCCGTAGGGGCGGGTTGCGGCGGTATCGGTCATCTAGAGCACCTCCGTGTAGCTGCCAAAGTAGGTGAAGCTCTCGCACACGTCATCGATGGAGTCGAGCAAGTCGTCGAGGGCCTTGCTACCAAAGGGGCAGTCCAGGTCAAAGTAGAACATAAACTCAAAGTCATGCCCGGGGATGGGACGGCTCTCGAGCTTGATGAGGTTGATATTGAGCGCGTAGAAACGCTCGAGTACGCGATAGAGCGCGCCCGGCTCGTTGGCCGTGGTAATCATAAGCGAGGTGCGGTTGGCACCGGGGTAGACGCGTGGCTCGCGGCTGATGACGACAAAGCGCGTGTAGTTGTTGTCCGAGTCCTGGATGTTGGGCTCCAGCACCTCCAGACCGTAGAGTGCGGCGCAGCTGCGCGATGCGATGGCGGCAACATCGGTGCGCTTGGAGCTGGCGACCATCTCGGCCGACATGGCGGTGTTGGGGTACTTGGTGGCGTGCAGGCCGTGCGCCTCGATAAAGCTAGCGCACTGCGCGATGGCCTGACCGTGGCTGTAGACCTCGCGTATGCCCGCGAGCTTGGTGCCGGGCTTGACGAGCAAGTTGTGGTCGATCTTGAGGCGCAGCGAGCGCACGATGTGGAAGTCGAACTGGGCGAGCAGGTCGTAGACGGCGTTGACTGAGCCGGCGGTGGAGTTCTCGATGGGCAGCACGCCAAACTCGCAGAAGCCGTCGCGCACGGCGCGCATAACGCCCTCGAAGGTCTCGAAAAACGCGATGTCGGGCACGTCGAAGAGTTTGCACGCGGCGATTTGACTGTAAGCGCCCTCGACGCCCTGGCAGGCGACGGTGGCCGTTTGAGGGAAGGGCGTGTCGGAGGCTGCAGCCGTGGCATGGGCCTTTTGCGACACCGTGATGCCCTTGAGCTCGTTGATGTAGCGCTGCTGCTCGGCCTTGCTCATGCTCATGAGGAGACGGAACAGGGTGATGGTCTGCGCCTCGTAGCGCTCGGGGGCGCGGCTGGCGAGGTTGTTGAGCTTGGAGCGCTCACGGGCGGGGTCGAAGACGGCCTTGCCCATCTCGATTTTTGACTTGGCGACCTCGGTGGCAATGTCCATGCGCTCAACAAAGCTGTTGAGGAGCGTGGTGTCGATGCCATCGATGGCCTGGCGGATGTCAGCAAGGTCCATGAAGACCCCTTTCACGTGTCGGGGGATGTTGAGGGGTGGGTAGTTAGCGCTGGGCGGCGTCTTCGAGGAGGGCGTCCCAGATGGCAAGGGCGGCGGCTGCCTCGGCTACGGGGACAGCTCGGGGGACGATGCAGGGATCGTGGCGGCCGTGGACCGAGAGCTCTGCATTTTCCATAGCGTCCATGTCCACCGTCTGCTGCTCGCGGCCAATGGAGGGCGTCGGCTTTACGGCCATGCGCCACATGACGGGCGCGCCGGTCGAAATACCGCCCAGGATGCCGCCGGCGTTGTTGGACTCGACCTCGATCTCGCCGGTCTCGGCATCGATGCGATACGGATCATTGTTCTCGCTGCCGCGCATGGCGGCCACGGCAAAGCCCATGCCAAACTCCACGCCCTTTACGGCGGGAATGCCAAACGCGATCTGCGCGATGCGGTTCTCGATGCCGTCGAACATGGGGTCGCCGATGCCCGCGTGAAGCCCGTAAATGCCGCACTCCACGATGCCGCCGATGCTGTCGAGTTCGTCGCGCGCGGCTAGGATTTCCTCGCGCATGCGGCCGGCTGCGGCGGCGTCAATGCACGGCAGATCGTTCGTAAGGATCGCCTTGCGGTCGGCCTCGCGATAGACCATGTCGTCCATCGGCAGGTCGGAGATGCCGCCGATCTGCGCGACGTGTGCCATCACTTTAATGCCGCGGGCCTCGAGTGCCTGCAGCGCAATGCCGCCGGCGATGCATAAGGGGGCCGTTAGGCGGCCGGAGAAATGCCCGCCGCCGGCGACATCGTGCATGTTGTGATACTTCACGCGCGCAGGGAAGTCCGCATGTCCCGGACGGGGCTTGCGGCGCAGCTCGGAGTAATCCTTGGAGCGCGTGTTGGTGTTCTCGATAATCGCGGCAATGGGCGCGCCGGTGGTGTGCCCATCGACCACACCGGCGATGATGTGGGCGGCGTCGGCCTCGCGGCGCTTGGTCGCGGTCTCGTCGCGACCGGGGGCGCGACGGTTCAAAAAGGCCTGCAGCGCTTCTTGGTCAACGGCGATGCCCGCCGGAATGCCATCGAGGGAGCAGCCGATGGCGGGGGAGTGCGACTGGCCGAAGATGCTTAAGTGCAAGACGTTGCCAAAGGTCGAGGACATGCTATTCCTCCTCGAGCGTGACCTTGCCGCCCAGCAGGCGGTAGTGGTCGAAGAAATCGGGATAGGACTTGTTGACGGCCTCGGCGCCGTGGATCACGACCTCGCCGGTGGCGCGGCTCGCGGCGATAGCGGCCATCATGGCGATGCGATGGTCGTTGTGCGAATCGACCTCGCCGCCGGTGAAGGCGTCGACGCCCTTGATGATGAGATCGTCGCCGGCAATACGCACCTGCGCACCCAGCGCGCAGAGCTCGCGGGTGGTGGTGACCAGACGGTCGGATTCCTTGATGCGCAGACGGGCGCAATCGCGAATAAAGGTGCGGCCCTGTGCCAACGAGGCCACGGCCGAGATGACGGGCACCAGGTCCGGAATGTCGTGGGCGCTCATCTCAAAGCCGGCGAGCTTGTCGGACTGCACGGTGGCGGCGTTGGTGGAGCGCACGATGCGGGCGCCAAAGCGCGAAAGCGCGGCAAGCACGTTGCGGTCGCCCTGTGCGGAGCTTAGCGACACGCCCTCGACGGTGATTGGGTCGGTGCCGATGGCACCGGCGCACAGCCAAAAGGCGGCGTTGGACCAGTCGCCCTCGACAGCAACGCTGCCGGGCGTGCGGTACGAGCCGCTGCTCACGCGGAAGTTCGTGACCTCGGGCTGGCCGTCCTTGGCCGGAATACGCTCGACGTTGACCTCGACGCCAAAGGCTTTCATGGCCTGGATCGTCAGGTTGATGTAGGGACGGCTCTCAATGAGGCCGGTTACCTGCACGCAGGAGGGCTGGGCCAGCAGTGGGGCTGCCAGCAGCAGGCCCGAGATGTACTGCGAGCTCACGTTGCCCGGAAGCACAAAGGTGCCCGGGCGCATGCGGCCGCTCGTCTTGAGCGGAAAACCGCCCAGACCCTGTAGGTCGCAGCCGGCGGCGATGATCTCGTCCGAGAGCGGGGAGAGCGGGCGGGCGCCCAGGCGGCCCTGGCCTACGAAGGTGGCATCCGCACCCAGCGCGCAGGCGACAGGCAGCATAAAGCGCAGCGTGGAGCCACTTTCACCGCAGTCAAGCGTGCCGCCGGCAAGGGCCTTGAGCAGGCCAAACTCAACACTCTTCATGGTGGGGTGGACCTGGAAGCCGTCCTCGACGGTCTCGATGCGAGCACCCAGTGCCGTAAGGCAGCGCACCGTGGCCTCGATGTCGGCGCAGGTGGTGTTGCAGGTGACGTGCGTCTCGCCGTTGGCAAGCGCAGCGCAGATGATGAGGCGATGCGCCATCGACTTGGACGCGATGGCGGGAACGGTGCCCTTGAGCGGGGACGGGGTGATGCGGGCTAGCATGCGGATGCGTCTCCCTTCTGGCCGAGGCCCTCGGCAATGAGTTCGTGGAAAGTGGAAAGTGGCGTGCGGTCGATGCTGCAGCGGCCAATGCCGTGCGGAATCACCAGGTCGATGGTGTCGCCCGCGCGCTTCTTGTCGTGGAGCGCTTCGGCAAAGACGGCATCGGCATCTAGGCCGCAGCGGGTCTTGAGGCCATGGCGGGCGCAGAGCTCCTCAATACGACCGGGCAGCGCAGCATCGCAGACGCCGTGCAGGGCCGCGGCGCGCGTGATGATACCCATGCCGATCGACACGCAGTTGCCGTGTCCGAGCTCAAAGTGCTCGCAGGCCTCGACGGCGTGTCCGGCGCTGTGTCCAAAGTTGAGGAGCTTGCGCTGGTTGGTTTCGCGCTCGTCGGCGACGACCACGGCGCGCTTGATGTCGATATTGCGGGCGATGATGAGCGCTACGCGGGCCACATCGCGGTTGAGCAGCTCCAGCGTGAGCGGCGTCTTCTCCAGCTCGGCAAAGAGCTCGGGGTCGGCGATCACGGCGTGCTTGACGACTTCGCCGCAGCCGTCGGCGAACTGCTCGGGCGTGAGGGTTGCCAGGCACCCCACGTCGGCGATGACCACGCTCGGCTGCCAAAAGGCGCCGGCCAGGTTCTTGCCGGCTGCCAGGTCGATGGCCGTCTTACCGCCGACCGACGAATCCACCATGGCGAGCAGGCTTGTGGGAATCTGCACAAACTTGCAGCCGCGCATGTAGGTGGCGGCCACAAAGCCCGCCACGTCGCCCACGACGCCGCCGCCGAGCGCCACGATCACGTCGGAGCGCGAAAGCTCGTGCTCGGCCACAAACTCCAAAATGGCGACGTAGGTCTCGGCGCGCTTGTGGGCCTCGCCGGCCTCGAAGGTGCAGATGCTCACCTCGTAGCCTGACGCCTCCAGGCTCTGCTTAACGGGCATCTGGTAGAGTGGGCCCACGTTGGTGTCCGTAACGATGACGGCCTTGGTGCCGCCGGCAGTGGCGCGCACGAGCGGTCCCGCCTGCTCCAGCAAAAACGTGCCAACATGCACCTGGTAGGGGCGTGCGGTGTCGATATCGATGGTAATCGCCATAAGCTTCGGTCCTTTCGACCTGGCGTGATGGGTGGTCTAGTGGGAGGCCTCGTCGTCGAGTGCGCGCTTAATTCGGTCGCCCTCGGCAAGGAGATTCTCCAGATAGCGCTGGTCGCGGTCTTTAAGGGCGCGGCTGTAGGCGCCGAGCGATTCGATCAGATGGTCGATCTCGAAGGCGAGCGCATTGGCGTCGTCGATCATGAGCTCGGACCACATCTGGGGGTTGAGGTGCGCCACGCGGGTGAGATCGCGGTAGCTACCGGCCGAAAAGCCGTGGTGGACCTGGGCAGTGGGGCTTTTGACGTAGGCGTTGGATACCACGTGCGCAAGCTGGCTCGTGAAGGCGATGACACGGTCGTGCTCGGCGGCGCTGGTCACGCTGAACTTGCCAAAGCCCAAGGGGCGCACCATCTCGCGCACCTGGCCCAAAAGCTCCAGCTTGAGCGCATCGTCCACCGCGGGCGGTACGAGCACCAGCGGGGCGCCCTGGAACAGGTCGGCGCGGGAGTGTGCATAGCCCGAGTACTGCGTGCCCGCCATGGGGTGCGCGCCCACAAAGTAAAAGCCGTGCTCGCGGGCAAGCTCAAAGGCGCGCTCGCACACGATACCCTTGACGCCCACCGTGTCAATTACCACGGGGCCCATGATGGCCTCGGTATCGGTGGCGTCGGCGAGTGCCTGGGCGTGTGCCTCGAGCCACTCGATGCAGGCTTCGGGGTAGCAAGCCAGGACGATGATGTCGCATTCGCCGAGCGTCTCGTCGTTGAGCTCGCCGGCAACGGTGCCCATGCTGGCAGCCGTCATGACATCGTCATCGGGATCCCAGGCCAGCACGCGGACGCCCGCCTGCGCATAGCCGCGGGCAAAGCTGCCGCCGATGAGGCCAAGGCCGACGATGCCGGCGCACTTGGGGCCGCCCTGGTTAACGCGCGCGTTTCTCACTGTACCCATGGGCTACTCCATGGTCTCTTGGCAGACAACCTCGCGGATGGCTCGGATGCGACGCATGGTGTCGTCGAACTGATCGGGGGTGAGGGCCTGAGCGCCGTCGGACCATGCGCGGCTGGGCTCGTCGTGGACCTCGATCTCCAGGCCGTTGGCACCGCAGGCGGTCGCGGCGAGCGCCATGGGCTCAACGTAGCGGGTGTAGCCGGTGGCGTGGCTGGGGTCGGCGACGACGGGCAGGTGCGACAGGTGGTGCAGCACCGGCACGGCATTGAGGTCGAAGGTGTTGCGGGTGCGGGTCTCGAAGGTGCGGATGCCGCGCTCGCACAGGATGACGTTGTCGTTGCCCTCGCTCATGATGTACTCGGCGGCCATGAGCAGCTCATCGATCGTGCCGGACATGCCGCGCTTAAGCAAGATCGGAGTCTTGGTCTTGCCGACCTCTTTGAGCAGAGGGAAGTTCTGGGCGTTGCGGGCGCCGATCTGCATGACGTCGATCTTCTTGTCCAGGAAGACCTGCACGTCGCGCGGGTCCATGATCTCGGTGACGATCGGCATGTCGAGCTCGGCAGACGCCTCGCACAGCAGGTCCAGACCGGCGGGGCCCATGCCCTGGTAGGCGTACGGGGAAGTGCGGGGCTTGTAGGCACCGCCGCGCAGCATCGTGGCACCGGCGGCCTTCACGCGGCGGGCGATGCGGATGAGGTTCTCGCCCTCGACGGAGCACGGGCCGGCGATGACCTGGAACTGATCGCCGCCGATCTTGACGCCGTGGCCGCAGTCGATGACGGAGTCCTCGGGGTGGAACTTGCGGTTGGCGCGCTTGAACGGCTCGGAGACGCGCTGCACGCGCTCGACGACATCCATGGACTCGAGCAGGAACGGGTCAATCTTGGTCGTATCGCCCACCAGGCCGATGATCGTCTCGTTCTCGCCGCGCGAGACATCGGTCTTCAGGCCCTTTTTCTCAATCCAGCTGACGATATGGCTGACGGCCTCGTCGCTGGCGCTCTGCTTTAAAATTGCAATCATGGTGTGCCTCTCACCTCGATGGATAACCCTTGCAAAAACGGCCCGCATCGCGAGCCGTGTACATATGGTGCATGAGAGTTTATACTATCTGACTCGCTTTTGCCTTCTAAAGTGGGCCGTTGAGCCGCGTCTTCCTCGGAATTGCAAAGCTTTTTCTTTTATTTTGATAGCCCGTGGTGCACTTGGGTATAATGCAAAACGTTGGCCCTATTAGCTCAGGGGATTAGAGCGTCTGCCTCCGGAGCAGAAGGCCGTTGGTTCGAATCCAACATGGGGCACCATCGAACGTGAGACCGTCCGAACCTCGCATGGTCCGGGCGGTTTTTCTTATACCGACGCGACGTGATGGGACGTGGTATGGCAGCAACGGATATCGAGCGCGGACTCTCGACCGCCGAGGTCGAGGAGCGCATCGCCGCCGGTAAGATCAACCGCAACATGGAGCTCAAGACCAAGTCGGTCAAAGAGCTCATCATCGAGAACCTCTGCACGCTGTTCAATTTGATCAACGTGATCTTGGCGTTCCTGGTCATTTTGACCGGTTCGTTTAAGAATCTGACGTTCCTGTTCGTGGTGTTCCTCAATACCGCTATTGGCGTCATTCAGTCCATGCGTTCCAAGAAGATGGTCGATAAGCTCACGCTGCTGACCTCCAAGAAGGCCATCGCGGTGCGCGACGGCTCCGAGGTGGAGCTCGACCTGGACCAGATCGTGCTCGACGACATCATCCGCCTGGGGCGCGGCGACCAGATCCCCGCTGACGCCGTGGTGGTTTCGGGCGAGGCGCTCGTGAACGAGAGCCTGCTGACGGGCGAGAGCGACCTTATTAAGAAGCAGCCCGGCTCCGAGCTCATGAGCGGTAGCTTTATCGACTCAGGTCTGCTGCGCGCCCGCGTGATCCATGTCGGCGCCGACAACTACGTGGCCAAAATTAATAACGAGGCCAAGTACGTCAAAAAGGTCAATTCCGAGATCATGAACGCGCTGAACGCCATTGTGCGCTTTGCGAGCATCATCATGATCCCGCTCGGTTTGGCGTTGTTTGCCTCGAGTGTGAGCGAGCTGTGGGATGCCGCGGGAACCCCGGGCGATAGCGCGCTTTCCTGGTGCTTCTCCGAGCTGCTGGCCGGCCGCGTGCCTTCGTCGGCGCTGCTGTCCACGGTGGGCGCCCTGCTGGGCATGATTCCGCAGGGCCTGGTGCTGCTGACCTCGTCGGTGCTCGCCATCGCCACGGTGCGCCTGGCCCGCCGCAAGGTTCTGGCGCAGCAGCTCTACTGCATCGAGACGCTCGCTCGCGTCGACGTACTGTGCCTGGACAAGACGGGCACCATCACGTCGGGTCGCATGGAGGTCGAGGGTACCTATCCGCTGCCGGTTGAGGGCGTTGCCTTGGGCGTGGGGGAGAACGAGGCGGCTGTTCCCGTCGATACCACGGTGCTCGATTTTGCCCTTGCTAACGTCGCGCGTGCGACTTCGGCCGATGCCAACGAGACCTGCCAGGCGCTGCTCAACTATTACGCCGATCGCCCGGTCGAGGTGTCTGAGCCGCTGTCGGTCATTCCGTTCTCGTCGTCTAAAAAATGGAGTGGCGCTTCGTTTGCGCAGGGCTCCTACGTAATGGGCGCCGCGCAGTTTGTGCTCTCTGATCGTGTGTTTTCGCAGGTCGAGAACCGTGTCGCCGAGCTTGCCGATACCTGCCGCGTGCTCGTGGTGGCGCGCGTTGACGGCTTTACGCCCGATGGCGATATGGTGGGCGAGGCCGAGCCTGTGGGCTTTGTGACCATCCGCGACGAGATCCGTACCTCGGCGGCCGAGACCATCGGCTACTTTAACGAGCAGGGCGTGACGCTCAACGTGATCAGTGGCGACGACCCGCGTACGGTGTCGTCGATCGCGCGCGTGGTGGGCGTGCCGGGGGCGGACGCTTATGTGGACGCCACGACGCTCGATACGCCGGCCAAGCTCGATGCCGCAGTGGACCGCTACCATGTCTTTGGTCGTGTGACCCCGCAGCAGAAGCGCGAGCTCGTGCAGGCGCTCAAGCGCCGCGAGCACACCGTGGCCATGACAGGCGACGGCGTCAACGACGTGCTGGCGCTCAAGGAGGCCGACTGCTCCGTGGCCATGGCGGCCGGCTCCGATGCCGCGCGTAACGTGGCCGAGATCGTGCTCGTCGACAACGACTTTGCCTCGATGCCCGCCGTGGTGGCCGAGGGCCGTCGCTCCATCAACAACCTGCAGCGTTCGGCTTCGCTGTTCCTGACTAAGACGCTGTTCTCGATGGGCCTGGCGGCGCTGTGCATCGCGCTGCCGCCGTACCCTTTCGAGCCGATTCAGATGACGCTCATCAACTTCTTCTGCATCGGCGCGCCGGGCTTTGTGTTGGGCCTGGAGCCCAACAATGCTCGCGTGAAGGGGTCGTTCCTGACGAACGTGCTCAAGCGGGCACTGCCGGCGTCGATTGCGGTCATTTTGGCCGCGGCGCTCGATATCTTTGTGGCGCGCGTGTTTGGCTTTAGCCAGCTTACGCTTTCGACCATGTGCCTGCTCACGTCGTGCGCGGCGAGTGTCAGCCTGATCTGGCGCATTTCGCAGCCGCTCACGCCTTTGCGCGTGGTGCTTTTCGTGTTTGTCATCGCCGGTATTTTGACGGGCGTTATCGGGTTCCCGGAGCTGCTGTCGATTGCCAACTTGTCGATGGGTCAGATTGTCATCTTGGCGGCTATCGTCGTCTTTACCTGTGCGGTGTTCTTTAAGCTTGCCACGATGATGGACTCGCTTAAGCCCCGTCGCCGTCATGCGGCCACCGGCTTTGGCCGTGGCGTGCGTGTTCGCCTGGGTCGCGGCGGCGGCAAGGTGAGCTCGACGGGTTCGACGGCGGAGCGTTTTGCCAAGCGCGTCGCCGCCGACATGGCGCAGCGCCGCGAAGCTCGCACCGTTCGTGAGGCCGAGGCCCGCGCACTCGAGGGCGTGGCCCAGACCCAGCCCAAGAAAAAGAAGAGCGCCGGCGTTAAGCGCTCCCGCGTGACCAAATCGCCCCAGGGCATCAAAGTCTCGATGCCCAAGAAAAAGAAGTAGTTCGCTGCCTTCAGGGATGATTTTTCTGGCGATGTTGAATTGGTGCCTTGCGCTTGTGGGGCCGTGTCGATGTTATGCTCTAACCTCGATTGTTTGAATTGCTTCGGAAAGAGGATGCCGTGATCTGCCCGCATTGCCTAAAGACCATCGAGGACGGCGCCTCGTTCTGCCCCTACTGCAACGCCTATGTGGGTCCGGGCGATGGTCCCGAGCACACCGAGTTCGTGTTCTGTGAGGGCTGCGGTGCCCGTCTTTCTCCGCATGATCGTACGTGCCCCAAATGCGGACGCCCCGCTCCGGGTATCCTCTCCAAGGACGCGGCCGCATCCGACCTGGCAGCGGGCCGCACGGCGGGCTTTCCGCGCCTAACGCAAGAGCAGATCGATACCGAGGTGCCGCATGCGCCGGCCTCTGCCGCTGCGGTGCTTTCGGACGCCGCTGACCCCAATGAGACCTGCGTGCTGCCGGCTTTCGATAAGGATTTCGGTATCCCCAAGGTCGATATTCCCACGCCCGTTTCCCTGCATGACGATGCTCAAAAACCCAAGCGCAAGGTGCACCCCGACGAGGACGCCTATCACAAGCATAAGCGTCATATTCCCAAGCCGCTCATTATCATCGCGGTCCTTGCCGTCGTGTGCGGTGGTGCCTATTGGTTCGTGACGACCGATCCCATGGGTGTTATGCCTGGCTTCTACGACCAGTTTGGCCAAGCTGCACAAACCACCTTCCCCACGCGTCAAAAGGGCGAGGCGACTGAGGACGATACCAAGCAGGGCGATTCTGCCGAGGTGGTTCAGGAAGAAACCGTGCTCACCGATGATCAGCTCTATACCAGGCTCGACGGTCTGTATCAGACCATCGTGTCCTACGCTGACGAGGACCAGATCGGCGAGGTCATCGATTCCTTTAACAACGGTTATCTCCGAACGCCGCTGTCCACCCGTCAGGAGCTGTCGCAGAGTGCCTACGCCCTGCGCGACCAGATCAAAAAGACGCAAGATGAGCTCAACAATCTTAAGTATCAGGACGATACGGTCTATGCGGACGACATCGCCCACTTAAAGCAGCTTGCCGAGTGGATGTATGAGCGCGTTGACGTGATCTGCCAGAGCTGGGATATCTCGCTGGCCATTCCCGATGGCGAGTCGATGAGTTCCCACCAAAGCGAGATCCTGGCGCCCATCGCGCAGGGTGGCAACAGCGCGCTGAACCAGTACGACGCCAATGTGGGTTCCTGGAAGCCGCAGCAGTGTTCCTAAAATTAGTTCGCCATAGTCGGCATAACCTACGTGCGCAATTGATGTAAGCCCGTGCTTATTGCTACAATTCGTACAAATATGCTTTAAACGCACGAGGAAGGAACCACATGTTTGGTTTTAAGAAAGAGCTCTACACGCCCGAGTATCAGCTTGTCGGCGACGAGTGCGCCGTAATCGAGACGTCGAAGGGTACCATCAAGGTCAAGTTTGACGGCGAGGGCGCTCCCATTCATGTCGCTAACTTCTGCGAGCTTTCCACGATGGGCTTCTATGATGGCCTTAAGTTCCATCGCTATGTGCCCGGTTTTGTTATCCAGGGCGGCGACCCCAATACCCGCGACATGTCCGGCGCCGACGTCGCTGCCGGTCTTGAGGGCCCCGACGGTATGCCCGGTACCGGTGGCCCCGGCTACTGCATCAAGGGCGAGTTTGCCACCAATCCGCGCAACAGCCATGTCGATGGCGCCCTTGCCATGGCACGCTCCATGGATCCCGATTCCGCGGGTTCGCAGTTCTACTTCTGCCTGGGTGCCCAGCATAACCTCGATTCTGGTTACACCGTCTTTGGTACCACGGTCGAGGGTCTCGATGTGATTTCGCAGCTGCGTGCCGGCGACGAGATCGTCCATGTCGAGATCGTTCACGAGTAAAGGGGACTTCCTTGAATAGCCAGCTGATCCAACAGGGCCGCGCCGCTTACCGCGCGGGTGATTTTTCTGCTGCAGCCCAGATGCTTGGGGCGGCAAAGACTCCCGATGAGATTATGGGCGAGGCCGATCACCTTCGTGGCAACGCCTTGATGCACCTGGGCATGTATGCCGAGGCCGCCGAGGCCTATGCCGCCGCCCTCAACGACGGCACCTACGGCAAGCGCGGCGCGCTGCTCACCAACCGCGGCAAGGCGCTCGCCGCCGTGGGCGACTACACGACGGCCGCCCAGGCGTTCTCAGCTGCTACGCAGGATGCTTCCTATGCCACGCCGTTCAAGGCCTATCTGGGCCTGGGCAATGCGCTGTTCCAGTCGGGCGACTATGCCAACGCGGGAACCGCCTTCCGTCAGGCTGCCATCGACGGCGCCAATCCGGCTCCTGCCGCCGCGCTCGGCGAGCTCGGTCGTTGCTTCATTAAGCTCGGCCGTCCGGCGGATGCCGTGGAGACTTATCGCACGGCTATCGACTTTGCCGGCCCCCGCGACGACACGCGTGCGCTCAACGCCGGCATGGGTCAGGCGCTTTCTGCCGCCGGCCGTCCCTCCGACGCACTCGACGCCTTTAATGCCGCTACTGCCGATGGCATCTACCAGCTCACCTCCGAGCAGGCCGATGAGCTTGCCCGCGTGCAGGATTCGCTTGCCGCGCTGTCTGCCCAGACGGCTATGGCCACGGCTCCGGCGCCCGCGATGGACGCTCCTGCCGTCGATCCGCTCGATCCTACGGGCGCGACCGGTCAGTTTATGCCTGATCCCTCGGACACCGGCTTCTTTACGCTGTCCGAGTCCGAGATGGTCCAGCAGGACCGTCAGGATCGCAAGCAGGCCAAGGTCCGTCGTCGCCATCGCCATACGGGTCTCAAAGTCTTCATCGTGCTGCTTCTGCTCATTTTGATCGCCGCGGGCGGTCTGGGCTTTGCCTACACGCGCGGCTTTGGCTTCCCGTCTCAGGAGTCTGTCGTTACCGATCTGTTCCAGGCTGCCGGCGACGGTGACGCCGCAAAGGCCGAGTCTTGCCTGGCCTCGAGCCTGTCCGAGGACGCTAAGTCGATGATCATCTCCTCGATTCCGCAGGGTGCCACCGTGTCCGTCGAGGGCATGGATCAGTCCATGACCGAGACGACCGCCAAGGTGAAGGCATCGCTGTCCAAGGGCGGCGTGCAGGAGTACACCGTCAAATTTGTGCGCTCCGACAACCATATCGGCTGGGCCGTTTCTTCGCTCGATATGGATTTCTCGGCTGCTGACAACCAGTAGTGACCTTATGGGATTTAGCTTTGCCCGGCGCTTCACCGCAAGTGAGGTGCCGGGCTTGCGCTAGTATGATGAGCTAGTAGTTTTCCAGCAATCATCCAACACATCAGGAGTTGCGTTGTTTTCTTTGATGGATATGTTCTTCGGTAGCTATGCGGGCGATCTTGCCATCGACCTCGGCACCGCAAATACGCTTGTCTCCGTGCGCGGCAAGGGCATCGTCATTCGCGAGCCCTCTGTTGTCGCCATCGACAAGAACGACGAGCGCATCCTGGCGGTCGGTATCGAGGCAAAGCGCATGCTCGGCCGTACGCCCGGCAACATCGTGGCCGTTCGTCCCCTGAAGGACGGCGTCATCGCCGACTTCGATGTTACCGAGGCCATGCTTCGCTACTTTATCGACAAGGCGTCTGAGAAGCGCTATCCGTGGACCCCGCGTCCGCGCGTTGTCGTCTGCGTTCCTTCCGGCGTCACGTCGGTCGAGAAGCGAGCTGTCTTTGAGGCCACGATCCAGGCCGGTGCCCGCCAGGCCTATCTGATCGAAGAGCCTATGGCCGCCGCTATCGGCGCCGACCTGCCCGTCGAGGAACCCACCGGCTCCATGGTCATCGACATCGGTGGCGGTACCACCGAGGTCGCTGTTATCGCTATGGGCGGCATCGTCGTCTCGCAGTCCATCCGTATTGCCGGTGACGAGTTCGACCAGGCCATCCTCACGCACGTTCGCGATGCCTACAACCTGGCCATCGGCGAGCGTACGGCAGAGGACATCAAGATCAAGGTCGGTTCCGCCGTGCCGCTCAAGGACGAGCTCGACGTCGAGGTCAACGGCCGCGACGTGATCACCGGTCTGCCCAAGACCGTGCGCATCGAGAGCGAGGAGATTCGTCGCGCACTCAACAAGCCACTCGACGAGATGGCCAAGGCCGTCAAGGACGCACTCGACGCTACGCCTCCCGATCTTGCCTCGGACCTTATGTACTACGGCATTTTGCTGACCGGTGGCGGTGCGCTGCTGCGCGGTCTCGACGTGCGCCTGCGCGATGAGACCGGTGTTTCGGTCAACGTCAGCCCCACGGCGCTCGATAATGTCGTTAACGGCTGCGCCCGCGTGCTCGAGGCCAATGCGTTTGATGGCGGCTTCGTCCAGACCAATGCTTAATTTCCAAAAGGTGGATTCCATTTGGCACGATCTTCGGGTTTCTCCACAAATCTGAATACCAAGCGACAATCAACGGGTATGCGCCCGTTGATTGTTTTCAGCCTGATTTCGGTGTTGCTGCTCACGTTTTACATCCGCGAGGGCGAGGCAGGGCCGATTCATGCCGTGCGTTCGGGCGTAACGACGATTACCTCTCCGGTGCGCTTTGTGGGCTCGGCTGTGGCGGCTCCCTTCAATGCGATTGGCAACGTGTTCTCTAACCTAACGGCGTCGCAGGACACGCTCGACGAGCTCAAGAAGCAAAATGAGGAGCTGACCTCTAAGGTCGCCGAGCTTTCTGAGGCTCAAAAGACCGCTGAGCGTCTGGAGGGGCTGGTCGGCCTGCAGTCGACCTACAACCTCAAATCGACCGCAGCTCGTATCGTTGGTGCCTCGGGCGATGCCTGGACCTCGACCGTCACGATTGATAAGGGTTCTGCCGACGGGCTTACCATCAACATGCCTGTGACGAGTTCGGCCGGTGTTATCGGCCAGATCATCGAAGTCTCGGCCAAAACGTCCACCGTGCGCCTGATTGGCGACGAGAACTCCGGCGTATCCGCCATGGTGCAGGACACGCGCGCCCAGGGCATGCTGCAGGGTCAGGCTGACGGCACGCTGCGTCTTGAGTACGTGAGCGTCGACTCCGATGTTAAGGTTGGCGACATCATCGTGACCTCGGGCATCGGTGGCGTGTTCCCCAAGGGTCTACCGCTCGGCACCGTCTCGTCGGTTGAGAAATCGGCAAACGACGTGTACTACACCATTGTGGTGCGCGCTCAGACCACGGCCGAGAACAACGAGGAAGTGCTGGTCATCACCTCGCTGACCGACGAACAATCGGCCTCGGATGAGGACGTGAGTACGGCCAACAGCACGCCGCAGGGAACGTCGCGCGACGCTGCGACCAAGACGAAGGACGAGAGCTCGGATGACAGTTCCGACACGTCCGAGACGACCGATTCTGGCTCGAGCGAATAGGGGGCATGTCCATGGATCTACACGAGCAGGGGATGAGCTCCCGTACGTTTGTGATCGCCGCCATCGTGTGCGTGCTGCTGCAGGCAGGCCTGGCACCGCAGATCTCCATTGCGGGCGGTCGCGTCAACTTCATGATTATCCTGGTGTGCCTAAGCGTGTTCTCGGGCGACCCGACCCGTGCCGTCGTGTGCGGTTTTTGCAGCGGCTTGTTTTATGACCTGTCCGCTGCCGTGCCGGTGGGCGTTATGTCGCTCCTGCTGACCGTGGGCTCTTTTGCCCTGGTGCACAGCGCCGTCGGTCAGACGGGCGGTACTCCGAGTGCGCGCGGCATCACCGTGGGCGCCTTTGCGCTCGTCATTAATGTGATCTACAGCATCATCTTGCTGTTTATGGGTTTGGAGACGAGCTTTGTCGTGGCGATCTTTGGGCATGCGTTGCCGTCTTCGATCCTGACGGGTCTGGTTGCCATTCCGTTTTTGATGTCCGGCGTCGTGCCGCAGTCCGGCTATGGATTCTCCGCACGTGGCGGACGCCAGACGGGTATGCGCTTTAAGCCCAAGACCCGCAAGCTCAAATAGGGAGGCCCGTAGATGTCTTCCCAGATGACGGTTATTATCGCCGGTATCGTGCTGGTTGTGGCCATCGTGGTCGCGCTGGTCGTCATGCGTCGTGGCGATTCCCGTTTTACCTACGATACGCAGCATGGAACGGCCCCGCGCGCCACCGAGGGCGAGGGCAATACCGCGTCGACCGCCTTTAAGGGCCGCTTTTCCATCCTCACCACGGGTGTGGGCGCGATGTTTGCGGCGCTTGCCGTCAAGCTGTGGGGCATGCAGATGGTCTCATCGGACTATTACGAGAAGCAGGCCAATAGTAATCAGACTCGCACCGTTACAACACCCGCTGTGCGCGGTCGCATCCTCGACCGCAATGGCGTGGCGCTTGTCCAGAACCGTCCCTCACTTGCTGTCGTGGCCTACCGCGACCTTGCCGAGGATGAGGTTCTGGTTCGCCATCTTGCCAACGTGCTTGGAATGCCTTACGTGGCGGTCCTTCGTAATATTCAGGACAATACAGAGGGCGCTCAGAGCCTGCATACCATCGCGACGGACGTCCGTCGCTCCACGGTTGCCTATATTCAGGAGCATGCCGGCGAGTTCCCGGGCGTCAAGATTGCCGAGCGTACCGAGCGCCAGTATCCATATGGCGAGACGGCATGCCATATCTTGGGCTATACCGGCACCATTACCTCCGAGCAGCTCGAGGCCCAGAATAAGAAAACCTCTGGCGATGATGATGCTTCTGCTGGCAAGATTACGTACCAGTCGGGCGATATCGTGGGCCAGGCGGGCGTTGAGAGCTACTACGAAAACCTGCTGCAGGGTATTCGTGGTGAGCAGACCGTCAAGGTCGATGCCTCGGGCAATGTGACCGGTCAGGCCGGCGCCGTGCCCGCGAAGGCCGGCTCTGACATTAAGCTCACGCTCGACCTTAAGATCCAGCAGGCCTGCGAGACGGCGCTGGCGAGCGCTATCGAGCTTGCCAAGACCACTGGCTACAGCAATGCCGGCAACGGCGCTGTAGTGTGTCTCGATCCCAACAATGGCGAGATCCTGGGCATGGCGAGCCAGCCCAAGTTCGATCCGTCCGTCTTTATTGGCGGCGTCTCAAATGACGTGTGGACCGAGCTCAATGATGACAAGGGTTCCCACCCGCTGCTCAACCGCGCCATTAGCGGACAGTACATGTCGGCCTCGACCATCAAGCCGCTCTCGGCACTGGCCGGTCTTGAGTTTGGAACCTACACGTCGGGGCAGACGACCAACTGCACGGGTTATTGGACGGGTCTGGGCAAGTCGTGGGGCAAGTACTGCTGGCTGCATTCCGGCCACGGCACCATGACGCTGCAGTCGGGTATCGCCAACTCGTGCGACCCTGTCTTCTACGACATGGGCAAGGCGTTCTTTTATGACGAGCAACATCCCGAGGGTCTGCAGGAGGTCTTTCGTCGCTGGGGTCTAGGCAAGACCTGCGGTATCGATCTGCCGAGTGAGGGCGCGGGCCGTATTCCCGATGCCGAGTGGAAAGAGTCGTACTTCACCGACGCATCTGCCGAGGACCGCAAGTGGAATGCCGGCGATATGACCAACATTGCCATCGGTCAGGGCGACATCCTGGTGACGCCCCTGCAGATGGCGTGTGCCTATATGGGTCTTGCCAACGGCGGCAAACAGTACGTGCCTCACGTGTTTTTGTCTGCCGTGTCGCGCGATGGCGACGGCGATGCCTATAAGTACAACGGCAAGGGCAAGAAGAAGCGCCTGGAGGCCAAGATCAACAGCGATTCGGATTTGGCTCTTGTTCGCAACGGCATGCACGACGTGATTTACACGGCATCGACGTCCCTGGCGGCTCACTTTGGCACCCTGACGCCGCAGGTATACGGCAAGTCGGGCACGGGCGAGAAAAGTGGCGAGGATGAATACGCGTGGTTCTGCGCCTATGCACCGGCCGATGACCCCAAGTATGTCATCGCTACCGTCCTGGAGCAGGGCGGCGGTGGCTCAGATACCGCGATGCATGTCGTGCGCGACGTGCTCGGCGTGATTTATGGCGAGCCCGATACCTCTTCGGCCTCGGGCGATTCTTCGGTTCGATAGGAGGTTGCGATGGATTTTTCTCCGGCGGATCTGTTCCGTTCAACCAAGACCGGCTCTCGCAGCAGCCTGGACCGCGTCAACAAGCAACTTTCGGCCTCGCGCGGCACGTTTCGCCAAAAGGTCCATATCGGTGTGCTCGTGGCTACAGTGGCGCTCGTCGCCTACGGTGCCATCATTATCTGGTCGGCTTCGCAGTTTAAGGCCGATGCTTCGTTCTCACGCCATCTGCTGGGAATTGGCATCGGCACGGTGCTGGCGGTGCTGGTCTGGCGCTCCGACCTGCGCGGTATTTCCAATTTCTCGACGGCGTTGCTCGTCATCGACCTGATCGTGATCCTCTCGCCCAAGATTCCGGGTCTGTCCTATACGGGCGGTCTGGGCATGACGGGCTGGATCAAGATTCCCGGTATCGGCTTGACATTCCAGCCGGTTGAGCTTGCCAAGCTCATCACCATCTTCTTTATTGCTACGCTTGGCTCGCAGTATAACGGTCGCATCGATACCGTTCGCGACTACGTCAAGCTCTGCGGCATGTTGTCCATTCCGTTTTTGGCCGTCGTCGCCATGGGCGACCTGGGCTCGGGCCTTGTCGTGCTGGTTTCGGGCGCCATCGTCATTTGTATGAGTGGTGCACGCCGCGAATGGGTGCTGTCGACCCTGGCCCTGCTCGTGGGCCTGGTGGCCCTCGTCCTGGCGCTCGATTCGGTCTTTGATTCGTTGCTCGGCCACGATGTGCTTATCAAGCAGTATCAGATGAACCGTCTGACGGTCTTTATCGACCCCGATAATGCCGATTCGGACGATGCCTACAACCTGCAGCAGTCGCTTATCGCCGTTGGCTCGGGTGGCTTCTTTGGTAAGGGTTTGGGCCATGCGACGCAGTCGGCCGGCGGCTTTCTGCCTGAGTTCCACACCGACTTCGTCTTCGCCTTTCTGTCCGAGACCTTTGGCTTTTGCGGCTCCTTTTTGCTGCTGTGCTTGTACGTACTGCTCATCTTCTCGACGATCCGCGTTGCTTTTAAGTGCGAGTCTCTGTTCCTACGCTTATCATGCGTAGGTATCGTCGGCATGTGGGCGTTCCAGACCTTCGAAAACATCGGCATGTGCATCGGCATGATGCCGATTACCGGTATTCCGCTACCGTTTATTAGCTTCGGTTCGTCTTCGATGATGATTCAGCTGCTGACGGTGGGTATCGTACAATCCATATGGCGGCATCGTTCGGGCGCCGCGTAACCGCTGGAGGGGTTTGCTATGAAAATTCCCGTAGATAAGCTGACCCGCGCTTTTAAGATGGGCGCGTCCGTTAAGAAGGATTCCGATACGCCGGTGCGCGTCTCGGTCTATCTGGATTCGTCCGCCTCGCGCTTTCTTGCCGAGACGGTGCGTGACGCCTTTGTGCCGCAGACGACCTCGGGTATTGTGCGCGTCGAGCGTCTGGGGGAGGAGCGAATTGCTCCAAAGACCGATACCGATGTGGTGCTGGTGCTCTCGTGTGGTTCCGACCGCTTGGAGAGTGCCGTGCAGGAGCTCGTGATCGCCGGCGCGCCCGTGTGCGTGCTTGCCGAGTCTGCTGTGGAGGTGCCGTTTATCGAGGAGTCCACGCCCATGCTCGGCGTGGTAGCGGCAACCGATAAGACGTATCTGCTCGAGACGCTTGCCCGCTGGATTCTCGATCGCACCGACAAGGAAACGGCTTTTGCGGCGAACTTTGCCTTCATGCGCATCGCGGCGGCCAATCGTATCATCACCTCGTGCGCGCTCACCAATATGGCGACCGGTGCGCTGGTGTTTTTGCCGGGCGCCGATTATCCCGTTATGGCGCTGTCGCAGGTGGGCATGCTCTTTGAGCTCGCTGCCGTCTTTGGACGCGGTATTAAGCCCGAGCGCGGCTACGAGGTCGCGGGCGTGCTTGCCGGCGGTCTTGTGATCCGCGCGGTCACCCGCGCGCTCGTCAAGCAGACGCCGCATATTGGGTTTGCCGTCAAGGCGCTCACTGCTGCCGCGGGCACCTATGGCATGGGCCGTGCGCTCGTTTCGCTCTACGAGCGCGATGTCGACTACAGCCGTGCCAACGAGGTGGTCACTGCCACGTTCTCCCGCGTTCGCGATCTGGTGACCACGGTCGCGGGCGCTACCCGTCCTATGGCGTCCTATCAGGACGCATCAGATCTCGCTGCTTAGGGGTTTTCCGTTGCGCGTTGCATACCAAGATTGTTTTCATTTAATTGAGCCGTTGCTCGCCAAGGTCGAGAAGCCGAGTCGCTATATCGATCACGAGTGGGGCACGCTTTCCAAAGCCGATGCCGACTACCATTGCTGCCTGATCTACCCGGATGTGTACGAGGTTGGTCTGCCCAACCAGGGCATCGCCATCCTCTACAACATCCTTAACCAGGCCGAGGGCATCTCCTGTGAGCGTGGCTATGTGCCGTGGCCCGATATGGGTGACGCCATGCGCGAGGCGGGTATTCCGCTGCTGTCGCTCGAGGGTGCAGCGCCGGTCGCTTCGTTTGATATCGTCGGTCTGCATGTGCCGCACGAGATGGCGGTGACGAACTTCCTCGAGGCACTCGACCTCGCTGGCATTCCGCTGTTAGCGGCCGACCGAGGCGAAGACGACCCCATCATCATCGCCGGCGGCCCCTCGGTGTACAACCCCGAGCCGTACGCGGCCTTCTTCGATGTCATCCTCATCGGTGAGGGCGAGGAATCGCTGCTCGAGACCTGTCAGCTGCATCGTCGCCTGCGTGACGAAGGAGTCCCGCGCGCGCAGATTGTTGAGCAGCTTGCATCCATTGGTGGCAACTACGTGCCGTCGCTCTATGAGGTTCGTCACGACGAGCCCTGCTCGCCGCATGGCTACACCGTGCCGCGTGAGGGCAAGGATGCGCCGACCGTGGTCTACAAGCGCGTCGTCGAGGATTTCGGCGCCACGAATCCGCTGTCGCAGTCGTGCGTGCCCTATGCGCAGCTGGTCCACGACCGCCTGTCTATCGAGATCCTGCGCGGCTGCGCCCGCGGCTGTCGTTTTTGCCAGGCTGGCATGACGTATCGCCCGGTGCGCGAGCGCTCGGCCGACCAGATTGTCTCGTCGGTGATTCAGGGTCTGGAAAAGACTGGCTATGACGAGGTGTCGCTGACCTCGCTCTCCACGACCGACCACTCCTGCATTCGCGACGTGCTCGGCAGGCTCAACCGTCGCCTGGAGGATACGGGTATTCGCGTGTCTATTCCGTCGCAGCGCCTGGATTCGTTTGGCGTGGATATGGCCGAGTCGGTCGCCGGCGAAAAGAAGGGCGGACTGACGTTCGCGCCCGAGGCCGGCAGCCAGCGCATGCGCGACATCATTAACAAGAACGTGACCGAGGAGGACCTGGACCGTGCGGCCAAGGCGGCCTTCGAGGCCGGCTGGAACCGCATGAAGCTCTACTTTATGATGGGCCTTCCCGGCGAGCGCGACGAGGACATCGTGGCCATCGCCAATCTGGCCGATCACGTGCTGGAGCTCGGTCGTTCCGTGGTGCCCAAGGCTCGTCGCGGCTCGATCTCGGTGTCCATCTCGGTTTCGGTCTTTATCCCCAAGGCCGCCACGCCGTTCCAGTGGTGCCCGCAGCTCGACTACGACGACGTCAAGCGTCGCCAGAAGCTGCTTATCACGAGCGTTCGCAACCGTGCCGTCCGCGTGCATTACCACGATGCCGAGACTTCGCTCATCGAGGCCGCGCTGTCCCGCGCCGGTCGCGACATGACGCCCGTCATCATCGATGCTTGGCGCTCGGGCTCTCGCTTTGACGCCTGGGTAGAGCATTTCTCGCTCGATAACTGGAAGGAGGCTGCTGCCAAAAACGGCATCGACCTCAATGAGCTCGTGCACCTGCCCTACGAGTTGGACTGGCGCCTGCCGTGGGAGCATGTGAGCCCCGGCTGTACGCGCGGTTTCCTCGAGCGCGAGTACCGTCGCTCGCTCGAGGGCGTCACGACTCCCGACTGCACCCGTACGTCGTGCACCGGCTGCGGGATCTGCCCCACGCTCCACGCCAAGAATGTATTGATGGGTGATCGCGCATGAGTGAGCGCCTGACCGACAACCCCACGCTCTTTAGACTTCGTGTTCGCTATGGCAAGCGCGATCGCCTTAAGTACCTGGGCCATCTCGAAGTGATCCATACCATTGAGCGCATCGTGCGCCGTGCGGGACTTCCCTATGCCGTCACGCAGGGCTTCTCTCCGCACATGCGCGTGGGCTTCTCTTCGGCGCTACCGGTTGGTACGTCGTCGACCTGCGAGTGGTATGACCTGTTTATGACCGAGTTCGTGGCGCTCGACGAGGCGTTTGAGCGCCTGGCTGCGGCGTCTCCGGCCGATCTGGCGCCCATCGAGGCGGCGTACATCGACGTGCGCACGCCGGCATTGACGGCGCAGCTCACGCGCCTGTCGTATCGCATCGACTTACACCTGGATCCCGAGGCGCCCGTAAGCGCCGACGAGGTGCGTCGTGCGATCGACACGCTGCGCGCGGATCATGGCATCGACTACGCGCGCGGCAAAAAGAGCAAGCGCTTGGATTTGGATCACACGCTCGTTGGCTATGAGCTCACGGCAGGGGAGCGCCCGGACCATCTGGTGCTCATGCTCGACACCCATGCCGACAACGAGGGGTCCATGCGTCCGGAAATTTTGCTTTCTGCCGCTGATGTTTTGTTGCAGGGCTTGACCCCGGGCGTCGATGCACCTATTGTTTCCACCGGTATGCAAGACCTCGTGACCATCTGCTCCTACGATGTCGAGCGTCAGAATCAAGCATGCGAGGACGACGAGGGCCGACTCGTCAGCCCCATACCTGTGCGAACTTGTGGATTTGCTCCACATACTCGTTGACGGGGGTATTATCGCCTGCTACTATATTCGGCTGTTGCACTAACTGATGCATGAAGGGCAAGTAAACATGTACGCAATCGTTAACACGGGCGGCAAGCAGTACAAGGTCGCCACCGACGATGTCATCACCGTCGAGAAGATCGAGGGCAATGAGGGCGATAAGATCACCCTGCCGGTTATCTTCCTCAACGATGGTAAGAAGATCGTCACTGATCCCGACAAGCTGGCCAAGGCCAAGGTTACCGCTCAGATCGTTGAGCAGTTCAAGGGCGAGAAGCAGCTGGTCTTCAAGTTCCACAAGCGTAAGCGCTATCGTCGTCTGAAGGGTCACCGTCAGCAGCTCACCAAGCTGAAGATCGTGAAGGTTCAGGCTACCTCCCGCGCCAAGAAGGCTGTCAAGGCAGAGGCTGAGGCTGTTGCCGAGGCTCCCGTCGCCGAGTAGATTACACTCGTAACGAAAGAGTAGGTATACACAATGGCACACAAAAAAGGACTCGGCTCCTCCCGTAATGGCCGTGACTCCCGCGGTCAGCGCCTTGGCACGAAGCGCTATGCCGGCCAGACGGTAACCACGGGCACGATTCTCGTCCGTCAGCACGGCACGCACATCCACCCGGGTGAGAACGTTGGCCGTGGCAAGGACGACACGCTGTTCGCGCTGGTCGACGGTACCGTTGAGTTCCACAAGGGTATCAAGCACAGGGTCAGCGTACGCCCGCTCGCGAACGCGTAATTTACCCTTCATAGAGCACATATGTGGGAGGCACTTGAGTTTTTGGATTCAAGGGTCTCCCTCTTTTTTGTAGGAGGCGATTCTGTTGTCACAGTTCACCGATATCAGCCGCATTAACGTGTGCGGCGGCGACGGCGGAGCCGGATGCATGTCGTTTAGGCGCGAGGCATTTGTCCCCAAGGGCGGCCCCGATGGCGGCGACGGCGGTCGTGGCGGCAATGTCGTCATCCAGGCTGATGCTCAGCTGTCTTCGCTGATCGATTACCGCTTTAAGCATCACTTCCGCGCCGAACGCGGCACGCACGGGCAGGGTGCCCGTCGTAACGGCAAGAGCGGCGAGGACCTGATCCTGAAGGTTCCCATGGGCACCGTGGTGCGCGAGCTCGACCCCGAGACGCAGACCCCGATGTTCGAGATTGCTGACCTGGTGCACGATGGCGAGCGCGTTGTCGTGGCGCCCGGCGGTGCCGGTGGCCTGGGCAACACGCACTTTGTGACGTCGGTGCGCCGCGCGCCCGCGTTCGCTCAGCTGGGCGAACCGGCCGAGGAGCACTGGATTGAGCTTGAGATGAAGCTTATGGCCGATGCCGCGCTCGTGGGCTTTCCCTCGGTGGGTAAGTCCTCGCTCATTGCGCGCATGAGTGCCGCCCGTCCCAAGATCGCTGACTATCCGTTTACCACACTCGTGCCCAATCTGGGCATGGTGCGTGCCGGCGAGTATTCTTACGTTGTTGCCGATGTCCCCGGTCTCATCGAGGGTGCGAGCGAGGGCAAGGGCCTGGGTCACCAGTTCCTGCGCCACATTGAGCGTACGGCCCTGATTATGCATGTCGTCGACATGACGGGCGGTTTTGAGGATCGCGATCCGGTTGAGGATTACCACATCATCAACCGCGAGCTCGAGCAGTATGGCGCCGAGCTTTCGGAGCGTCCGCAGGTCGTTGTCGCCAACAAGTGCGATGCGCCGGGCACGGCCGACAAGATTGCCGACCTTAAGCGCGCCGCGCTCGACGATGGACATATGTTCTTTGCCGTGTCCGCCGTGACGGGCGCCGGCCTCAACACGCTGATGCTTGCCGTGGGCGAGCAGGTGGCTAAGCTGCGCGCCGAGCTGGCGGTCTCCGATGAGCCTGTCGATCTTCGCGACGAGGAGTGGGAGCGCCGCCGTCTGCAGCGCGAGAAGCGTTTCCGCATTGTCCAGGAAGAGCCCGGTGCCTTCCGTGTGGTCGGTCGTGCCATCGAGCGCATGGTCATCCAGACCGACTGGGAAAACGAGGAAGCCGTCATCTACCTGCAGCACAAGTTTGCGCGTATGGGTGTTGACGACGCGCTCGAGAAGGCCGGTTGCCATGCGGGCGACGAGGTCCGCATTTGCCAGCGCGCCTTTGACTTTGAGGGCGCTGAGGACTTCTCGGAGTACGAGGAGCTCGAGGACGCTGGCGAGGACGTTGCCGTTGAGGCCATTGACGTGGCCGACGCTGCGGATGAGGGCGTCGAGGTTGTCGATGCGGCGGATGCCGCGGACGATGCCGAGACCTCGGAGGGCGAGTAAGCCATGTCGCTGCGCGGTGGAATCGGTTTGCCCGAGCTGCCCATAAAAGAGGGCAAAGAGTTTCGGCTTGGCATTATGGGCGGCACATTCGACCCGATTCATTACGGGCACCTGGTGACTGCCGAGCAGGCGCGCGAGTCGCTCGACTTGGACGCTGTGCTCTTTATGCCGGCGGGCTCTCCTGCCTTTAAGCTTGACAAGCCGGTGACGCCTGCCGAGGACCGTTATGCCATGACGGTCCTCGCCACCGCCGCGAACCCGGCCTTTTTGGCGAGCCGGTTCGAGATTGACCGTCCGGGCGTAACCTATACGGCCGATACGCTTCATGCCCTTCGCGACTTTTACCCGCCGCAGGTAAAGCTCTACTTTATTACGGGCGCCGACGCGATTATCGATATTGTGACCTGGCATGATGCCGAGCGAATCGCTGAGCTTGCTACCTTTATTGCGGCGACGCGACCGGGTTTTGATATCGATACGGCGCGTGCCCGAATCAAAGAGTCGGGGCTGCCGTTCGATGTGCGCTATATTCAGATTCCGGCGCTGGCGATCAGCTCGACGAACATTCGTAAGCGAGTTGCCCGCGGCATGAGCGTGCGCTATCTTACGAGCGAGTCTGTGCTCGGCTACATTCGCAAGCGCAGTTTGTATGTCGATCTGGGTCAAGAAGATTTTGAGTGATGGGGGCTACGTTGTCGGTAGAGGATCAGTTTGAGGGCGATGAGCGCGCGCTGCTCAAGCGCATTCAAGAGCTGCTTGATGTTCGCATGAAAGATAAGCGCAAGCGCTATGTGCATTCGCTGGGTGTTGCCGAGACCGCACTTCATCTGGCCGAGGTCTACGGCGTTGACCGCTTTGATGCCGCTGCCGCCGGCTTAATTCACGACTGGGACAAGGTGCTTTCCGATGACGAGCTCGTGGCCCGCGCGCTTCACTATGGCATCAAGGTTGCCGGCTCTCCTTCCGCCGCGACGCCGCTTTTGCATGGCCCTGTTGCCGCCTATGAGCTTCCGCAACTTTTCCCCGAGCTGTCGCCGGCCGTTTTCCAGGCTGTCGACCGTCACACCGTGGGTGCCTGCGACATGACGCCGCTCGATATGGTGGTCTTTGTGGCCGATGCCATCGAGCCCAACCGCCACGGCGACTATGCCCATGCGCTGCGCAAGATGGTGGGGAAGTCCTCGCTCGACGACTTGTTCTTCTCCTGTTTTGCGCAGGGTCTGGTCTATGTGATCCAGTCCGGGCGCTATCTTTATCCCACGGCTATTACGATTTACAACCATTACGCCCAGTTGCGCTAGCTCGGGTGTGTCCAGAAAGAGGTATTCCATGGCCGACGAGACCATGACTGACGAGCAGATTCTTGAAGGTGTGGAGCACAAGAGCTTCGCCGCCACGTCCGACCGTACCGCCGCCTCGCTGTCCGCGAGCGGTGTCGCCGCCGAGGATGTCGCCCGCGCCGCCGCGCAGGCCGCCTACGACAAGAAGGGCGAGGACGTGCAGGTGCTCGACCTGACCGAGCTTTCCGATGTGTGCGACTACTTTGTGATTGCCACCGGTACCAACAACCGCCAGGTCGATTCGATCGTCGATGAGATCGAGGAGAAGGTCGCCGAGGCTTGCGGCGAGCATCCGTTCTCCATCGAGGGCCGCGAGCAGAAGACCTGGATGCTCATGGACTACGGCTCGGTCGTCGTCCATGTCTTTACTCCCGAGGCGCGCGAATTCTACCGCCTAGAAAAGCTCTGGGGTGACGCCCCCCAGCTTCCCCTCGACCTCCTCTAGCAGCTCATTTGATACGGGGCTTTTTAGCTAGCCTCGCGCATTTCGCCGGGCGGTTGCGGTTTTCCGTACCTGCCCGGCTTTCTTTTTGCCCAAAGGCGATTAATCGTTGAAGCGGGATTGGCGGCCGAAGGATAGGGCGGTGTCGCCGAATTTGTCTCGGACGGCGTCGATCGCGACGGAGAGCTCGCGGCGTTCGCTGGATTGGGCTCCGCGGTCGTCGACTTCGCAGAACAAGTCGGTCTGGATGCCGCCCTGATGGTCAAAGTCGCTCATGCCGATGCCTGCTAAGCGAACATGCATGCCTTCTTGCCAGATGTTGTCGAGCAGTTCGAGCGCAACCGCCACAAAGATATTCTCGTCGTCGGTGGGGTGGGGAAGTCGGCGCTGTGCCGTGCGTCCGCTACCGTACGAATACTTGAGCTTGAGCGTCACCGTGGCGCCCGTTAGTCCCTGACGGCGCAGGCGGCGTCCCACTGACTCGCCCAACAGCGCAATCGCCGCTTCGATGTCCCCACGCTCAGTTAAATCTTTTGCAAAGGTGCGTTCATTGCTCACCGACTTGACCTCGCGCTCTTCATCGAGACTCGTGACTTCGGATATTTCGAGTCCCAGCGCACGCTGGCGCATGCGTTCGCCGTTGACGCCAAAAATAGAGGCCAAGGTGGATTCCGGTGCACGTGATAGCTCGCCGAGGGTGTAGATGCGCATGCGGCGCAGTCGCTCCTCGGCCGAGCGCCCGATGCCGCTCATGGCAGATACCGGCAGCGCGGCCAAAAAGCGCTGCTCGGTTCCGGGGCGCACGATGGTCAACCCAAACGGCTTATCCCGCTCGCTTGCGATCTTTGCGACCGTCTTGTTGCAGCCCACACCAATGGAGCACGTCAATCCCAGCGCTGTCACGCGGTCGCTTATACGCCGCGCAACCAGCAGCGGGTCTTCGGGCGCAAAGCGACCCGGTGTGATATCGATAAAGGCTTCGTCGATGGATACGCGCTCAACGCGCGGGGTCTCGTCGGCGAGAATCGCCATGACCTGCGCGCTCACCTCGCGGTAGCGATCAAAGTGCCCGTGCGTCCAAATGGCTTGCGGGCACAAGCGCCGCGCCTCGGCCGAGGCCATGGCAGAGTGCACGCCAAAGCGACGCGCCTCGTAAGAACAGGTGGACACGACGCCACGCGAATCGGCGTCTCCGCCCACGATGAGCGGCTTTCCGCGCCATTCGGGATGATCGAGCATCTCCACGCTCGCAAAAAACGCATCGAGGTCCATGAGGCCCACCGCCGGACCCGTCCAGGGAGGCGGTGTGACGCCCATGGCATCCTCATAACCGTATGTATGTTCGCGTCTTTCCATGTCATGAGTATACCGCGCAGCTCATGTGGGGTGCGTGGATGTGCTTGCAAATCGCGAATTCTTGTCTAAGATATGGATTTGCCCTCGACTACACCGAAGAAGTTGGTCTCACGGACTTCACCTGCCCGCGTCGATGGCGTATTATGTTCAACTGTTTGTTTGTAGTTGCAGCCTAAAGCTGCTTGGTTGGAGGAGTTTCCTTTGGCAGTCAAGATTCGCCTTGCTCGTCACGGCGCTAAGAAGCGTCCGTACTACCGTGTCGTCGTCGCCGATTCCCGCGCCCCGCGTGACGGTCGTATCATCGAGGAGGTTGGCCGCTACAACCCGATGACCGCCCCCAAGACCATCAACCTCGATCTCGAGAAGATCGCTGACTGGCAGTCCAAGGGCGCTCAGCTCACCGACGCTGTCGCTGCTCTGGTCAAGGCCGCCAACGAGGGCGAGAAGACCGAGACCGTCGTCAAGAAGTCCAAGAAGCAGCTCGCCAAAGAGGCCGAGGCCGCTAAGGCTGCCGCTGAGGCCGCTGAGGGCGCCGAGGAGTAAATCGTGCCTGAGGTTGACGCTGCACAGCTCGAGGGTGAGGCAATGCTCTCAGATCGCATCGCCGATCTCGTCGAATATCTCGTTGTTCAGATCGTCGACGACCCGGATTCCGTGAGCCTTGAGGTCATCGATGGTGACGACGCCTCTACGATCGAGGTTTCTGTCGCCGAGGATGACGTCGCTAAGGTCATCGGCCGTCGTGGCCGTACCATCAAGGCCATTCGCACGCTCGCCCGTGCACTGGCCGCTCGCCTCGACACTGCTGTCGAGGTAGAGGTTCTGGGCTAGGACCTTGAGGTCCCAGTACAAAAACATCGCCCGTGTGGTCAAGCCGCACGGAAGGAAGGGGGAGGTCCTCGCGCAGCCGCTGCGGGGGCTTCCTTCTGTATTAGAGCCGGGTATGCGCGTCGCCCTGACGCCGCCGGCGCTCAAGCGCGACCGCTTTTGCACGGTCGTGTCCGTCACCGATACGGGCGATGGCGATCTGGTCTCGTTTGAGGGCATTGACGACTTGACGGCCGCCGAGGGCATCACGGGATGCTATGTGTTGGCAAATCGTGACGATTTTGAGCTCGATTCACTCGACGCCGCCTATACCGACCTGATGGGTCGCGAGGTGGTCGACGAGCGCTTCGGTTCACTCGGCACGATCGTCGAGATCATGTCGACGCCCGCTAACGATGTTTGGGTTGTCGAGGGTGATCGGTACGGCGAGGTGCTGATTCCCGTGATCGAGCAGGTTGTGCTTGATCTTCCCGACACAGGAACAATTTCCGTCCACGTTATGGACGGCCTGATCGATATGGACAAGTAGGGAGGAAAACATGCTGATCGAGACCCTTTCGGTCTTTCCCGAGATGTTTGAGCCCGTCATGTCCACATCGATCTTGGGCCGCGCCCGCAAGGCCGGCCTTTTTGATTTTAAGGCCTATAACCTGCGTGACTGGACGCACGACCGTCATCGTACCGTTGATGACGAGCCGTACGGCGGCGGGCAGGGCATGCTCATGAAGGTCGAGCCCATCGCCGAGGCCATCGAGGCTATTGGCTCCGAGGGTCCCAAGCCCACCGTGGTGTTCTTTACGCCCTGCGGCGAGCCCTTTACGCAGCATGTGGCCGAGCGCCTGCTCAAAAGCGAGCGCCTGTTGTTTGTGTGCAGTCGCTATGAGGGCGTCGATGAGCGCGCGTATGCGTATGCCGACGAGCGCCTGTCGATCGGCGACTACGTGCTTACGGGCGGCGAGCTGCCCGCCATGGTCGTTGCCGACGCCGTCGTACGTCTGATTCCCGGCGCCCTTGGTGACGAGATGAGCAACGTCGATGAGTCGTTCTCGACTGCCGAGGACGGTGGCCTGCTCGAGTACGCGCAGTACACCCGTCCCGCCGAGTTCAACGGTGAGGGCGTGCCGCCGGTGCTCGTGAGCGGCGACCATGCCAAGGTTGACGCCTGGCGCCGCAAGAATGCCATCGAGCGCACCTGCCGTTGGCGTCCCGACCTGATTGAGACGGCGCGGCTTACGCCCGAGGAGCGCGCATACGCGCAGGAGATTCTGGACGCGTCGTATTCGCTAAGCGAGGAGTGAGAATGGTTCCATCGCAGCATTCCGTGCTAAAGGGTGCGTTTGAGTGGATCGTGGTCGTCGCGATCGCACTGGTCGCTACCTTCTTGATTCGCTCGTTTGTGGTCGAACCCTTTGTGGTGCCTACCGGTTCCATGGAGTCCACGATCGAGATCGGCGACCAGATCCTGGCGCAAAAAGTGAGCCTCGAGCTCGGCCAGCCCGTCAACCAAGGCGATATCGTGGTGTTCCACAACCCCGATGGTACCTCCGAGCACGATGTTCTCGTCAAGCGTGTTATTGCCACGGCCGGCCAGACGGTCGACCTTCAGGACGGCAAGGTGGTCGTTGACGGCCAGGCGCTCGACGAGGACTACACGACCGGCATGAGCTGGCCGCTTTCGGTCCAAGCTCCCGGCGCTCAGGTAAGCTATCCCTACACCGTTCCCGACGGGTGCGTGTGGGTGATGGGCGACAACCGCGAAAACTCTGCCGACTCGCGCTACTTTGGTCCCGTTGATCGCTCTGATTTGATCGCCGTGGCGCTTGTGCGCTACTGGCCGCTCAACCGCATCGGCGCTATCGACTAAAAACCGCTATAGTACAGTACCTAACCGTGTAATCGTTTCGACGAGGGGATATTAGAGGCATGAACGCTTCATCGCTTTCCTTCCAAGACATCATCCTGCGCCTCCAGCAGTACTGGGGCGAGCAGGGCTGCGTCATTATGCAGCCCTATGACTCCGAGGTCGGTGCCGGTACCTTCCACACCGCGACCACGCTGCGCTCGCTCGGTCCCGCCGAGTGGCGCACCTGCTATGCGCAGCCTTGCCGCCGTCCTGCCGACGGCCGCTACGGCGAGAATCCCAACCGCATGCAGCACTACTATCAGTTCCAGGTGCTCATCAAGCCGTCTCCGGTCAACGCCCAGGAGCTTTACCTGGGTTCTCTGGCAGCCATTGGTCTGGACCCCAACGACCATGACGTTCGTTTTGTCGAGGACGACTGGGAGAGCCCGACGCTCGGCGCCTGGGGTCTTGGCTGGGAGGTCTGGCTCAACGGCATGGAGGTCACGCAGTTTACGTACTTCCAGCAGGTGGGCGGCATCGAGGTCGACCCTGTGCCTGTCGAGATCACCTATGGTCTGGAGCGTATCGCCATGTACGCCCAGGGCGTCAACTCCGTCTACGACCTGGTGTGGAGCTATCTGCCCGATGGCACGCCCATGACCTATGGCGACGTGTTCCTGGAGAACGAGCGCGAGTTTAGCGCCTACAACTTTGAGGTCGCTAACGTCGAGATGATGCGTCAGAAGTTTGACGACTACGAGGCCGAGTGCCACTCCTGCCTTGAGCGCAAGCTGCCGCTGCCCGCATACGACTGCGTCATGAAGTGCAGCCATGCCTTCAACCTGCTCGATGCCCGCGGCGCGCTGTCCGCGGTCGAGCGTGCCAACTACATCCTGCGCGTCCGCGCCGTCGCCAAGGCGTGCTGCGAGGCCTATATGGCCGAGGTCGCCGGAGTCAACGAGAATGCCGACCAGGAAGGCGAGGTGGCGTAAGCCATGGCAGACGCTAAGGATTTCCTGTTTGAGATCGGTACGGAGGAAATGCCCTCCGCACCGCTGAACAATGCCGTCAAGCAGCTTGGCACCATGATCGCCAAGGGTCTCGACGAGGCCGGTCTGGCCCACGGCGAGGTCCGCGTGATCTCGAGCCCGCGTCGTCTGGCTGCACTCGTTGCCGACGTCGCCACCGCGACCGATGAGGTCCATGAGGTCAAGCGCGGCCCCGCGGCCAACATTGCCTTTGATGCCGACGGCAACGCCACCAAGGCCGCCCAGGGCTTTGCCCGCAAGTGCGGTGTGGCTGCCGAGGACCTGGTTCGTCGCGAGGACACCGACGGTCGCGAGTATGTGTTCGCCGAGAAGAACATTCCTTCCGCGCCGGCTACCCCGATCCTGACGGCCCTGTGCGAGAAGACCATCGCCGGCCTGCAGTGGCCCAACTACCGCAGCCAGCGCTGGGGCCACGAGCACGCTACGTTTGTGCGTCCGGTCCGTTGGATCTGCTGCCTTCTGGGTGAAGACGTCGTGCCCGTGTCGTTTGCCGACGTGACGAGCGGCAACACCACGCGTGGTCATCGCGTTCTGGGCCCTGGTGACCATGTTGTCGCCAGCCCCGCCGTCTACGAGCAGGTGCTCGAGGACGCCGGCGTGCTCTCTGCCGAGCGTCGTCGTGAGGTCATCCTTGCCGGTATCGCCGAGGTCGAGGCCGCTCGCCCCGGCTGCCATGTCGATACGCCCAAGAAGGTCTTTGAGGAGGTCATTAACCTCTGCGAGTGGCCGACGGTGCTCGTCGGTACTTTCGACGAGGAGTTCCTCAAGGTCCCGCACGAGATTATCTGCGAGTCCATGCTCACCAACCAGCGCTACTTCCCGATCTATGACGGCGAGGGCAAGCTGACGCGTGAGTTCGTGGTCGTCTCCAACAGCAAGCCCGAGAATGCCGAGCGAGTGATCGACGGTAACGAGCGCGTCGTGCGCGCCCGTCTGGACGACGCTAAGTTCTTCTACGAGGAGGACCTGAAGATCTCCCTCGACGAGTTCCGTGAGCGTCTGTCCAAGGTTGCCTTCCAGGAGAAGCTCGGTAGCGTGCTCGCCAAGTCCGAGCGCATCGAGCAGCTCGCGCTCGCTATCGTCCGCGAGGCTCACCTGGGCGCCCATCTTGCCGCCGACGCCGCTCGCGCCGCACACCTGTGCAAGGCAGACCTGGTGTCCAACGCCGTCGTCGAGTTCACGAGCCAGCAGGGCGTGATGGGCGGTTATTACGCGACCGCGATGGGGGAGAACGACGAGGTCGCCCATGCTATTCGCGATCACTATCGTCCCCGTTTTGCCGGTGACGAGCTGCCCGAGGGCACCGCTGGCTGCATCGTGGCCTGCGCCGACAAGCTCGATACCATCGCCGGTATCTTTGCCATCGGTGAGCCCCCGACCGGCTCCTCCGACCCCTACGCGCTGCGTCGTGCCGCTATCGGCATTATCAACATCCTGCGCGATCGTCTGCCGATCGACCCCACGTCGCTCATCGACTTTGCCCTCGAACTCTACAGTGAGCAGGGCATTGAGTTCGACGCCGCCGAGGTCGCCCAGCAGGTTCGTGACTTCTTCCATGGCCGCCTGGTGAGCATGGCCCGCGACGAAAAGATTCCGGCCGATACCGTCGCCGCCGTCTCCGCGGTGCACATCATCGCCCCGTCCGTCTTCTTCGCCCGCTGCGCCGCCCTCGACGAGGCCCGCAAGAACGACGCTGAGACGTTCGACAACCTGGCGACCGCCTATGCCCGCGCCGCGCATATCTCCAAGCCCGAGCTGGGTGCGGAGTATGACCGCAGCCTGATGGGCGAGGTCGAGCTTGCGCTCGCCGACGCCTCCGAGGCTGCTCAGACCGCCGTCGATGCCGCCCTTGCTGCCGAGGACTACCCGGCCGCATTTGCCGCCCTCGCCGCCCTGCGCGCGCCCATCGACCGTTTCTTCGATGAGGTCATGGTCATGGACAAGGACGAGCAGCTTCGCGATAATCGCCTTAAGCTGCTCAACCGCTTCGAGGCCGTTTTCTCCGGCATTGCCAACATCGGTGAGCTTGCCCGCAAAAAGTAAGCCAGCCTGCGCATAAGCGCAAAAGGAGCCCCGCATGGATTGCCCGGTCACCGCTCGTCCCACCGTTATCGTTATCTCCGACTCGCTCGGCGATACCGCTTGTGAGGTGGTGCTTGCGGCGTCCGGGCAATTTGATGAAGGGGCTTTTCGCGTTTTGCGCCTGCCCAAGGTGACCTCCGTGGAGCAGGTCAAGTCATTTGTGGGGCCGCGCGTCGATGCCGACCATCGCGATGTCGCCGTGTTCCATACCATTGTCGATCCGGCGCTTCGCGCCCGCGTGCTCGATTACCTGGGTATGCTGCATATCCGTTCGGTCGACCTGATCGGCCCGACGCTTGCCGTGCTGTCGTCGCTCATCGGTGTGCCGCCCAAGTGCGTTGCGGGCGTGATTCACAAGACCGATGACCGCTATTTCCATCGTATCGAGGCCATGGAGTATTTCGTTGAGCACGATGACGGTCGTGGTTGCGACGATCTGTCGGGTGCCGATATCGTGCTGCTGGGTGTGTCGCGTACATCCAAGACGCCGCTGTCGATGTATTTAGCCTATCAGGGCTACAAGGTCGCCAATGTCCCACTGGCGCATGGCATGGAGCCGCCCAAGTCGATTTACGAGGTTGACCCGATGCACCTGTTCGGCCTGATTTCGACCGTCGACGTTATTTCTGAGATTCGCGATAGCCGCTTGGGCGATGACTACGCCCGTGCCGTTGCCGGCTCCTATGCCGAGCCTGAGAGCGTGCGCAGCGAGCTTGAGGAAGCTCGTGCCCTCATGAAGCGCTTAGGCTGCTTTGTTGTGCGTACCGACGGCAAAGCCATCGAGGAAAGCGCTGCCGAGATCATTGCTCACCTCGAAGAGATTCAAGAGGCAAGAGCCCGCCGTGCCGCCCGCCGCGCTCAACAAAAGTAGCTCACTTGGGACAAGGTTGTTTGGGTAGCTAATTTGGGACGGGGCTCTTTTAGCTAACCAAAGAGAATACTTGGAAATAATGCTGATAAATGGTAAAGCGATTTAGCAAAAACATCGCATCCGACCTGCACTTTCCTTGTAGTGGTATCTTCATAAGGTAGCCACCTTTACCTACCGTTTACCGCCGGTTTTAGCACGTTTACCAAACCGCGCACCCTCTGCTCAAGCCTGTCCAAAACCCGCCGTATAGTTCCCTCACGGCCCGCATCCGGCGGGTCGATTCGTTACCACGGTCGTGCGCGTAAGCGCATGGAAGGGGAAGTATCGTGAGCGATTGCAAGAGGGTTTACCGTTTTGGAACCGACGCCCAGGGCACCTGTGTCACTGAGGGCGACAAATCCATGAACTTCGTGCTTGGCGGCAAAGGCGCAAACCTTGCCGAGATGAGCCGCATCGGTCTGCCGGTTCCCGGTGGCTTTACCATTACCTGCCAGACCTGTGTCGAGTACTCCGGTGCCGGCAACGTCTGGCCCGAAGGCGCACTCGATGAGATCGTTGCCGCCGAGGCGGACCTCGAGGCCCGTTGCGGCAAGAAACTCGGCGATGCCTCCGATCCGCTGCTCGTGTCGGTTCGCTCGGGCGCTCCGTTCTCCATGCCCGGCATGATGGACACGGTCCTCAACCTGGGCCTCAACGACGATTCCGTCCAGGGCCTTATCGCGCAGACGCAGAACCCGCGCTTTGCCTGGGACAGCTACCGTCGCTTTATCCAGATGTTCTCCAACGTCGTCATGGGCGTCGACGCCGACCTATTCGAGAACGCCCTGACCCTGGCCCGCCTGGTCGCCGGCGTTCGTGTCGATTCCGAGCTTTCGGCCGAGGACCTGCAGGAGCTCGTCGAGACCTTTAAGGGCATCTTCTCCGAGAACGTCGAGGCGACCCTGTATCCCGAGCTCGAGGTCGCCGACGGTAAGCCCGTTTTCCCGCACGATCCGGAGCTCCAGCTGCGCCTTGCCATCCAGGCCGTCTTTGGCAGCTGGATGAACGAGCGCGCCTGCATCTACCGCAAGCAGCACGGCATTTCCGACGAGCTCGGCACCGCCGTCAACGTCCAGGCCATGGCCTTTGGCAACAAGGGCGAGACCTCTGCGACCGGCGTCGCCTTTACGCGCAACCCGGCCGACGGCACCAAGGAGTTCTATGGCGACTTTTTGGTGAATGCCCAGGGCGAGGACGTCGTCGCCGGCATCCGCAACACCGAGCCCATCGCCGACCTCAAGACCACCTCGGGCCTCGAGTCCGCAGGCGAGGAGCTCGAGCGCGTGTTCCTGACGCTCGAGGATCATTACCGCGATATGTGCGATATCGAGTTTACCATCGAGCAGGGCAAGCTCTGGATGCTCCAGACCCGCGTGGGCAAGCGCACCGCCACTGCCGCCCTGCGCATTGCTATCGAAATGGTCGAGGAGGGCCTCATCACCCGCGAGGAGGCTGTGAGCCGCATCGATCCCGCGCAGCTCGACCAGCTCCTGCACCCGCAGTTCGACGCCTCCAAGAAGTACGAGGCCCTGGCCAGCGGCCTTAACGCCAGCCCTGGTGCCGCAGTGGGCGAGGTCGTGTTCTCGAGTGATGACGCCGTCGCGCGCGCCAACGAGGGCCACAAGGTCATTCTGGTCCGCTGGGAGACCAACCCCGACGACCTGAAGGGCATGGTCGCCGCCGAGGGCATCCTGACCAGCCACGGTGGCAAGACGAGCCATGCCGCCGTTATCGCCCGCGGCATGGGTACGCCCTGCGTTTGCGGCGTTGAGCGCTTCCACATTGACGCGGCAGAGAAGGTCGTGCGCATCGAGGGCAGCGACCGCGTGCTGCGCGAGGGCGATGTCATCTCCATCGACGGCACCCAGGGTATCGTTGTCGACGGCGCGGTCGACCTGGTCTCTGCAGAGCTCACCGGCGACCTGGACACCATCCTGTCTTGGGCCGATGAGATCCGTTTGGACGAGACCGACGGTCACGCCAACCACGTGCGCGTCAACGCCGACAACCCCGAGGATGCTGCACTCGCGCTCGAGTTTGGCGCCGAGGCCATCGGTCTGTGCCGCACCGAGCACATGTTCCTGGGCGATCGCAAGAACATCATCCAGAGCTTTATCCTGTCTGACGATGAGGCCGTGAAGCAGCAGGCCCTGGCCGACTTGCTCAAGGTTCAGACCGAGGACTTCCTGGCGATGTTCAAGACCATGTCCGGTCGCGATGTGGTCGTCCGCCTGCTCGATCCGCCGCTTCATGAGTTCCTGGATAATCCTCGCGAGCTCGAGATCGCCATCACCAAGAAGGAGGCCGCCGGCGCTCCCGAGGAGGAGCTCACTGCCCTGCGCGCCCGCCTGCGTCGCATTGACGGCATGGTCGAGTCCAACCCCATGCTGGGCTTGCGCGGCGTGCGCCTGTCCGTCGTCTTTGGCGATCTGCCGCTCATGCAGGTTCGCGCCGTCGCCACGGCTGCTGCCCGCCTTATCAAGGAGGGTGTCGACCCGCGCCCCGAGATCATGGTTCCGCTCGTTTCCATCACGGCCGAGCATGTCCAGACCCGCGAGGTTATCGAGCGCGTGATCGCCGAGGTTTCCGCCGAGGAAGGCGTCGAGCTCAATATTCCCGTGGGCACGATGCTCGAGCTGCCGCGTGCCTGCATGGTCGCTGACGAGATCGGCCATCATGCCGACTTCTTCTGCTTTGGCACCAACGACCTCACCCAGACGACCTTTGGCTTCTCGCGCGATGACGCCGAGGCCAAGTTCATCCCGCTGTACCTGCACAAGAAGATCCTGAAGGACAACCCCTTCGAGACCATCGACACGGCGGTGCTGGAGCTCGTGCGCTTGGCCGTCGAGAAGGGCCGCGCCACCAATCCCGATATGCACTTTGGCGTGTGCGGCGAGCACGGCGGCGACCCCAAGTCCATCAAGGGCCTGTTTAACGTGGCCGACGTGGACTACGTGTCCTGCTCGCCCTATCGCGTGCCCCTCGCGCGCCTGGCTGCCGCCCAGGCCAAGCTCGAGGCCAAGCGTTCCGCCTAACGTTTTGGGTTTAGACGCCTAGCGTAGCCCCCTTCATGCCGCCCGTCTCATTGTGAGACGGGCGGTTATCATGTGCGGGTTTTGTCTTTTTGTCTGCGTAAAAAAATGTTCTTGCAGCAGAAACCCGCGCGTGTATACTCGAATACGTTTGTTCAACTACGTGCCGGCCAAGGTGGTACGGCACCTCTAGAAGAGTAAGGAATTGCACATGGATTACATCCGCGCAATCGAGCGTCAGCAGATCCGCGAGGACATTCCTCAGGTTCGCGTCGCCGACAACGTCAAGGTTCACTACCGCATTAAGGAAGGCGACCGCGAGCGCATCCAGGTCTTCCAGGGCGACGTCATCCGCATGGCCGGCGCCGGTGCCCGCGAGACCTTCACCGTCCGCAAGATGTCCTTCGGTGTCGGTGTTGAGCGTACCTTCCCGCTTCACAGCCCCAAGATCGCCAAGCTCGAGGTCGTTCGTCATGGTCGCGTCCGTCGCGCCAAGCTGTACTACCTCCGCGACAAGGTGGGCAAGGCTGCTCGCATCCCCGAGAAGCGCTAAGAAGATCGCAGCGTCTGTCCACTCGTTTGGACACAAGGGTCACCTTCGGGTGGCCCTTCTTTTTATCTGATTTGCATGCAAGGAGGGCCTGGTATGGCCAACATGACGAGCTCGGTTTCGGCATCGCAGGTTGCCGGTGAGTTGGCGAGCGCTACGTTTGAGGAGATTCCTGCCCTCGTGGAGCATTATCGCGAGGATCCGCGCCAGCAGGTGATCAAGGCTTGCGAGCGTGCCCTCAAACGCCATGCCAAAGAGCTTGCCGAGCGCGAGCGCGTCAACGGCATGTATCAGCTTATGCATGAGCTCGGCGGTGATGGTGTGGTCGTGGGCGTCGACGAGGTGGGCCGTGGCTCGGTAGCGGGTCCCTTGACCGTGTGTGCCGTGTGTCTTCCGATGGAGCCGCGCATCTGGGGCATCAACGATTCCAAAAAGCTCACGCCCGCGCGCCGCGAGCTGCTCTCGGTGAAGATAGCCGAGGTGGCGACTGCCATCGGCTTTTGCCATATCGCTCCTGCGGATATCGATGAGATGGGCATGGCCCGTGCTATCCGTACTGCCGTTGCGGGCGCCGTGGCCGATACGGGACTTGAACCCGACTGCGTCCTCATGGATGGCAACCCCTTGGGCGCCGTTCCTAACGAGCGCGATGTGGTGAAGGGTGATGCCAAAATCGCCTGCATCGCCGCGGCGTCCATCATGGCCAAGGTCACGCGTGACGAGATGATGGTCGAGTACGACGCCGAGTATCCCGAGTACCATCTGGCCGAGTCAAAGGGCTATGCAAGCCCCGAGCATATCGAGGCCATTCGCAAACATGGACTTTGTCCACTGCACCGCGTGAGCTTTTGCGGAAACTTTCTGCAGACTGAGCGCCTTTTCTAGGTCAATTGTGGAGACAGGGACCTCAGGGGTTTTATAAACCTGCTGGTAGCGGGCCGTATGCAACACCATTGCTGCGTACGGCCCGTTTTTTGACGGCATTTGGTCAGCTTTTGGTTTGCTTCCGGTACTTACCCGCATGAAAGGTGCCCTCATCATCGGGGCAATGCAGCGTGCGGGAAAGGAGACCCCATGAGTGCCGCAAGCAAAAAGAGCAAGACGCAGCAGCTCAAGGAGCGTTGGGAAAACGGCGAGCTCGACTGCGGGGCGATGACGCCCGAGTTTATCAAGGGGCTCAGTCCCCGCGAGCTGGGCATGCTGGGCGAGCTGATCACCATCGACTACTTTAACGAGCGCGGCTACACCTTGCTGGAGCAGGGTTATCGTTGCACCGAGGGCGAGGCCGATCTGGTGCTGCTCGATGAGCTCGACGATGTCGTGGTGATGGCCGAGGTCAAGACCAGACGCGTCGCACTGGATTGCAGCACGCGGGTCTTTCCCGAGGAGGCCGTGGACGCCCAAAAGCAACGCCGCTACCGCCGCATCGCAAGTTGCTATCTCATGGAACATTATCCGCTCAAGGCGATTCGCTTCGATGCCGTGGGTGTCACCATTCGCGGCGGGCATATCGCTGAGATCGAGCATCAGTACAACGCGTTCGATTGGCAGGTGTCGTGATGGCGTTCGAGACGTTTGCCGTTCACGCGGCCTGCATCCGTGGCGTCGAGGCGATTCACGTCACGGTCGAGGTCTCGCTTGCCGGCGGCGTTCCGGGCATTCAGATGCTCGGCATTCCGAGTATGGAGGTGATGGAGTCACGCGGTCGTATTCGCTGCGCGATGCGCTCCGCCGGGTTCGAAATCCCGCGCTCGGGCATTACGGTCAATCTGGCGCCTGGCGATATTCGCAAGACCGGTAGCGGCTTTGATCTGCCCATCGCCATCGCGGTTCTGGCGGCCGATGGGCAGATTCCCCGTGACAACCTCGATCGCTGCCTTATCGCCGGCGAGCTCGGCTTGGACGGTACGGTGCTTCCCGTCAAGGGCGAGGTGGCGTTTCAGCTATTGGCGCGTGATATGGGGCTGTCCTTTATCGCCGGCAGGTCCGATCAGCATGTGCCGCTTGCGGGCGTGGATTGCGGATTTATCGATCATTTGTCTCAGCTTGCCCATGGCATGGGCGATGCCGCGCGGCACTACTTGGATTCTGAAGTGCTCGAGGCGACCTTTGAGCCCGAACTCGACTATGCCGACGTACTGGGTCAGGAGGTCGCCAAGCGCGGCATGGCGCTGGCGGCAGCGGGTGAGCTCGGTTTGCTTATGATCGGGTCCCCGGGATCGGGCAAGACGATGCTCGCGCGTCGTATGACCGGCATCCTGCCCGAGCTTTCCGTTGAGGATCAACAGGAGGCGCTGTGCATCCATTCGGTTTTGGGTGAGAACATTGATGGCTTGTTGGCAGGGCACCGGCCCTTCCGCAGTCCCCATCACAGTATTTCGACCGCAGGTCTTATCGGCGGTGGGCGCCCGGTGCACCCGGGTGAGATCAGCCTTGCTCATGGCGGCGTGCTCTTTTTGGACGAGCTTGCTGAGTTTCCCACGGGTGTGCTGCAGACGCTGCGTCAGCCCATCGAACGCGGCTACGTCAGGATCGTACGCGTCGACGGGGCTTTTACCTTCCCGTCGCGCTTTCAGCTGCTGGCTGCGAGCAATCCCTGCCCCTGCGGCTTTTTGGGCGATCGTGAGGTACCGTGTCGCTGCTCGGCGGCGATGGTCGAGCGCTATCGGTCTAAACTGCGCGGTCCTTTGGCCGACCGTATCGACATGATGATCGATGTGACCCGTCCCGACCCTCAGGTGATTATCGAGGGCGCGGAGGGTATGTCGTCAGCTGAGTTACGTGACTACGTTGTGCGCGGTCGCGCTTTTCGCGCTTGGCGCGAATCCCGTATGGACGATGCTGATGCCGAGGCCGAGGATGACGAGACACGGTCCATTGACGGCGTCGTTTCGACCTTTGAGCTCGATGATGCGGCGGAGAAGTGTGTGCTCGGCCTGTCGAAGCGCACGCATCTCACGGGCCGCGGCATCGTGCGCCTGGTGCGTATCGCGCGTACCATCGCCGACGTCGCCGAGAGCGAGCAAGTGACGCAGGACCACGTGCTCGAGGCGGCGATGTACCAGGGAAGGAGGGACCAATGATGGCCGAGGGGACCTACGAGCTGCATCCAGGTGACGCGTTGTATCCCGAGACCGTTTTGGAGCTTTCTGATGTACCCCAGACACTCTATGTGCGCGGCAACCCCGAGGTGCTTTCGACGCCCGCGCTCTCCATCATCGGCGCGCGCAAGGCCTCTCCGTATGGTCTTGCCGTGGCAGAGCTTGCGGCAAAGGTTGCGGTCGAGGCGGGCGTGACGGTAGTTTCGGGCGGCGCGGTCGGTTGTGACCAGGCCTCGGGTTGGGCTGCGGTCAATGCCGGCGGCAAACACGTCGTGGTGCTGGGGACGGGCGCCGACGTGGTCTACCCGCGTTCGAGCGCGGGGCTTATTACGCGCACGCTCGATACGGGTGGCGCGGTCGTGTCGATCTCTCCGTGGGGCATGGGTCCGCGCAAGTTTGCCTTTCCGCGCCGCAATCGCGTAATCGCGGCCCTGTCGCAAGCCCTCTTTGTATCCGAGGCGGGTATGCCTTCCGGGACGTTTTCTACAGCCGAGGCTGCTATGGATTTGGGGCGAGAACTTCTTGCCGTGCCAGGGTCGATCCTATCGCCCGAGTCGCGTGGCACGAATTACCTCATTGCGAACGGTGCCTGCTGCATCATCGACGAGGAATCTATCGAGATGGCTATTTCACGCATCTACGGCACCCTGCGCTACTCGCGCCCCGATGCTCCCGGCATTGCCGACCTGGATCAAACACAGCAGACCGTGATGCATGCGCTCATCGCCTCTCCGCTCAAGGTCGACGACATCGCGGCGCTCGTCTCGCTCGATGCCGTCGGCGTACTCAAACTCCTGGGTTCGCTTGAGCTCGAGGGTCTTATCGAGCGCATGATGGATGGAAGGTATGCGCCCTCCAAGTTTGCCCTTCACGCTCAGACACCCTTCGGTCACAATGGAAAACATGTCAATTAGAAAGGTGTTTGCAGATGCTGTTTGATCAGGTGACGGTTATCGGTGGCGGTCTGGCGGGTTCGGAGTGCGCGATTCAGCTGGCAGATCGCGGGTTCGCCGTAAGGCTGTGCGAGATGCGCCCCCAGGTTAGCTCCCCGGCCCACCATACCGATCACCTGGCAGAGCTCGTCTGTTCCAATTCGTTTAAGTCGACCCGTCCGGATTCCGCGGCTGGATTGCTGAAGGCCGAGCTTGAGCGCATGGGTTCAGTCCTGCTCGATTGCGCCCATCGCGCGGCTGTTCCCGCCGGCGGTGCCCTGGCGGTCGACCGCGTCAAGTTTTCCGAGCTTGTCGAGGCCGAGGTTGCCGCCCGTCCCAATATCGAGGTCGCGCACGGCGAGGTCACGCAGATTCCCGAGGGCCACGTGGTCATTGCCGCGGGCCCGCTGTGTTCACCGGCGCTGAGCGAAGAGGTCATGAAGCTCGTCGGTGGCGACGCCCTTGCGTTCTTCGATGCCGCGGCGCCGATCGTCGATGCCTCCACGCTCGATATGGACGTGCTGTTCTCGCAGTCGCGCTACGAGGAGCAGGGGAGCGGCGACTATCTCAACGCTCCGCTCAATAAGGAGGAGTACGAGGCCTTTATCGAGGCGCTTACCACGGCCGACCGCGTGGTGCTCAAGGACTTTGAGGGCGGCGATCTGTTCCAGGCCTGCCAGCCTGCCGAGGAAGTTGCGCGCACCGGCAAGGACGCCATTCGCTTTGGCGCCATGAAGCCTGTCGGCCTCACCGATCCGCGAACCGGTCGTCGTCCCTGGGCGGCGATTCAGCTGCGTGCCGAGAATAAGGAGAAGACCGCCTATAACCTGGTGGGCTTCCAGACCAACTTGACCTTTGGCGAGCAGAAGCGCGTCTTCCATATGGTGCCGGGCCTGGAGAACGCTGAGTTCTTCCGCTACGGTGTCATGCACCGTAATACCTTTGTCGACGCCCCGCACGTGCTCGATGGCACCTTTGCCGTGCCCGGCACCGGCGTGCGCCTGGCCGGTCAGATCACCGGCACCGAGGGGTACATGGAAGCCGTGGCGACGGGTCTGCTCGCGGCGCTCAACACCTATGCCGAGGCTATCGGGGCCGCGGGCGTCGAGCTGCCGCGTGTGGGCGCCCTGGGTGCGCTCGTGGGCTATGCGACCGATCCTGCCACCGTGGGCTATCAGCCTATGCATGTCAACTTTGGCCTGGTGCCGCCACTCGAGGATGGTAAGCGCCGCAGCAAGCGCGACCGCTACCAGGCCTATGCGGACCGTGCGCTCGAGGCCCTTGATGCCTATCTGGCCACTCGCCCCGATTTGTTTGGAGGCGACCGGTCATAGCCTTTGACCTGTACGACACCGTCGACTCGTTTATCGCCTATATCTCACGTGTCGAGGGACTTTCTCCCAACACGGTGACGGCCTATGGCTCGAGGCTGGAGCGTTTTGCTGCCTGGTGCGAGCGTGAGGATATAGATGCTTTCGCTGCCGACGTGCGCACCATTCGTCGCTATCTTGCCGAACTTTCGCGTGAGCAGGTGGCTCCCCGAACGCTTGCGGCACACCTGTCTGCCATTCGCTCGCTCTATCGGTGGATGGCTGCCGAGGGGGTCGTGGAGGGCGATGTGGTCTCGGCAATTTCCTCGCCCAAGCTCCCGCGCGATCTACCCGGTGTGCTGACGACCCAACAGGTGGAGGCGCTGCTCAAGACGCCTGATACCTCAACACCCGCGGGACTGCGCGATGCGGCGATGCTCGAGCTGCTCTATGCCTCGGGCGCCCGTATCTCTGAGCTCGCAGCACTCAATGTGGAGTCCATTGTGTGGTCCGAACGCACGCTGCGCCTGTGGGGCAAGGGGAGCAAAGAACGTATCGTCCCTCTGTATCGTCGCGCGCTCGAGGCGACGCGTCTCTATATTGAGGAGGGGCGGCCGGAGTTGCTCGCTCAGGCAAAGCGCCGTGACCCCACTACCGGGCCGCATCCGCTGCTTATATCGGCGCGCGGTAATCGCATGAGTGCCGCCATGCTCAGGCGGCGGTTCCATACTCTGGCGACACTCGCCGGCATTCCGGCCGACATCGCCCCGCATGCGATGCGCCATACCTTTGCGACCGACTTGCTCGAGGGCGGTGCGGACCTGCGCTCGGTTCAAGAGCTGCTGGGTCATGCGAGCCTGTCCACGACGCAGATCTACACGCACCTCACGCCCGATCGGCTCAAACGTGCCGTGGCTCAAGCCCATCCCCGAGGCGAATAGTGGCTGGGACGTCCCGCGCCGCACTCAGGTGTGTGGTTTTGATTGCGGGTTGGCACGAAGATGCATTCCTGCTATCATTCATCGGGTTGCTTCACGGCAACAGGTTTTTATCACGCACGCGCGGCTACTTCATACCGTGGTGCCCGGGCTTTGGTAGCACATGTCCGGGTTGGTTTTGGAGGATGACCCCGCGCGGAGGCAAACCACAGGAGGTTTAACATGGCTACCAAGATTAATATCCGCACCCTGCTCGAGGCCGGCTGCCACTTCGGTCACCAGACCCGTCGCTGGAACCCCAAGATGAAGCCGTTCATCTTCGGTGAGCGCAACGGCATCTACATCCTCGACCTCAAGCAGACTATCCTCGACGCCGACCAGGCCTACACCTTCGTCAAGAACGTCGCCAAGGGCGGCAACGTGCTGTTCGTCGGCACCAAGAAGCAGGCTCAGGAGGCCGTCAAGAACGCTGCTGAGCGCGCCAACATGCCTTACATCAACCAGCGTTGGCTCGGCGGCATGCTGACCAACTTCGTCACCATCCGCTCCCGCATCAACCGCATGGAGGAGCTTGAGGCCATGGTCGAGGACGGCCGCATGGCAGTGCTCCCCAAGAAGGAGCAGGCTGTTCTCGGCAAGGAGCTCACCAAGCTCCAGACCAACCTCGGTGGCGCCCGCGACATGAAGGGTCTGCCCCAGGCTCTCTTTGTCATCGACACCAAGCGCGAGGAGAACGCCATCAAGGAGGCTCAGCGCCTGAACATCCCCGTCGTCGCTCTGATCGACACCAACTCCGATCCCGACGAGGTCGAGTACGGCATCCCCTGCAACGATGACGCTATCTCTGCTGTCACCCTTATGTGCGAGCTCATGGCTGACGCCTGCCTCGCTGGCTCCGGCAAGGAGCAGGTCTCCGAGGCCGAGATGGCCGCTGAGCCCAAGGCCGAGTAAGTCAGTCTTAGTTAATTCTTTTTCATCTCTTTGAAAGGAACCACAATGGCCCAGATTACCGCCGCTATGGTCAAGCAGCTCCGCGAGATGACCGACTCCCCGATGATGGAGTGCAAGAAGGCTCTCGTCGAGGCTGACGGCGACATGGACGCCGCTGTCGACGTTCTGCGCAAGAACGGCCTCGCCAAGGCTGCTAAGAAGGCTGGCCGCGAGACCAACGAGGGCGCTGTAGCCGCGTTCGTCTCCGAGGATGGCAAGACCGGCGCTCTGCTCGAGCTCTCCTGCGAGACCGACTTCGTTGGCTCCAACGCCAAGTTCACCGGCTTTGCTTCCAAGGTCGCTGAGGTTGTCGCCACCACCGAGCCTGCTGACGTCGACGCTCTGCTCGAGAAGCCGATGGGCGAGGAGACCGTTTCCTCCGAGCTCACCGAGATGATTCACATCATGGGCGAGAACATGAAGATCTCCCGCTTCGCTGCCCGCAAGGCCGAGAACGGCGCGCTCGCTTCTTACATCCACATGGGTGGTAAGATCGGCGTCCTCGTCGAGTTCGCCTTCGAGAAGGCCGAGACTGCTCAGGCTGAGTCCTTCAAGACCTTCGCTCACGACGTTGCCCTTCAGGTTGCCGCTGTCGCCCCGATCTGCGCTACCCGCGATCAGGTTCCGGCCGAGACCGTCGAGCACGAGAAGCAGATCTACATGGCTCAGGCTGCCGAGTCCGGCAAGCCCGAGGCTATCCAGGAGAAGATGGCTGTTGGCCGTCTGGAGAAGTTCTACAAGCAGTCCGTGCTCACCGAGCAGGAGTTCATCAAGGACAGCTCCCTCACCATCAAGAAGTACGCTGAGCAGGTCTCCAAGGAGCTCGGCGACACCATTACCGTCGTTGCCTTTGACCGTCTGGTCCGTGGCGAGTAAATAAGCTCTTGTAGCTGGTAATGAGCAGGCTGTGGGTTTTACTCACAGCCTGCTTTTTCATGGCTCTTATCAGAGCCTTTGATATCATATTGAGAGTCTAATTAAAGGAGGATCGCTTTGTCCGACATCCGATATAAACGCGTGCTTCTTAAGCTTTCCGGCGAAGCACTGATGGGCGACGGCCAATATGGCATCGACCCCAAGGTTACCGATCATCTTGCCAAGCAGGTCAAGGAGCTGCTCGCCGTTGGCCATGAGGTCGGCGTCGTTGTCGGCGGCGGCAATATTTTCCGCGGCATGGCAGGCGCTGCCGGTGGCATGGAGCGTGCTCAGGCCGACTACATGGGCATGCTCGCGACCGTTATGAACGCGCTCGCCCTGCAGGATGCTTTCGAGCATAACGACGTTCCCTGCCGTGTGATGAGCGCTATCCAGATGAACGAGATCTGCGAGCCCTATATTCGCCGTCGCGCCATCAACCACCTTTCCAAGGGCAACGTCGTTATTTTTGCCGCCGGTTCGGGCAATCCGTACTTTACGACCGACACCGCCGCGGCTCTTCGTGCGTGCGAGATCGGCGCCGAGATTCTGATTAAAGCCACCAAGGTTGACGGCATCTACGACAAGGATCCCGTCAAGTGCGCCGATGCCGTCCGTTTTGACAAGATTACCTATCACGAGGTTCTCGTTCGCGGTCTGCAGGTTATGGATTCCACAGCTACGGCCCTGTGCCAGGATAACCGTATGCCTATTTTGGTCCTCAACATCGATGGCGAGGACACCGTCAAGCGCGCGCTCGCGGGTGAGCCCGTCGGCACGCTCGTCTATCAGGAGGATTAAGCATGGCAGAGAACATCACCGCCCATATGGACAAGTCGCTCGAGTCCCTCAAGCATAACTTCTCCAAGGTCCGTACCGGTCGCGCCAACGCCAACATTCTGTCCGACATCACCGTTGATTATTACGGTGTTCCCACGCCGGTCACGCAGGTTGCCGCCGTCAAGACCCCCGAGGCTCACATGCTGCTCATCGAGCCGTGGGACAAGGCGCTCATCAACGCTATCGTCAAGGCCATCGGCGCTTCCGATCTGGGCATTACCCCCAACTCCGATGGCACCGTCGTTCGTCTGCCGTTCCCGGCCCCCACTGAGGAGCGCCGTCGCGAACTCGTCAAGGAGTGCCGCGAGTACGCCGAGCAGGCCAAGGTGTCTATCCGTAACATCCGTCGCGACTTCAACAACAAGCTCGAGCGCGATGAGGAGCTCACCGAGGACGATGTCCGTCGCGAGCAGGCCAAGGTCCAGAAGCACACCGATGAGTATGTCGCCAAGGTCGAGGAGCTTCTGAAGGAAAAAGAAGCCGAGGTCATGGAGATCTAAGGTGCAATACGACGAGCATAAACTGGTCGAGTACTTTGCCGACGCCCCTGCGGGCGTCGGTTTTTCCGACCTTGACCTCAATAACATTCCGCACCATATCTCGTGCATCATGGACGGCAACGGTCGTTGGGCCACGTCGCGCGGTCTTGCACGCACCGAGGGTCATAAGGCAGGTATCCTCTCGCTGCGCGAGATCATTACCGCCTGCGTGCGCCTGGGCGTCGACGTGCTTTCTGCCTATGCGTTTTCTACCGAAAACTGGAACCGTCCGCAGCATGAGGTCAACGTCTTGATGCATCTGTTTGCCAAGACGTTTATCGACGAGCTGCCTCTTCTGAAGCGCGAAAACGTGCGCGTTGTCTTTTTGGGCGACATTTCCGCGCTGCCCAAGAAGACCCGCGACGTTTTTGAACGCGGTCTTGCCGAGTGCGCCGATCACACCGGTATGACGCTGGCGCTTGCCGTCAACTACGGCGCGCGTGCCGAGATTACCCGCGCTGTCCGTCAGATTGCACTCGACGCTGCCGCCGGTAAGATCGATCCTGCCGCAATTGATGACGACATGGTGGCTTCCCACCTCTATACTGCCGGCCTTCCCGATCCTGAGCTTGTGATTCGCACCTCTGGTGAGCTGCGCCTTTCGAACTATCTGCTGTGGCAGGTGGCTTATTCCGAGTTCTACGTCACCGATACCTATTGGCCCGACTTTGATCGTTGGGGCCTTGTCGACGCCATTTTGGCCTATCAGGGCCGTGACCGTAGGTTTGGTGGACTGAGCAAGACCGAGGAGGCTTAATCGTGTCCGATCGTCCCAAGGCATCTGCTCCCAAGACGCCTGCGCGCAAAGCTGCCACTGCGGGAGCGCCTGCAGCGAAGAGCGGCACCGGTTCGTGGCTGGCGGGCTTTATTACCCGTGCCGCCGCCGGTATCGTCTACGCCGTTGTCTTTATCCTGTGCCTGGTTTTGGGTATCGTGCCCACGGCCATCTTTGTTTCCGTCATGAGCGGTCTGTGCTGCTATGAGTTTTTCCGTATGACAAGGCTCGATGGCAAGATGGCTAACGAGCGCATGGGTATCGCTGCCGCCGTACTCTTTCCGCTGTCGGCGTTGGGCGATTCGATGTTGCTGAATGCCCTGCTTTTTGCCCTGATGCTCGCTGTGGGCATTTGGTATGTCTGGTCGCCGCGTACCCGCATCTCTGATGTGGCAGTGACGCTCATGGGTCCCATCTACACTGGCTTTATGCTGTCGGCTATCGTGCTGCTGCGCGATGCCGTGCCCGGTTTTGCCGGTGCCCTGCTTTCAGTGGGCGTTTGCGCGTCCCTTTGGGTCTCCGATTCGTTTGCCTACATCGTGGGCAGCCGTATCGGCAAGCACAAGATGGTTCCCAAGATTTCTCCCAAAAAGAGCTGGGAGGGGTTTGCCGGCGGCATCCTGGGCTCGGTTTTGATTTGGCTCATCCTGTGGGCGACGCACTTCTACAAGCTCAGCCTGCCCTATGCGCTGCTGTGCGGCGTGGTTGTGTCCATTCTGGGCGTTATCGGCGACCTTATCGAGTCGCGCATCAAGCGCGGTGTGGGCGTCAAGGATTCCGGCAACCTTATCCCGGGCCACGGCGGCATGCTCGATCGTAGCGATTCGCTTATCTTCGGCTGCATCACCGCGCAGCTGTTGCTGATGATCGGAGGCGTGCTGTAATGTCTTTCCAGACGACGTATGGCTCCGATGGACGTCTCCGCGTTGCCATCCTGGGCTGTACAGGCTCTATCGGCACCCAGGCGCTCGATGTGTGCCGCCAGCATGCCGATCGCCTGCAGGTGACGGCGCTGTCCGTTAACTCCAGTACCTCTGAGCTCGTTGCCGCTGCCCGTGAGTTCTCGGTTCCGGCGGTTGCCGTGGCCGATGCCGCTCATGGCGATGACGCCGTGCTGCAGGAGTTGCCCGAGGGAACGAAGCTCGGCGTTGGCGCGCAGGCGGTTTGCGAGCTCGCGCGTCGCGACGATGTCGACTGCGTGCTCGTCGCTATTGTGGGCGCCGCCGGTCTCGAGGCGAGCCATGCGGCCTTGACCTCGAATAAGCGCCTTGCCCTTGCCAACAAGGAGTCCCTCGTCGTCGGTGGCGACTTGCTTATGCCGTTGGCACAACCGGGCCAGCTTATTCCGGTCGACTCTGAGCATTCCGCCATCTACCAGTGCTATCTGGGGGAGAACCCGCGCGAGGCCCACTGCATTTGGCTCACCTGCTCGGGCGGTCCGTTCTTTGGCCGCACGCGCGACGAGCTCGATCGCGTGACGCGCGCCGATGCCCTCGCGCATCCCACGTGGGCCATGGGTGCCAAGATCACCATTGACTCCGCCACCCTCATGAACAAGGGCCTGGAGCGCATTGAGGCCATGCATCTGTTTAACTGCGACCTCGATTTCATTAACGTGGTCGTGCAGCGTCAGTCCAAGATTCACTCTATGGTCGAGTTCGCCGACGGCTCCGTGATGGCGCATCTCGGTGCATCCGACATGCGTATTCCCATCCAGTTCGCGTTCTCGTATCCCGAGCGTTGGGATACTCCGGCGCCTCGTATCGATTTCCGCGAGCTGGGGCAGCTCACGTTTGATGCTGCCGACATGGATACCTTCCGCTGTCTGGCACTGGCCGAGCGTGCCGGCAAGACGGGTGGCACTATGCCGTGCGTGCTCAATGCCGCCAACGAGGTCGCCGTCGATGCCTTCCTGCACGATGGCTGCAGCTTTACCGATATCGATCGCATTGTGGAATCCTGCATGGACGCCCACGATTTGCAGGTGGTCGATTCGTTTGAGCAGCTTCGCGACATCGATGCGTGGGCGCGTGAAAAGGCTGCGCAGGTGCTCGCCGCAACCCGTTCCTAACCCATAAGGATTGCTTTTTCGTTTTATGGATACTGTTCTGAGCGTTCTCTCATCGGTCTTTTGGGGCCTGCTGATGCTTTCCGTCCTCGTGTTTTTGCACGAGGGCGGCCACTTTTTGGCGGCGCGTGCCTGCGGCGTCCGTGTGACCGAGTTCTTTTTGGGTCTGCCGTGCCGCTTTGACATCCATTACACGTCGCGTCGCATTGGAACCAAGTTTGGCGTGACCCCGCTGCTGCTGGGTGGCTACGCTGCCATCTGCGGTATGGATCCGACCGATGTTTCGTGCGCCGATCGCGTGCTCGCGGCTATCTATCGTCATGGTCGCGTGACCGTGGCCGACCTTGCTGTCGAGCTCGAACTTTCCGAGGAGGATGTGCTCGAGGCATGCGCCCTTTTGCTGGGCTGGGGCTCCATCGCGCCCTGGTATGAGGAAGGGGAGAAGCCCTCGCCGAGCTACTATCCCACCAAATATCAGACGTTGCCACGAGACACGGCAGGCTATACCACCTTTGATGGTCGCCGTTTCGATCGCGAACATGCGACTGCCGAGGGCGATGTGTGGGAGCTGCCGTGCGGCGAGGCCGAGTTCCTTGCGCAAGAACGCTCGCACACCTATCTTGGCCAAGGCTTTCTCAAGCGCGCCTTTATGCTGCTCGCAGGCATTATCGTCAATATCTTGACGGGTTTTTTGCTCCTTATGAGCATCTATTCCATTGCGGGTGTCACCGTGCCGATGGATACCAACGTGATCGGTCAGGTTGACGAGGGGTCTATTGCCGCCAAGGCGGGTATCGAGGCCGGTGATGCGATCCTTTCGGTTGACGGTGTCTCATGTTCTACTTGGATGGATGTCTACGATGCCATCGGCAAGGCCGCCGGTAAGGACGATATCGCCATCGAGTACGAGCGTGACGGCAAGCAGCATTCGACCACGGTTGCGCTCAAAGAGGACGAGCGCCTAGGTGTGTATGCCTCTACGCAGGTGGTCCGTTTAGACCCGATCACCTCGGCGCGTCTGTCATTCTCCTATGTTGTACAGACGGCGGATGGCGTGATGCGCCTACTCCAGCCGCAGCATACGATGGAGATTCTCGATCAGTCTTCTTCGATAGTGGGTATTAGCGTTATGTCCTCACAGGCTGCTGCTGCCGGCCCCGCAACGTTCCTGTCGTTTGCCGCGCTCATTTCGTTCTCGCTTGGCTTTATGAACCTGCTGCCCATCCCACCACTCGATGGCGGCAAGCTGGTCATCGAGATCATTCAAAAGATTGCGGGCCGCGAGCTTCCGCTCAAGGTCCAGACGATTGTGAGCTATGTGGGCATCGCGCTCTTTGCGCTGCTGTTTGTCTATATGCTTCGTTCCGACATCCTTCGATTTATTCTGTAGGGGAGTGTTTGGATTGTCTTTATCCCATCCTTTGCCTCGCGAGTTGACGCGCCCCGTGCATGTGGGCGGTGTGCAGATCGGTGGCGGCGCGCCGGTGGTGGTCCAATCCATGACCTGCACCGATACCGCTGATGCCCAGGCAACGCTTGCGCAAGTGTGCGCGTTGGCGCAGGCTGGCTGCGATATCGTTCGTGTGAGCGTGCCCACCGAGGCCGCGCTTGAGGGTTTCCGCACCATCTGTGCCGAGTCTCCGGTGCCGATTGTCGCTGATATCCACTTTAACCATAAGCTCGCCATTGGCGCCGTTGAGGCCGGTGCCGCCAAGCTGCGTATCAATCCCGGCAACATCGGCGATTGGGCCAAGGTCGATGCCGTGATCGATGCTGCGGGCGCCGCTGGGTGCGCGATTCGCATTGGCGTGAACGCCGGCTCGCTTGAGCAGGATATCGCCGAGCGCGATGGGCTTACGCAGCCCGAGAAACTCGTGATGTCGAGCGAGCGTTTCGTCAAACATTTTGAGGATCGCGGCTTTACCAACATCGTGCTTTCCGCCAAGGCACATAGCGTGTCTACGACGCTTGATACCTATCGTGCCCTGTCGCGCGAAATCCCCCATGTTCCGCTTCATTTGGGCGTGACGGAGGCCGGTACCAAGCTCCAGGGCACCATTAAGAGCTCTGTGGGACTGGGTATTCTGCTCTCCGAGGGCATTGGCGACACCATGCGCGTCTCGCTCACGGCCGACCCGGTCGAGGAGCCGCCGGTCGCCTGGGGCATCCTGCAGTCGCTGGGCCTTCGCCGCCGTGGCCCCGAGATCGTTTCGTGCCCCACGTGTGCCCGCTGCCAGGTCAACCTCATCCCAATCGCCGAGGAGGTCACCGAGCGGCTCAAGAACTACTCTGCGCCGCTTTCGATTGCCGTGATGGGATGCGCGGTTAATGGCCCGGGCGAGGCCTCTGACGCCGACTTGGGCGTTGCCTGTGGACGAGGTCAGGCCCTGCTCTTTTCGCACGGCCAGATCATTGGTAAAGTAGCTGAGGACCAAATTGTCGACGCGCTTATGGCCGAGGTCGACAAGCTTATTGAGGAGAAATAAATGACCCGAGCAATGTATATGTCTACGCTGTATGCTCCGACGCTCAAAGAGGATCCGGCTGACGCCGAGCTTGCGAGCCATCGTCTGCTGCTCCGTGCCGGCATGATCCGCAAGGAGGCCGCAGGTCTCTACTCCTACCTGCCGCTCGCCTGGCGCTCGATCCGTAAGATCGAGAACATCGTGCGCGACGAGATGGACGCCGCCGGCGCCCAGGAGCTCATGATGCCCATCATGGTCGATGCCGAGCTGTGGCGTGAGTCCGGCCGTATCGACGCCTATGGCAAGGAGCTCGTGCGCTTCGATGACCGTCATGGCCGCGAGTTCGTACTCGGCCCCACGCATGAGGAGACCGTGACTGCTCTGGTGCGCAATGAGCTGCGTTCCTACAAGCAGCTGCCGGTGAATCTCTATCACATCCAGGACAAGTTCCGCGACGAGTTCCGTCCCCGCTTTGGCCTGATGCGCGGTCGCGAGTTCATCATGAAGGACGCCTACAGCTTCTCCGCCACGCAGGAGAGCCTGCAGGAGGAGTACGACAAGATGAAGCAGGCTTACGCCAATATCTGCGAGCGCTGCTATATCAAGGCCTTGCCCGTTGTCGCCGATTCCGGCGAGATCGGTGGCGATACCTCCGTCGAGTACATGGCTTTGGCCGACGCCGGCGAGGCTTCTCTCGTCTATTGCGATGACTGCGGTTTTGCCGCCGATGATGAGGCTGCAAGCACCAAGGTCGTCGTGACTGAGGGTCCCGGTGACGGTACGCTTACCAAGGTTGAGACTCCGGGCATGGGCACCATCGAGGCCGTTGCAAAGTTCTTCGGCTTCCCCGAGAACGGCACGCGCAAGTCCCTGGCGCTCATCGATGCCGAGGGCAAGCCCGTCGTGGCCATCGTCCCGGGCGATCATGAGCTCAACGACTGCAAGGCCGAGCATGTCTTTGGCAAGGGCTATCGCATGATGACCGACGAGGAGCTCCAGACCTACGGTCTGCACAAGGGCTTTATCGGACCGGTTAACTTGCCCGAGGGCATCCGTCTGGTGTGCGACGAGAGCCTGCGCGAGTCCAAGCAGTGGGCCTGCGGTGCCAACGAGGTCGATTATCACTTTACCGGTGCCTGCCCCGAGCGCGACTTTACCGTCGATGAGTGGGCAGATCTGGTCACCGTCGTTGCCGGCGATCCCTGCCCGCACTGCGGCAAGCCGCTCTCTGCTGCCCGCGGCATCGAGGTCTCTCAGGTGTTCCAGCTGGGCACCAAGTACTCCGAGGCCATGGGTGCCACCTTTATGGACGAGGACGGCAAGGAGAAGCCGCTCATCATGGGTTGCTACGGCGTTGGTGTGTCCCGCTCGCTTGCTGCCGTCGTGGAGCAGCACAACGACGAACACGGCATCGTCTGGCCGGTCTCCGTTGCCCCGTATGAGGTCACGGTGATTCCGCTCGATCCCAAGAAGGAGGAGTGCGCAACCGTCTGCGACCAAATCGTCGAGGGCTTGTGCGCCGAGGGTATCGAGGTCGTCGTCGACGACCGTGACGAGCGTCCCGGCTTTAAGTTTGCCGATAACGACCTTATGGGATTCCCGTATCAGGTCGTTTTGGGTAAGCGTGGCCTCAAGAACGGTACTGTCGAGCTCAAGGACCGTGCCACGGGCGAGCGCGAGGACGTGGCGATTGACGAGGTCGTCGCCAAGGTTGCCGAGCTTGTTAAGGCGGCCCGCCGTTAATCGACGTTTCTGCTATTAGATGTAATTGCGGGACTGCTCCGTATCTCTCTTAGGAAGAGATGCGGAGCAGTCTTTTTTGTTGCGTGAATAAACTCGATGGGTAAAGGAAAACCCCACAGCCCATATGAGCTGCGGGGTTTTCTTGTGCCTCCGATGCGAAATAAATCGCTCAGATATTACTGATAATCGACGACGTCGATCCAGTTCTTCAGGAACTCATCGTTCACGTTGCGCTTACGAGCGAGCTCGGAAGCGGCGACGATGCTCGTCCACTGACGCACGACCTGCATGGGCATGTCGGCGCGGTCGCAGTAGAGCTCCAGGTAGGCCTCGGCCTGATCCTTGCTGTTGAGGGCGAAGAGCAGGTAGGTGGTGGCAACGTCGGCAGCAGGGGAGCCCTGGGTGGCGTGTGCCCAGTCGCACACATAGAGCTGGCCGTCGTCGCCGACGATGACGTTGGAGGGGTTGAAGTCGCCGTGGCAGACCTTGAACTCCTTGGTCATGCCGTCCAGACGCTCCTGAAGGTTGTAGCGCGTGGTGGCATTGAGCTGATCAAGGCTGTCGATCATGCGGGCGAACTTGTCGCGCTGACGGTTGAGCAGCGGGGAGGTGTAGCCGTGGATCTCGATTTGGAGGTCGACGAACATCTCGAGATACTCACCAAAGCGCTGGGGCTCGGCAGTCATCTTCTCGGCAAGGGTGGTGCCCGGAACCTTCTCGGTCACGAGCGCCCAGCCGTTGGCGTTCTCGAGCTGGGAAACCTCGAGAGCCTTGGGGCTGCGGATGCCGCACTCATTGATGCGGGCAAGATTCAAAGCCTCGTTGAACACGTCGGAGACAGGCTTGGTCTCGTTAAAGACCTTGACAATCTTGTCGCCCAGGTCGTAAACGACCTTGTTGCCACGGCGGACGAGCTCGGTCTTGGAATCGGGTAGCAGCATGGTTGCATCCTTTCAACGATGCGATAGAAGCGACGGCGGGGGTGTGTGAAACACCCGTGCACCCCCGCCGTTAAAAACCGTGCTAAAACTAGCAGACGGCGTAGTCCTGAGGCTCGCGGCCGTAGTAGGCGTCCAGGTAGAGCTCCTTGATCTCGCTCATGAGCGGGTAGCGCGGGTTAGCGCCGGTGCACTGGTCGTTGAATGCCTGCTCGGTCATCTCGTCGAGGGTGTCGAGGAAGTACTGCTCGTCAACACCGTAGTCGGCGATGGTCTTCTTGACACCGATGAAGTCCTTGAGCTCCTCGAGCTTCGTGATGAAGTTCTCGAAGACCTCCTTGTCGTCCTTGCCCTCGATGCCGCAGTACTTGGCCATCTCGGCGTAGTTGTGCAGCGCGTTGGGGTAAGGATACTGGGAGAACGTGCCCATCTTGACGGGAGCCTCGGCGGCGTTGTAGCGCATAACGCGGGTCAGGATGACGGCGTTGGCGAGGCCGTGGGGCAGGTGATGGAAGGCGCCGAGCTTGTGAGCCATGGAGTGGTTGAGGCCCAGGAAGGCGTTGGCGAAGGCCATGCCGGCCATGCAGGAGGCGTTGTGCATCTCCTCGCGGGCGTGCGGGTCCTTGGCGCCGTTCGTGAAGCTGGAGGGCAGGTTCTCGAAGACGAGCTTAGCAGCGCGCTCGGAGAGGCCCTTGGTGTAGTCGGAAGCCATGATGGAGACGTAGGACTCGATGGCGTGGGTCATGACGTCGATGCCGGAGGCAGCGGTCAGGCCGCGCGGGGCGGTCATGCAGTTGTCGGCGTCGACGATAGCCATGTTGGGGAGCAGCGCGTAGTCGGCGAGCGGCCACTTGATGCCGGTCTCCTTGTCGGTGATGATGGCGAACGGCGTGCACTCGGAGCCGGTACCCGAAGAGGTCGGGACGGCGACGAAGTAGGCCTTCTTGCCCATCTCGGGGAAAGTGAAGATACGCTTGCGGATGTCCATGAAGTCCATGGCCATGTCCTCAAACTTGCACTCGGGGTGCTCGTACATCATCCACATGATCTTGCCGGCGTCCATAGCGGAGCCACCGCCGACGGCGATGATCACGTCAGGCTCAAAGAGAGCCATCTGCTTGGCGCCGCGACGTGCGCACTGCAGCGACGGATCGGGCTCGACGTCGTAGAAGCAGTCGTGGGCGATGCCCATCTCGTCGAGCTTGGCCTCGATGGCGCGGGTGTTGCCATTCTTGAAGAGGAACTGGTCGGTGACGATGAAGGCGCGCTTCTTGCCCATGACGGTACCGAGCTCGTCGAGGGCGACGGGCGTGGAACCCTTCTTGAAGTAGACTTTCTCGGGAGCGCGGAACCACAGCATGTTCTCACGGCGCTCGGCCACAGTCTTAACGTTGATCAAGTGCTTCACCCCAACGTTCTCGGAGACGGAGTTGCCGCCCCAGGAGCCGCAGCCCAGGGTCAGAGACGGCTTCATGCCAAAGTTGTACAGATCACCGATGCCGCCGTGCGAGGACGGGGTGTTGATGACGATACGGCAGGCCTTCATGACGTGCTCGAACAGACTGATCTTCTCGGCCTGGGCGGGGTGCACGTACAGAGAGGCGGTGTGGCCCGGGCCACCGGCGAGCACCAGGTGCTCGGCCTTGTCGACGGCCTCCTGGAAGTCCTTGGCGTGATACATGGCCAGGACCGGGGAGAGCTTCTCGTGGGAGAACTCTTCCTTGGCGGGGTCGGTGGAGGTGACCTCGGCGATCAGGATCTTGGTCTTGGCGGGAACCTCGATGCCGGCGAGCTCGGCGATCTTGGCGGCAGCCATGCCGGGAATGCGGTGATCGAGGGCGCCGTTCTTGAACATGGCGGCACGCAGGGCCTCCATCTCGGCACCCTGCTTGACGAAGTAGCAGCCGCGCTTCTGGAACTCGGCCTTAACCTGGTCATAGATGGTGTCGATGACGGTCACGGACTGCTCGGAAGCGCAGATCATGCCGTTGTCGAAGGTCTTGGAGTGGATGATGGAGTTGACGGCGAGCAGCACGTCGGCGGTGTCGTCGATGACGACCGGGGTGTTACCGGCGCCAACGCCCAGGGCGGGCTTGCCCGAGGAGTAGGCGGCCTTGACCATGCCCGGGCCACCGGTGGCGAGGATGATGTCGACGTCGCGCATGACCATGTTGGTCAGCTCGATGGAGGGGACATCGACCCAGCCGATGATACCCTCGGGGGCGCCGGCCTTGACGGCGGCGTCAAGCACGAGCTTGGCGGCGGCGATGGTGCACTTGGCGGCAGCCGGGTGCGGGGAGATGATGATGGCGTTGCGGGTCTTCAGGCTGATCAGCGTCTTGAAGATCGCAGTGGAGGTGGGGTTGGTCGTCGGGATGACGGCGCCCACGATACCGATGGGCTCGGCGATCTTGGTGATGCCATAAGCCTCGTCGCGCTCCAGGACACCACAGGTCTTGGTGTTCTTGTAAGCGTTGTAGATGTACTCTGCGGCGTAGTGGTTCTTGATGACCTTGTCCTCAAGAACGCCGCGGCCGGTCTCCTCGATGGCCATCTTCGCCAACGGGATACGAGCCTTGTTGGCGGCCATGGCGGCCTCATAGAAGATCTTGTCGACCTGCTCCTGCGTGTACGTAGCAAAAAGCGCCTGGGCCTCTCGCATCTGAGCGAGCTTAGCCTCAAGCGCCTCTACGTTGTCCACAATTGCGGGAGTAGTGTTTTCCGGTGACTTTTTCACCATTTGTGTCTCCTTGCGATCGGAGATTTACCCTACGCCTTGCATGATAGCAAGAAATTATTCGGTAAACGGTAAGATTCCCGTAAAAGGCATACTAAAACGTTTCAATCAACTGAAACGTTTCAACTAAAACTATCTGCCAGTGCATCGCCCCGCTCATTGGGGACAGACTTACATGAGTGGTTTCACTCATTTGGGACAGACATCGATTTGCGATTTTGTCGTTTTGGGCCTGTTTTTGTTGCTGATTGGATATAAATAGGTCACAGGCTCAGCATTTCGCGTTTCTTCTCTCCTTTTAGGTGTTGCCTGTACGGCTTTGAAAGGAGAGACCATGCCCCGATGCGCCCGCGAAATATCGCTCACCGGCTATTACCACGTCTTTGACCGCGGTAACTCCAAACAGATCATTTTTGAAGATGATTCCGACCGCTATCGTTTCCTATCGGACATATCGGACAGGTTTGCGTGCCATGACGTGGCGGTGTTGGCCTGGTGTCTTATGGACAACCACTTCCATTTGATGGTTGATGACCCATATGACAACCTTTCAAAGGCAATGCAGTGCGCGCTGACGGCGTATGCCAAGTATTTCAATGGGAAAACGGGAAGAACGGGCCATCTGTTTGACAATCGCTATTCGCGGGTCGCGGTTGAGTCGGACACGCAGGCAGTGCAGCTGCTCGACTATATTCATCTCAATCCCGTGAAGGGTGCGCTTGACTCGCTCGAGGCGTACCGCTGGTCAAGCTATAAGGCGTATCAGCTGGGCTATGATCCCTTTGACATCTGTGATGCGGCCCCTATGCTTGATGTTGTCGGAGGCTCCCGTCGCTATTGCGAGCATCTCAAGAAAGTTGCCGGGCGCATCTGGTCAGTGGAGGTTCTTCCGCGCCGGCGGATCCCTGATGAGGAGGCCCTTTTCGTTGCGCGCGAAGTCCTGACGAGCATAGATCCTGCGTTGCTCAAGGCCCTGCCACGCCCCGAACGCGATGCCTGCCTGCTGAGGCTCAGGCGGGCACATCTCACGGTCAAGCAAATTGCCCGTATCACCGGTATCGGCGCCACAAGCGTGACCAAGGCTACTGCAGGCTGGAAGGATGCAGCGTGAGATAGGGGCCGGAGCCGATCGGGACGCCGCATGCGTGCGTCATGTCTGTCCCCAATGCGTGAAAACACTCATCTAAGTGTGTCCCCAATGAGTGCAAAAAGGCGCCCTCCGTGGGGGAGAACGCCTTTGGTAAGTTCTATATGAACGCGAGGTCTTTGACCCGGAGAGTCCGAGGTACTTGTTGGTAAGACCTTATTTAGGAGCGCGCAACCTTGCCGGACTTGAGGCAGGTGGAGCAAACGTTCATCTTGCGACGGTGACCATCGACGACGACGTAAACGCGCTGGATGTTGGGGCGGAACTTACGGTTGGTGACGCGGTGAGAGTGGCTGATGGAGCGACCGGCAACGGGGTGCTTACCGCAAACTTCGCAAACTTTGGACATAACTGACCCTCCTTGGGCGACAAACGAACATGTCGCGTTAACAAACAAGCCTGAACTATAGCACAGAAGCAGCTCCCTGTGCGTAATCTACACAGAGATATTCCTCTTTTGGCGATAGTGCTCACGCCACGGCCCTGGACGTAGATCCGATTTGCGTGCAGCAGAGGGGATTATGCCAGCTCGTGCGTGCGTTTTCAAGCTCGTCCCACAAATATATATAGGTTTATGGAGCACCTGCGCCCGTTTACGGATTGTTCTGTATTTATGCTCGCAATTAAGCTCGAGGTTGGCTACACTATCCCTTGACCATTAAAGGGGTACGAGATACCCACATGGAATTACATAGCTGCCAAAGAGCAGCCCTTCCTGTGGGTGTCTGGTCCGCTTTAAGCGGTCGGGCATCTATTTTTTTGACTGTGTCAGCAGTCAAGACATGTGAGGAAGGAGATCGATGGGCACGACTTCCCCCAAGGCGGTCATCATGGACGAGACCGCCGTCAATCGAGCGATGACCCGCATCGCGCACGAGATTCTCGAGCGCAACGAGGGCTGTGAAGACCTCGCTCTGGTCGGCATCGTCACGCGCGGCGACCTTCTGGCAAAGAAGCTCGCCGAGGAGATCAAGGAGATCGAGGGCGTCGACGTTCCGCTCGGCAGCCTGGACATCAGCTTCTACCGCGATGACTATGCGACCAATTTCGCTCCCGCGATCCACGCTACCAACATTCCCTTCAGCGTCGACGGCAAGCGCGTCGTGCTGGTGGACGACATCCTGTATACGGGCCGTACTATCCGCGCCGCTCTGGACGCCGTTATGGACCTGGGCCGTCCGAGCCGCATCGAGCTGGCAGTTCTCGTTGACCGCGGTCACCGTGAGCTCCCTATCTCGCCGGACTTTGTCGGCAAGAACGTTCCCTCGTCGCATGAGGAGAATGTGCACCTATATATGAAGGAAGTCGACGGCCACACCGCCGTCGAGATTAACGACGTCGCGCCGGGTTCCCACGTGGGCTCCGCGCCGCTGGGAGGTGAGTAGTACCGTGGCGTTCAACCATAAGCACCTGATCGACATTACCGAGTACTCCGAAGAGGACATCAAGCTCATCCTCGAGACCGCCAAGGCGTTCTCCGAGGTCAACGAGCGTGCGATCAAGAAGGTCCCCACGCTCAAGGGCAAGACCATCGTCAACATGTTCAACGAGCCCTCGACGCGTACCCGCAGCTCCTTCGAGCTCGCCGAGAAGCGTCTTTCGGCCGACAGCCTCAACTTCGGCGGCTCCTCGACCTCCACGGTCAAGGGCGAGAGCCTCGTCGATACCGTCGAGACCCTCAACGCCTATAAGATCGACTGCATTGTCGTGCGCGATAAGCACGCCGGCGCTCCCTACATCGTCACGCAGAACTCGCCCGCGAGCGTCATCTGCGCCGGTGACGGTAAGCATAACCACCCCACGCAGGCCCTGCTGGACCTGTATACCATCTGGGAGCACAAGGGTGACTTCCACGGTCTGAAGGTCGCCGTCGTCGGCGATATCGCGCACTCCCGCGTCTGCGGCTCGCTGATCCCCGCTCTTAAGATCATGGGCTGCGAGACCTACGCTGTCGCCCCCGGCACGCTGCTGCCGCCGGCGCCCGAGGTCTTGGGCTGCGACCACGTGACGAGCGACCTCGATTCCGTCCTGCCCGAGCTGGACGTCGTCTACATGCTTCGCGTGCAGCAGGAGCGCCTCGAGGGTGCCCCGTTCCCGACCATTCGCGAGTACCACAAGCTCTTCGGTCTGACCAAGGACCGCGAGAAGCTCATGAAGCCCGATGCGATCATCTGTCACCCGGGCCCCATCAACCGCGGCGTCGAGTTCGACTCCTATATGGCCGACCACCCGCAACGCTCCGTCATCCTGGAGCAGGTCTACGCCGGTATCTGCGTGCGTATGGCTATCCTGTATCTGCTGCTTGGAGGTGCCGATAATGGCCTTGCTTCTTAAGAATGCCCACGTCGTCGACCCGTCCGTCGAGCTTGACGGTGTCGTTGACGTCCTGATTGACGGCGACAAGATCGCCGAGGTCGGCGAGAATCTCGCCGTCGAGGGAGCCGAGGTCCGCGACCTTTCCGGCAAGTACCTCGTCCCCGGCCTGGTTGATATGCACGTTCACCTTCGCGAGCCCGGCTACGAGGTCAAAGAGGACATCGAGAGCGGCACCCGCGCAGCTGCCAAGGGCGGCTTTACCGGCGTGTGCTCCATGCCCAACACCGATCCCGTCACCGATAACGGCACCGTCGTGGAGTTCGTCAAGTCCCGTGCTGCCGAGGTCGGTCACTGCCGCGTCTATCCGTCGGGCGCCATGACCCGCGGTCTTAAGGGCGAGGCTATGTCCGAGATGGGCGATATGGTCGCCCACGGCGCCGTCGCCTTCACCGACGACGGTCGCGGCGTGCAGGGCGCGGGCATGCTCCGTCGCTGCATGGACTACGGCAAGATGTTCGGCAAGGTCTTCATGAGCCATTGCCAGGACGAGGACCTGGTCGGTCACGGCCAGATCAACGAGGGCAGGGTCTCGACCCGTCTGGCCCTCGAGGGTTGGCCGGCTGCCGGCGAGGAGCTTCAGATCGCCCGCGACATCGAGATCGCCAAGCTGACCGGCGCCAAACTACACATCCAGCATATCTCCACCGCCCATGGCCTGGAGCTCGTGCGTGCCGGCAAGGCCGCTGGCGTTCAGGTTACCTGCGAGGCCACGCCGCATCACATGTTCCTGACCGAGAACGACCTGGACGAGACCTACAACACCTCGCTCAAGGTCAACCCGCCGCTGCGTACCGAGGCGGACGCCGAGGCCATTCGCCAGGGGGTCATCGACGGTACCGTCGACGCTATCGTCACCGATCACGCTCCCCACACCCCGTGGGAGAAGGCCCGCGAGTTCGAGCTTGCGCCCTTCGGCATGATCGGCCTCGAGACTTCGCTGTCGCTCGTGCTCACCGAGCTGGTCAACACGGGCAAGATGAGCATGGGTCGCATGGTCGAGCTCATGGCCATCAAGCCTCGTGAGATCCTGGGCCTCGACCAGGTTCAGGTCAAGGCGGGCTCCGTTGCCGACCTGACTGTCTTCGACGCGTCTGCCACCTGGACGGTCGGCGAGGACGGCTACGAGTCGCGTGCCGAGAATTCCGGTTTTGCCGGCCGCACGCTCACCGGTCGTGCCACCGATGTGTTTGTCGGCGGCAAGCAGACGCTCGCCGACGGCTGCATCTGCTAGCATAGCCTTATCGCTTTTGTGCGCGGCGCCCTTGCGGTGCCGCGCTTTCTGTTCGCCTGAACCATGCAACCGCATGGGGGATTGGAGCGTCTATGCCCACACCTTCCACTGCACGCATGCACGACTTTGAGGTCGTCTCGAACAAGGAGATCGCCGAGGGCATCTTCTCGCTCGTAATCTCGGCCCCCAAGCTTGCAAGTGCGCTCAAGCCCGGTCAGTTTGTGAACATCGCCGTGCCCGGCGATGCCTCTTCGCTGCTTCGCGTGCCCCTGAGCTTCTATCGCGCCGACGCCCAGGCCGGCACCGTCGAGCTGTGGTACGCCGTCGTGGGCGACGACACCCGCCGTCTGTCGCAGATGGCCCCCGGTTCCACTTCTAACCTGCTGGGCCCTGGCGGCCGCGGCTGGCTTGTTCCCGAGGGCACCAGGAAGGCGCTGCTCGTTGCGGGCGGCATCGGTGTTCCGCCCGTGCTGTGCCTTGCCGGCATGCTCGTCGAGCAGGGTGTGGCCGTCGACGTGTGCCTGGGCTTTGGCACCGCGTCCAAGGCCGTGGGAGTCGATGAGTTCCGCGCGCTGTGCGATACGGTCAACGTGTGCACCGACGACGGCTCGCTCGGCACGCACGGTTTTTGCACCGATCCTGCCGCTGAGCTGCTTGGCGAGGGCGGCTACGACTACGTCGCCAGCTGCGGTCCCGCCGTCATGATGAAGAAGGTCGCCGCCGCTGCCGCCGAGGCTAGTGCGTACTGCGAGGTGTCGCTCGAGCGCATGATGAGCTGTGGCTTTGGCGCCTGCAACACCTGCAATGTCGAGACGGTCGACGGTATGAAGGGCGCCTGCATGTGCGGCCCCGTGTTCGATGCTTCCAAGGTGGTGGTCTTCTAGTGGGTACCGTGAACATGGCCGTCGATTTCGGCGGCGTCAAGATGCAGAACCCCATCAACACCGCAGCCGGTACCTTTGGCTACGGTTGGCAGTTCCAGAACTTCTTTGATGTTTCCCAACTGGGCGCCATCACCACCAAGGGTTGCGCAGCCGAGCCCTGGCCCGGCAACCCCGCCCCCCGCATGGCCGAGATTCCCGGCGGTATGATCAACTCCGTGGGCCTTCAGAACCCCGGCGTGGCCGCCTTTGCCCGCGAGTCCGGTCCGTGGCTCGAACAGCTGTCCAAGGACGGCTGCCAGGTCATCTGTCAGGTTGCCGGCCACTCCGTTGACGAGTTTGTCCGCGCACTCGAGATGTATGTCGAGCTGTGCCCCTGGGCTGCCGGCTACGAGATCAACGTGAGCTGCCCTAATATCGCCGCCGGCGGTGCCGCCATGGGCTCCACGCCCGAGGGCGCCTCTTCCGTTATGGCTGCCTGCCGCAAGGTGACTGATAAGCCGCTGTTCGTAAAGATGGCGCCGGTTAACGTCGCCGAGATCGCTAAGGCCCTCGAGGCTGCCGGCGCCGACGGCCTTTCGGTCATCAACTCCATCCAGGGCATGGCCATCGACGTCCATACCCGCAAGTCCCGCGTGGCTAAGCCCAAGGGCGGCCTTTCGGGCCCGCTGTGCCACCACATCGCCGTGCGCATGGTCTGGGAGGTTGCCCAGGCCGTCGATATCCCCATCAACGGTGTCGGCGGTGTCATGACTGGCGAGGATGCGGCTGAGTTTATCCTGGCCGGCGCCACCTGCGTGTCGGTCGGCATGGCCAACTTCGTCGATCCGTGCGCTTCGCTTAAGATCGCGCATGAGCTCGAGGCCTGGGCCGAGTCCCAGGGCGTAAAGGACATCAACGAGCTGGTGGGTGCTTTCGAATGCTAGAGAATGATGCCCGCGACCGTGTTATCGTCGCCCTCGACTGCGACCGTGAGCGCGCGCTCGAGCTCGCCCACGAGCTTTCGGGCCATGCCGCCTGGCTCAAGGTCGGCATGACGCTCTATTACGCTGAGGGCCCCCAGATCGTCAAGACCTTTAAGGACCTTGGCTTTAAGGTCTTCCTCGACCTTAAGTTCCATGACATTCCGCATCAGGTGCGCGGCGCTGCCCGCTCGGCTTCGCTTGCCGGTGCCGACCTGCTTTCGGTCCACGGCCTGGGCTCGGGTGCTATGCTCGCTGCCTGCCGCGAGGGTGCCGAGGAGGCGCGTGAGGACCGCGCCAAGCTCGTCGCCATCACCGTGCTCACGAGCATGAATCAGGATGCCTTGAGCGAGATCGGCGTCGAGTCGCCCGTGGCCGAGGAGGCCGCCCGCTTGGCAAAGCTTGCTCAGGCCAATGGCATCGATGGCATCGTGTGCTCACCGATGGAGGCTCACGACATGCGTGAGCTGCTGGGTCCTGATGCCCTGATCGTGACTCCGGGTGTGCGTCCGGTGGGTGCCGCCCTTGGTGACCAGTCCCGCGTGGCGACGCCTTTCCAGGCTATCGAGCGTGGCGCAAGCCACATTGTGGTGGGCCGTCCCATCACCGGTGCCGACGATCCGGTTGCCGCCTTTAACGCCATCGTCGCCGAGCTGGTCGAAAACGTTGCGTAAAAGATTCCCCTAAGTCACCACTTTTGGGTCTCATTAGCACAAAATAGCCCCTGTGCCTGCGTAAACTTTCCCATCCTTTGTGTGGAATCGCAGGTCAGGGGCTTAACTTTGGGCGCAGTATATTGCACTTTTTGCGGGTATCGTCTAACCTATGGAGCCGCGATTAGGCATTTTGTACGTTCTACGTGCTAAAATGCCAATTATTGAATCAGATATAACCCAACTATTTGGAGGTACGAATGGCACTCCCTCAGCTTACCGACGAGCAGCGCAAGCAGGCTCTTGAGAAGGCTGCTGCCGCACGTCACGCCCGCGCTGAGCTTCGCGAGCAGATCAAGAAGGGCGAGAAGTCCCTCGAGTCCGTGCTCAACTCCGATGACCCCATCGCTTCCCGCATGAAGGTTTCCACCCTCATCGAGTCTCTCCCCGGCTATGGCAAGGCCAAGGCCGCCAAGATCATGGAGGAGCTCGGTATCTCCGCTACTCGTCGCGTCCAGGGCCTCGGCGTCCGTCAGCGCGAGCAACTCCTCGAGCAGCTGACCAAATAAGTGAGCGCTCAGGATTCCAAGCTCTTTGTGATTTCTGGACCGTCAGGCGCAGGCAAGGGTACGCTCGTCACTCGTGTGCGCGAGCGCCGCTCGAACCTGGGTCTGACGGTTTCGGCTACCACGCGAGCACCACGCAAAGGTGAGGTCGACGGCGTCAACTACTTTTTTCTGACGCGCGAGGAGTTCGACCGCCGCGTGGCAAACGGTGAGTTTGTTGAGTGGGCCGAGGTCCACGGTAACTGCTACGGCACGTTGGTGAGCGAGGTCACATCCAAGCTCGCCTCGGGCTCGTCTCTGATTTTGGAGATCGATGTCCAGGGCGCCCTGCAGGTGAAGGAGCGTTTCCCCGAGGCCGTGCTGATCTTTATCAAGCCGCCTTCGCTTGAGGTGCTCCTCGAGCGTCTAGTCGGTCGCGGTACCGAGACGCCCGAGACGATTGAGCTGCGTATGGCAAACGCCGCCGATGAGCTTGCCCTTGCCGACCGCTACGACGACGTCGTGGTGAATGACGATCTCGACCGCGCGACCGATGAGCTCGTTCGCGTTCTCGATATGCATGAAAGGATCTGAGGTCCGTGTCCGTTGTAAAGCCTTGCATTGACGATCTTCTGGAGAAGACCGATCACAACCGCTTCCTGCTCGCTTCGCTTGCCTCCAAGCGCGCCTGCGACATCAATAGCATGCTGCGTGGCCAGCACAACCGCGTGCTTGCCGTCCAGGATGTCGATGACATCACCATCGGGCTTTCCGGTGCCGATACCATCTCGATGGCTATGGACGAGATTGTCGACGGCGACATCTCTTACGACGAGGCCCGTTACGAGAAGGCGCTCGGCCACAAGGTTGCTGAAGCCTAAATGGCGGCTCGCGTCTGCCTAGTCCACTATCACGAGGTTGGGCTGAAGGGCAAGAACCGCGCACATTTTGAGCATATCCTCATGGATAACATCAAGGCGGCCTTGGCCGCCTTTTCCGTGAATGCCGTGTCTCGAATTTCCGGTTATATCCTCGTGACCTTTAACGAGCATCAGGCCGACGAGGCGGCGCGTGTCATCCGCACCGTCCCCGGCGTTGCCCGTGTGTCTTTGGCGTATCACACCAACCGCGACCCGCAGGAGTACTGCGCCGCCGCTGTGAAGGCGCTGCGCGAGTTTGGTTCCTTCGATTCGTTTAAGGTGCACGCCAAGCGCTCCAATACCGACTATGAGCTCGCCTCGATCGATATCAATCGACAGGTTGGCGAGGTGCTGTGTGAGGCGTTTCCCGATAAAAAGGTCCAGATGCACGACCCCGACGCGATGGTGCACGTTCTGGTGGTTCAGGGTAGTGTCTACGTGTATGCGCGCTCCGAGCGCGGCGTTGGCGGCCTTCCGGTGGGTTCAGCCGGCAAGGTCGTGACGCTTCTGTCGTCGGGTATCGATTCTCCGGTGGCGACCTGGATGCTCGCGCGTCGCGGCGCGGTGTGCGTGCCGGTGCATTTCTCCGGTCGTCCGCAGACGCCCGACACGAGTGAATACCTGGTGCAGGACATCATCCGTGCGCTTGAGCCGGGTGTCCAGATCGGCCGCCTGTACGTGGTGCCGTTTGGCGACTGCCAGCGTGAGATTTCGGTCACCTGTCCCAGCAACCTGCGCGTGATCATGTATCGCCGCATTATGTATTCGGTTGCTGAGCGCATTGCACACATCGAGGGTGCCAGGGCCATCGTTACGGGCGAATCGCTTGGGCAGGTTGCCTCCCAAACGCTTGAGAACATCATGGCCGTCAACGAAGCCGTGAAGATTCCCGTGTTCCGTCCTCTCATCGGTTCGGACAAACAGGAGATCATCGCACGCGCCGAGGAGATCGGTACGTTCGATATCTCGACTGAGGCCGCTCCCGACTGCTGCACGCTGTTTATGCCACGCCGTCCCGAGACGCACGCTAAACTCGATGCCGTGCATGGGGCCTGGGAACTGTTTGATCACGAGGAGATGATTGAGCGTCTGCTCAAGCAGACCGAGTACATCGACTTCGAGAGCAACACGTACAAGGCCCCTAAGACCTTAAAACGCAAACATTCTGAGCTTGCTCCGCGTGAGATTTACCAAGATCACGAGTAAATATGTGCATAGACCGACGATGCGCCTGCATCGTCGGTCTTTTGCTATCTGGGCATTTTGCGGCTAAGTGTTCATTTGCTGACGTGTGCCTGAATAAATGGACATTATTTCGCAAGGTTTTGGTCAGCTTTTGGTTTGACCGCGAAAACCGGTGTGGACGTGCGGAAGCTGCGGCGTTCGTTTCCTGACACGATGGTGTTGGGAGGTTTTGCTATGGCGCAGCGCGAACAACACGAACGAGTCAAAAAGATGGACCGCTGGGCGGGCAAACTGCTCGGTCATAAGGCAGTGGTGATGGCGATACTGGTCGTCATTGCGATGGCGAGTGGACTGGCAATGGCGAACTTTGGCGGCGGTGCCGGCGGTGTGTCGTTTGAGCGCACTGATGGTTCGGGCACGTTAGTGGAGCCGGGATCCGGCGATGCTTCGAGTGGAAAGACATCTGAAGGCTCTTCGCCTAAGGCGTCTGCCGCGGCAGAGGTCTATGTCGATGTTGATGGCGCCGTGGTGTCACCCGGTGTATATCGCCTCAAAGACGGGGCGCGGGTGGCTCAGGCGATTGATGCCGCCGGCGGGCTGGCGCCCGAAGCAGACGTTACGGGGCTTAATCGTGCATCCAAGGTCACTGATGGACAAAAAATTCACGTTCCAACGGTAGGGGAGCAGCAGGTGTCCATTGCGGAAGCCGGTGTTGATGGTGGGACTTCCGCATCATCAGGCGTCGGTGGCGCAACAGGCCTAGTAAACATTAATACGGCAAGCTCGGCAGAGCTGCAGACGCTCTCGGGAATCGGTCCCTCAATGGCACAGTCGATTATCGATGAGCGGACAAAGAACGGTGCTTTTGCTTCGGTTGACGATCTGATGCGCGTGTCGGGAATCGGCGAGAAGAAGCTTGCCAAAATCAAAGATTGCATCTGCGTATGAGTGCGACCGAGCGAGAGCACGTGATGCCTCCGCGGCCCCTGATTCCGTGGACGATGGCCATTTGTGCCGGCTTGTGTGCGAGCTGCGGATTGGTGCTTAACATGGCAGCCGATTTGCTGCTGGGAGAGCAGCCAGCGCCCGTCACATCGCTTATAGCCATTCCCATTGCGGCTGCGGTATTCGTTGTGCTGGCTCAATCTTGTGCGCGGCTTGCCCCTTTGAAGCGGTGGCTGTATGCCGCGTCCGTCGGTCTCATAGCGGGTGCGGTCGTTTCGGCGTGGTGGGCCGTGGGTGCGCTCAACGCCTCGAAGACGCTCGACGGTCGAGCGGCAAGCAGTCTCGAGTTTGTCGTGCAGGGTGACCCATCCATAAATGACGACGTGTATTCCTATACCTGCGAGGCGCGCTCGGACGGTAAGAACTTGGCAACGGTTCGCCTATCGTGTGACCGTGAGTTCAAGGTCGGGGCGCACGTGCGTGTTATCGGTCGCGTGTCACGTTTTGAGAACGATGCGTATGGACGATCGCGCGTGCTTCGAGGCGAGGTACGCAAGGTTAAAGCCGTTCGGATTGTGTCGGTCGATGAGGGTTCTCCGAGGCCGCTGCTTCGGCTGCGAAATGGGCTGCTTGCGTCCATCGCGCCTGCGACCGACCCGGCGCGTGCGCTCATAGCCGGTGTCGTCTGCGGTCGTTCGGCCGAGCTGCGCGCCCAGCCGGCGGGCGACTGGTTTTCGGTGACGGGAACGGCGCATCTTATCGCCGTCTCGGGCAGCCATTTGGCTATCGTGGGGTTTGTAATCGAGGGTGTATTGCAAAAGACTCGGTGCTCACGTGGTCTTCAGCGGGCGATATTGGCGATAACGCTTGTGGGCTACGCTGCCTTTACGGGCGCGTCTCCCTCGGCCGTGCGCGCGTGCTGCATGGTGTTCGCGACGCTTGTCGTAAACGGCGCGGGGCGTCGTCGGCACGGCCTTTCGGCACTCTTCGTAACCATGTCCATCTTTGTGCTACTGCGGCCGACGGTGCTGTTCGAGATGGGCTTTCAGCTTTCATGCGCCAGCGTCTTAGCCATTCTGTGCTTTTGTCCCTATGCGACCTACGCTTTGGGTGAGCTAGGTGTGCCATCGGGCGTTGCCAGCGTGCTTTCCGTCACGCTGTGCTCGCAACTGGCGACACTTCCCATTACCATTCCTGCCTTCGGTACGTTCTCGCTCATTGCTCCGTTGGCAAATGCGGTCATCGGTCCGGTGGTGAGCGTTCTGCTCGCTGTGTCGATCGTGCTGGCTCCCTTTTCGCTCGTGGGACCGTTGCGGACTTGGGCGCTCGTTGTGCCCATGATTGCCGCCCGTTGCGCGCTGTTCTTCGAGCAGCTGTTTGCCGCCGTGCCGGGTGCATACGTGAGCGTGCCGCCCGATAGCATGTGGATTTACCTAGTGCCGTGTTTTCTGGCGGTTCTGCTGGTCTGGTGGCCGCGTCCCCGTGCACGTCCTATGGCGGTGGGGCTTGCATGCCTGATGCTCTTGGCTGCGATTCCGTACGTCTATTGGGATCGATTCGCTCCGCCTTCGGTGACGGTGCTCGATGTGGGCCAGGCCGATGCGATTCTTATCCGCCAAGGCGGCGCAGTAGCTCTCGTCGACTGCGGGCTCGACGAGCGTGTGGTTGCGGCGTTGGTTCGCAATAACGTGCACCATATCGATGCCGTCTTTGTGACGCATTGGGATGAGGACCACTGGGGTGGTTTGCCTGCCGTGCTCGAACAGTTTTCGGTCGGAACGATTGCCGTGGCGGCGGATGCGCTGGAGGATGCTCCTGCCGAGGTATTGAACCGACCTGGCGTGGAGTATCGGCAGGTGCGCCGTGGGGATACGGTCGACATCGGCTCATTTTGCGCTCGCGTGATGTGGCCATTCGAGTTCGTGGATGGCGAGGGAAATGAGGACTCGCTTGTCCTGCTGCTCTCTTATGTTCAGGAAGGCAAGGGCCTGCGAATACTTCTCACCGGTGATGCCGAGCTCGACCAAGAGCGGGAATTCGTGCAGGAGGTGGGGGATATCGATGTCCTTAAACTTGGGCATCACGGCTCCAAGGTTTCAGTCGATGGCGAGTTGCTGGACGTCCTGAAGCCCGAGCTTTCCCTCGCAAGCGCCGGTGAGGGGAATCGATACGGCCATCCGTCCGATGCCTGCATCGATGCCGTTAAGGAAGCGGGTGGTGTGTTCGCGTGTACCATCGAACACGGCGACATTACCGTCACACCGACTGCGAATGGCTTTGCGATGCGATGCCAGCGACCGTGACGACGTCGTTGGCGTGCGGTGGGCCCCTGGGCTAGAATGGCACGGAACGAATGCGAAGGCCTGCGGGAGGGGAGCGCAATGTCCGAAACCGGTCTGCTGCCGGCATATCTGATCGTCGGTACCGACGGAGTCAAGCGCGATCACGCCGTCTCGCGTATGAAAGCGCGTCTGGAAAAGTCGGGCATGGTCGAGTTCAACCTCGACGAGCGCGACATGACCAAGGACCCCGATATCGAGTCTATTATCGGATCGCTTAACACCTTTCCCATGGGCAGCGAGTTTCGATTGGTAATCCTTGATGGCTGCTCAAAGCTCGCCAAAGCGGTTTCGGAGCCGCTCGTCGAGTATCTGGCGAGTCCCAGCCCCACAACGGTCTGCCTCATCATCGCCGACTCGCTTGCCAAGAACACGCGCCTGTATAAGGCGATCGCCAAGATCGACAAGAAGGCCGTGATCGATTGCTCCGGCACCAAGCGCTGGGAGCTACCGCGCCGCGTGCAGCAGATGGCGACGCAGCACGGCAAGTCGATCTCGATGGCGGCCGCCGAGGAACTCGTCTCGCGTTCGGGTGAAAACACTCGCATGCTCGATAACGACTTGGCTAAGCTTGCCCAGATGGTCGAGGCGCCCCAGATTGAGCTTGCCGACGTTGAGCGCTGGATTGTACGTACGGCCGAGGTTCAACCCTGGGACTTTCTCAATGCGGTCTCGGCTCGCGATATGCGGCGTTCGCTCGAGCTCTTTAAGCTCCTGCCCTCCAAGAGCTACGTGTGGACTTACACATTGCTGTGCGGTCGCATTCGCGAGCTGATCGTCGCCAAGGCGCTCGATGCGCGTGGACAGGGTCGTGAGCTGGCCGCAACGCTCAAGCTCCAGTCCTGGCAGGTCAAGAATCACCTGACTTGGGCGCGTCGCTTTTCGATGGTAGAGCTCGTCGCAGCGCTCGAGGGTGCGGTCGATGTGGAGCTCGCGCTCAAGGGCTCTGCCGATTCTGAGACCGCGCTTTTGCTCTGGATTACGAACATCTTGAGAAAATCGTGATGATACCTGCCTATTTGACAAATTCGTTCTATCCCTTGGAGGGGGAGCGTGCTATAGTAGGCGCTTGCATGACCTCACCGTGTCTCAGAGGTGTCATACATTTTTTGCAAGGAACTCGAAAGGAACTCCAGAAGTGGCAAACATCAAGTCTCAGAAGAAGCGTATCCGCACCAATGAGGCAGCTCGCATGCGTAACAAGGCTGTCAAGTCCGAGCTCAAGACGCTGACCAAGCACGTCCAGTCCGCCGTCGCCGAGGGCGACGCCGAGAAGGCCCAGGCTGCCCTCAAGACCGTCACCAAGCGTCTCGACATGGCTGCCGCCAAGCATGTTATCCACAAGAACCAGGCTTCCAACCGCAAGTCCGGTCTTGCCAAGCTCGTGAACAGCATCAACGCTTAAAGTTGTAAATTTCACACCACACAGATTACGCGCATAAATGGAGCCTGTTTTATGGAACAGGCTCCATTTTTTGTACCGCTCGGGTAAGATAGTCCGCATGAATACTTCAATTGACATTTCCCACATCCGCAACTTCTCAATCGTTGCGCACATTGATCATGGCAAGTCCACGATCAGCGACCGCATCCTCGAGCTCACCCATACCGTTGACGAACGCGACATGGAGTCGCAGCTGCTCGACACCATGGATATCGAGCGCGAGCGCGGCATCACGATCAAGTCCAATGCCGTCCGCGTTTCCTATGACGCCGACGATGGTGAGACGTATCAGTTCAATCTGATCGATACGCCGGGCCACGTGGACTTTACCTATGAGGTCTCGCGCTCGCTGGCCGCCTGCGAAGGCGCGGTGCTCGTCGTCGACGCCACGCAGGGCGTCGAGGCGCAGACCGTCTCCAACGCGACGCTCGCCATGAACGCCAATCTGGACATTGTGCCGGCCATCAACAAGATCGACCTGCCCTCGGCCCATCCCGATGAGGTTAAGACCGAGATCGAGGATGACCTGGCGATCCCTGCAGATGATGCCGTGTGCGTCTCGGGCAAGACCGGCGAGGGCATTCACGATCTGCTGGAGTCCATCGTCTTTTTGATTTCGCCGCCTAAGGGCGATGCAAACGCTCCGCTCAAAGCGCTCATTTTGGATTCGTACTTTGACGAGTATCGCGGTGTGGTGGCTACGGTGCGCGTCTTCGATGGTTCCATCAAAAAGGGCGATACCCTGCTTATGATGCAGGCCAAGGGCGACTTTTTGGTCGACGGCGTGGGCGTCAAGCGTCCTGCCGAGACCCCGGTCGACGCGCTGACCGTCGGCGAGGTTGGCTATGTGGTCACGGGTCTGAAGGACCCCGAGGCTGTGCGCGTGGGCGATACCCTTACGTGGGCTTCGAACCCCTGCCCCGAGCCTCTGCCGGGCTACCGCGAGGCCAAGCCCATGGTCTACACGGGCCTGTTCCCGATCGACAACAAGGACTACGAGAACCTGCGTGACGCCCTCGATAAGCTGCACGTCAACGACCCGTCGTTGGTGTGGGAGCCCGAGACCTCGGTGGCGCTCGGCTTTGGCTTCCGCGTGGGCTTCCTGGGCCTGCTGCACATGGAAGTCGTCAAGGAACGCCTGGAGCGCGAGTTCAACCTGGACCTCATTGCCACGAGTCCCTCGGTCGACTATCACGTCTACAAGACCGACGGCGAAATGATCGATGTCCGCAGTCCGCAGGACCTTCCCGAGGCCACACGCATCGATCGTATTGAGGAACCCTACCTCAAGGCAAAGATCATCTGCCCGCCTGAGTACACGGGTGCCGTCATGCAGCTCGCCATCGAGCACCGCGGCGTCACGACCGACATGATCCACCTGACGAGCAAATCGGTCGAGATGCGCTTTGATATGCCGCTCGCCGAGCTCATCTTGGACTTCTTCGATCAGCTCAAGAGCCGCACCAAGGGTTACGCCTCGCTCGACTATGAGTTCAACGAATATCGCCCCTCTGAGCTCGTCAAGCTCGACATCCTGCTTTCGGGCGACGAGGTGGACGCGCTTTCGTTTATCGTCCATAAGGACAAGGCATATGGCCTGGCCCGTGGCTTGTGCGACAAGCTCAAGGAGATCATCCCGCGTCAGCTGTTCGAGGTGCCCATCCAGGGTGCTATCGGCAACAAGATCATCGCCCGTTCCACCGTCAAGGCGCGTCGCAAGGACGTTCTTGCTAAGTGCTACGGTGGCGATATCTCGCGTAAGCGCAAGCTGCTCGAGAAGCAGAAAGAGGGCAAGAAGCGTATGAAGGCCATCGGATCGGTCGAGGTCCCGCAGGAGGCCTTTATGGCGATCCTCAAGGTGGACGAGTAGGTCTATGGCTCTTTCCGAATATAGTCTGCGGCTGCTGGGCGCCTATGCCGAGCAGCCGTTCCTTATGGCTCCCATGGCGGGCGTTACCGACCCCGCCTATCGCATCATGTGTCGCCGCCGCGGTGCCAACCTTGCCTACAGCGAGATGGTGAGCGTGGCAGGCCTTGCCTATGCCAGCAACAAAACGTGGCGCCTGGTGCTGCCGGCCGACGAGGAGCAGCAGATTTGCGTGCAGCTCTTTGGCTCCAAGCCCGATCAGTTTGCGAGCGCCGTCGCCGCCGTCGAGGAGCGCGTTGGCGATCGCCTGTCGCTCATCGATATCAATATGGCATGCCCCGCCCGCAAGGTTGTCACCAAGGGCGAGGGTTCGGCGCTCATGCGCACGCCCGACCTGGCCGAGAAGATCGTCGAGGCCACGGTGGGCGCGGCGCACGTGCCCGTGACCGTCAAGATTCGCAAGGGCTTTTATGCCGAGGACCGCAATGCCGCGGCATTTGCCCAGATGCTTGAGAGTGCAGGGGCTGCAGCAGTCGCCGTGCATGGTCGTTGCGCCACGCAGCTCTACACGGGTCAGGCCGATTGGTCGGTCGTCGATGAGGTTGCCGACGCTGTCGAGATTCCCGTGATTGGTTCGGGCGATGTGTTCTCGGCCGAGGACGCTGCTGAGCATCTGCACGGCTCGGGTGCCAGCGCGGTGTTTATCGCGCGCGGCATCTACGGCAATCCGTGGGTGTTCGGCGATGCCCGAGCCCTTGCACTCGATGGCACGCCGGTTCCTTCTCGCTCCTCGGTCGAGCGCCTGGAGGCTCTGCGCGAGCACCTGACGTTGACGCACGAGCTTCTGCCGCTCATGTCGCGTGCTCGCACGTACGCAAGCTGGTACTTAAAGGGCATGCCCCATGCCGCCGCCTGGCGCGCTCAGGTGGTGCGTTGCTCTACGTACGAGGAGTTCATGTCGCTGGTCGATGATATCGAGCGCGATGTGGTGGCCTGCGAGGCCGCGCTTGCCGCCGGTGAGTCGGTGCCCGATCATCCGCTGGAGGCTTAAGAGTGGCCGTTACCGCGCTGTACGTGCACGTGCCGTTTTGCGCTCAAAAATGCCGCTATTGCGACTTTGACTCGCGCAGCTTTGCTCTGTGTGATTTGGATGCTGCGCTCGATTCCTATTTTGAGCAGCTGTATGCGCGCCTCGATTCCTTTGGCGACGCCGGGGCGCTTGCGCAGGTCCGCACGGTCTATATTGGCGGCGGCACGCCGTCGCTGGCTGGGGAGCGCCTGGTGAAACTTGCCCGTCGTATCTCCATGTGGTGCAAGCCCGTTGAATTTACTTGCGAAGCCAATCCTGAGTCGCTGATCGCCGAGCTCGCCACCGCGCTTGCCGAGGCGGGTGTCACGCGCATCTCTCTGGGCGTGCAAACCCTCGACAATACCGAGCTGGCTGCTATTGGCCGCATTCACGATGCTAATCGGGCACTTGCGGCTATCGCGACGGTGAAGGATGCTGGCCTCGATGTGTCGTGCGACCTGATGTGCGGCCTTCCCGGGCAGACGGCCGCAAGCTGGCGGAGCACGCTCGATGGCGTGTTGGAGGCGGCGCCTCATCATGTGTCGGTCTACCCGCTCACGCTCGAGGAGGGCACGCCACTCTATCGCATGGCGTGCCGTGACGAGTCGCTCGAGCCCGACGAGGATTTTCAGGCTTCGTGCATGGACGTGGCGCGTGAGCTCCTGGGTGCCGCCGGCTATCACCCGTATGAGGTGGCGAGCTACGCGCTCGACGGCCATGAATGCGCCCATAACATTGCCTACTGGACCGGACGGGGCTACCTGGGCCTGGGCCGTTCTGCCGCCGGTATGCTTGATACTGGGGATTTCGACCGTCTTGCAGGTTTGTTCCCCGGCGTGTCTGCTCGAGGCGACGCGTACCGTGTGCGTTTGGTTCAGCGCGACGATGACGCGACGTCGTTTGAGGCCGAATACCTGTCGCAGCGAGAGGCTGCGGCCGAAGACCTGATGCTCGCTTGTCGCATGACGCGCGGTATTGCGTCCGACCTGTTGGTTCGCGCGGCTCGTGTCATCCCGGCCGATGAGCTGACAGCCGCTTGTGATCGCGCGCTCGAATTGGGTCTTGCCACTTGGGTGCCCGAGACGCTCGGGGTCCATGAGGGACCCTTTACTTCGGCAGATGTCGTCGCGGGCCATGTTCGAGCTCGTTTAGCACCGACACACCTGGGCTGGCTCGATGGAAATGTTCTGTTCGAGCTGTTTTGGGATCTAGCTTAGGCCGCTCGGGTAGAATTACCGGAATATATACGCTGCTGTGAGCAGGAGGTTGCCGCGCATGGCGACGATGAACGAAAAAGATTACTACGAGATTCTAGGTGTCTCCAAGGACGCCACCTCGCGTGATATTCAAAAGGCCTTCCAGCAAAAGGCCCGTAAGCTCCATCCGGACGTCAACAAAGAGCCGGATGCCGAGGAAAAGTTTAAAGAGGTTTCCGAGGCCTACGCCGTGCTTTCGGATGAGCAAAAACGTGCGCGCTACGATGCCATGCGTTCTGGCAATCCCTTTGCCGGTGCCCCTACGGCTTCGCCCTATGGTGGCGGCTATGCCGGCAACACGGGCTATGGCAATCCCTTTGAGGGCGGCTTTCCTTTTGGCGGTGCCTGGGGCCAGCAGCGTCGCGGCCAGGCTGCCTACAATCCCGAGAACGGCGCCAACGTGGTCGTCGATATCAAACTGGACGCCAAGGAGGCCAAGGACGGTGCCCGCAAGACCGTCCGCTATACGCGCTTCGATACCTGTGGTCACTGCGGCGGCTCGGGTTCTGTCTCCTCCGAGCATGCCCATATCTGCCCGAGCTGCGGTGGCCGCGGGCACATCGACGTCGACTTGTCCTTCCTGTTTGGTGCGGGCACGTTCCAGTCGGTCTGCCCCGAGTGCGGCGGTTCCGGTAAGGTCGTGGCCGACCCCTGCCCCGATTGCGGTGGCAGCGGTCGTACTCGCGTAACCTCCGAGCAGACGATTGAGTTTCCTGCCGGCACGCACGATGGCGACGAGGTCCGCATTAGCGGCATGGGTCACGCCGGCACTAACGGTGCCGCTGGCGGTGATCTAGTCGGCCGTGCCCATGTCGAGTCCGAGCGCTTGGAAGGCAAAGCTCGTACCGGTTTTTACCTGATGGGCATCGTGGCGCCGTTTTTGGTACTCTCGGCCATCTCGGGCGTGTTCTCGGCCTTTGCTGTGATGTGCTTTATTCCGTTTACCATGGGCCTGTTCATGGTGCTTTCGGACGGCGTGCTTCATCGCAGCCTGCTGTGGTGGAAGCGCGGTGCGATGCAGTTTGCCAACGGTTTTGCCAATGGCTTCATGTTCGCGCTCGTGTCGGTTTGGTTCGCGAGCTGCTCGCAACGGGCCATGCTTTCGCCTTACGGAATGCAATAACATCAAACCCTCTGTTTGCGGTTGGCCCAGCTTGGGTATAGGACGCACTGTGACAATAATGAAAGTCGGAAGGATTCGGTCGTGTCGGAAAATAGGGATTACTACGAGGTACTTGGCGTCGACAAGGATGCCGACGCGCGGACGATTAAGCGCGCGTTTCTAAAGAAGGCCCGTACCGTACACCCGGACGTTTCGGACGACCCCGAGGCCGAGGCCAAGTTCAAGGAGCTCAACGAGGCCTATTCCGTTCTTTCCGATGAGCAGAAGCGTGCTAACTACGACCGTTACGGCACTGCCGACGGCCCTGGTGGTTCGGGCTACGTCGATATCAACGATATCTTTGGTGGTATGGGCATGGACGACTTGTTCTCGTCGTTTTTTGGCGGCGGTGCCGGCGGTGGCGCCCGCAGCCGTCGCGAGCGTCGTCGCGGTCGTGACATGGCCATCTCGCTTTCGGTGACGCTCGAGGAGGCGGCGCTCGGCTGCAAAAAGACAATCAGCTATGACCGCTTTGCTCCTTGCGAGGACTGCAATGGCACCGGTAGGGCAGAGGGCGCACAGGAAAAGCAGTGCGGCCGCTGCCACGGCACGGGCTATGTCACGACGGTTCAGCGATCGTTTTTGGGCCAGGTTCAGTCTTCCTCGCCTTGCCCCGACTGCCATGGCGAGGGCACGGTTATCGACCATCCCTGCGAGACCTGCGATGGTCAGGGCCGCACGCCTTCGCATGAAAAGATTGACATCGATATTCCCGCCGGCGTTTCGACCGGTCGACAGCTGCGTGTGAGCGGCTTTGGCGAGGCCGGTCTTCGCGGCGAGCCTTCGGGCGACTTGATTGTCAACGTGCGCGTTGCCGACCATGAGCGCTTTAAGCGCAACGGTGACGACCTGTACCTGGTGAGCGATATCTCGATTGCGCAGGCTGCGCTCGGCTGCGAGATCGATGTCGAGGGCATTATGCCCGACGAGGTCGTTAAGGTGTGCGTCCCCGCCGGCGCCCAGTACGGCGACACCGTGAGCGTCAATAATTACGGCATGCCGCGCATTGGCGGTGGCGGTTCGCGTGGCCGCTTGATCGTGCAACTGCGCGTGGTCGTTCCCACCAATCTTTCCAATAAGCAGCGCGAGCTGCTCCGTGCTTTTGCCGATGAGATGGGCGATGACGTCGCTTCCGGTAAGAAGTCGGTGACCGACCGTATCAAGAGTGCCCTCGACGATATCCTCGATTAAGGAGCCCGCGTGCTCGCACCCCATATTTCCGTCGTCAACCTCGGCTGCCGTGTCAACCGGGTTGAGTCTGACCGTATCACTGCCGATCTTATGCGCCTGGGTTTTGCTATGGTGGAGCCCCAGGATGCCGACCTGATCGTCATTAACACCTGTGCCGTTACGGGCGAGGCCGAGGCCAAGACCCGTAAGGCCGTCCGTCATGCGCTGGCCCATCCAAATGAGCCCTATGTAGTCGTGACCGGATGCGTGGTCAATTTGCATCCCGAGGAGCTGTTGGAGCTTTCGGATCGCGTGATTGCCGAGCCGTCTAAGATCGATGTCGCCGAACGTGTCTGCGATGTGCTGGGCGTTGAGTCCGATAGCGTTCCCGCCTGCAGCGATGGTGACGTGGTCGATGCGCTCGGTCGTTCGCGGCTGGGCGTGAAGATCCAGGATGGCTGCAACCACCGTTGCACCTATTGCATCGTGTGGAAGGCCCGCGGTCCCGAGCGTTCCGTGCCCGTCGAGTCCGTGCTTGAGCAAGTTCGCGAGGCCCAGGAGGCCGGCGTGCCCGAGGTGGTGCTGACCGGTGTGAACCTGGGTGCCTACGATGGCAAGAGCGCGACCGACGAGCATGTCGAAATCGATGAGCTGCTCGAGGCCATCATGGAGCGCACGACTATTGCGCATGTGCGCATTTCCTCGGTCGAACCCATGGATATCTCTGAGCGCCTGCTTAAGGTTATGGCGCGCTATCCGCAGCGTATTGCCCCGTTTTTGCACCTGCCCGTACAGTCCGGCTGTACGGCGACGCTGCATCGCATGGGTCGTCCCTATAGTGCCGAGGCCTTTGAGGACACGGTGCGCATGATTCGCGCCATCCTGCCGCAGGCGTCTCTTTCGTGCGACGTCATCGTCGGTTTTCCTGGTGAGACGGACGAGGAGTTCGAGGAGTCGCTGGCGCTGTGCCGCCGCGTGGGGTTCTCGCGTATGCACGTGTTCCGCTACAGTAAGCGTCCCGGTACCCTTGCTGCCGACATGCCCGACCAGGTGCCGCCCGAGGTTATGGCCGAGCGCAGCCGCCGTATGCGAGACGCGGCGCAGGAGCTCGCTATCGCCGACGCTCGTCGTCGCGTGGGCACCGTTGAGCGCGCCGTGCTCGAGTATGGTGACAACCTGACGCTCGGTTCGTTCCATCATGCCCGTCTTGACGATACCTGTGGACTTACAGCCCCGTGCCTGCTCGATGTTGCTATCATCGGAGTCGATGATTCCGGCTTGGTCCATGCGCGCAGGGAGGTCCATGGAAGCCTCGAAGATTAGACTTACCGTTCCCGAGGGAGTTGATCCCTCGCGTGTTTTGGGCGCCGGCGACGGCGTCCTTCGTGCGCTCGAGAGCTTGGTTCGCGCTCACGTGGTCGCCCGTGGCGATAGGATCTCCGTGAGCGGCGACCCGGACGAGGTCGAGCTCGTGGCTCGCTTTTTCGAACATGCTTTTCGCGAGGCGGCGGCCGGTCGTACCCTGTCTGCCGACGATGTCTCGCGTTGCCTGGCCGTCTTGCGCGACGGCGAGCATGAGGCCACATCGCTTCGCGATGACGTGCTGCTTTCGTATCGCGGTCGCGTCATTCGTCCCAAGACGCTTGGGCAAAAGCGCTATGTGGATGCCATTCGTTCGCATACCATCACCTTTGGCTTGGGTCCTGCCGGTACCGGTAAGACCTATCTGGCCATGGCGCTCGCCGTTGCCGCGCTCAAGCGCCATGAGGTGGGCCGTTTGATCTTGACGCGTCCGGTTGTCGAAGCAGGGGAGAACCTGGGCTTTTTGCCCGGCACCCTCGAGGAAAAGATCGATCCGTACATGCGCCCGCTCTACGATGCCCTTTTTGACATGATGGATCGTGAGCGCACCGATGAGCTTATGGAGCGCGGCGTGATCGAGATCGCCCCGCTCGCCTACATGCGCGGTCGTACGCTGAGCGATGCTTTCGTGGTGCTCGACGAGGCGCAAAATACCACGCCCGAGCAGATGAAGATGTTCCTGACACGCCTTGGATTCAACTCCAAGTTCGTGATTACCGGCGACCTCAGCCAGCGCGACCTGGTGGGTCGTCGTGGTGGCTTGGCGGATGTCGAGAAGATTTTGGGCCGTGTCGACGATGTGGCATTTTCTCACCTCGAGCGTGCCGACGTGGTGCGTCATGCCCTAGTGGGTTGTATCGTTGAGGCATATGATGCTTATGATGACGTGCGTGAGCAACGCTCACGCGACCGAAAGGAGTCCCGTTGAGTGTATTGATCAGCAACGATGCCGAGCTCGATACGCTGCTCGATGCTCAGGAGGTGGAGCACATCTGCGAGGTCGTGCTTGCCGCCGAGGGCGTTGAGCGTGAAGTCGAGATTTCCCTTTCGTATGTCGACGAGGACGAGATGCACGAGCTCAACCACGAGTGGCGCGGTATCGACCGCACCACCGATGTGCTCTCGTTTGAGTGCGATTCGGCCTTTGACGATGACATTCCCGCCGATGAGACGCTCGAGCTCGGCGATATCATCTTGGCCCCGCAGGTTATTGCCCGTCAGGCCCCCGGTTTTGGCAATAGCCCCGCTGACGAGTGCCGTCTGATGCTCGTTCACGGCATGCTGCACCTGCTGGGCTATGACCACATCGAGGACGACGAGGCCGAGGTTATGGAGGCCCGCGAGGACGCTATCCTGCGCGATCTGGCGCTCGAGCGCGGCGAGGATCCCAAACTGGTTCACGTCGGCCCCATCACCAATCATGCCCACGACTAGGAGCCGTTTATGATTCCCGGATCGAACAAGGACCATCCGTCCTTTTTAAAGTCGTTCTCCTACGCCATGGAGGGCTTCGTCACCGCCGTCAAGACCGAGCGCAACATTAAGGTCATGCTCGTGGCGGGCGTGTGCACCGTCATTGCCGGCTGCATCGTGGGGCTCGACATTGCCGAGTGGGCCACGATTATCATCTGCTGCGGCCTGGTGATTCACGGCGAGCTGTGCAATACCGCCATGGAGGCCATTGTCGATCTGGCGACCCAGGAGCTCCATCCGCTGGCAAAACGCGCCAAGGACATCGCCGCCGCCTCTGTATACGTTCTTTCCATCACCGCCGCGATTGTGGGCGTGCTGGTATTTGCCCACGCGCTCGGCTTTATTTAGAAAGGGATTCCCATGTCCGACAATATGCAGTCTACCGATGAGATTTTGGACAACGAGTCCCCGGATGCTAAGGCGACCGAGGCCTATGAGGAAGTCGAGGAGTTCGACCCGTTTGAGGGCATGAGCGACGAGGAGCTCGACGCCCTGTGCGATGAGGACGACAGCCTCGCGGGCTTTGGCGACGTTGAGCCCGGTTTCCGCAGTGGCTTCGTGGCCTTGGTCGGCCGCCCCAACGCCGGTAAGTCAACGCTGCTCAACGCCTGCTATGGCAAAAAGGTCGCCATCACCTCGCCGGTGGCCCAGACGACCCGCCGCCGCATGCGCGCCGTCGTCAACCGCCCCGGCTACCAGCTGGTCTTTGTCGATACCCCGGGTATCCACAAGCCCAAGGACGGTCTAGGGTCCGAGCTGAACAAGAGCGCGCTGTTCGAGCTGAACGATGTCGATGTTGTCGCGTTTTTGATTGATGCCACCAAACCGATCGGCAGGGGAGACGCCTGGGTTGCCGAGCGTGTCAAGAATGCCCGTTCCAAGAAGGTCCTGGTGCTCACCAAGGCCGATGAGGCCGACCCCGCACAGGTCATGGAGCAGCTTAAGGCAGCCCACGAGCTTATGGACTTTGACGACGAGATCGTGACGTCGTCGGTCAAGAACTTCAACGTCGATGCCTTTATCGAGACCGTTGCGCACTTTTTGCCCGAGGGCCCGCGTTGGTTCCCCGAGGACATGGGTACCGACGCTTCTGACGAGACGCTCGTTGCCGAGTTTGTGCGCGAGAAGGTCTTGCGCCGCACCCGTGATGAGATCCCTCACTCCGTTGGCGTAATCTGCGACGCGCTCGAGCAGACCAAGAAGGTGCTGCGCGTGCACGCCACTATTTACGTCGAGCGCGAGGGCCAAAAGGGCATCATCATCGGCAAGGGCGGCGAGATGATCAAGCATATCGGTATCGACGCCCGTCGCGATCTTGAGCGCATTTTTGGCACGCAGGTCTTTTTGGAGCTGGACGTGAAGGTCAAGGCCGGCTGGCGTGACGACGAGGCCCAGATTCGCCGCTTTGGCTACAACGCCGAGGACTAAGGACGCGCAGCGCGCATGGCAGGCTCCCGGACATATCGCACGAAGGTGCTCGTGCTCGACAAGACCAAGCTCAAAGAGACCGATCTGATTCTGACGATGCTTGACGAGCGGGGTCGTCAGGTTCGTGCCGTGGCAAAGGGGGCCCGCAAACCCGGTGGGCGCTTGGCGGCGCGCTGCGAATTATTCTGTACCGTCGATATGCTGCTCGCACATGGACGCTCGCTCGACGTTGTTTCTCAGGCCGAGCTTTTGGAAGCGCCGGTTGGCGCCGCGCCCGATTACGAGACGACCTGCGCCGCAAGCGCGATTGCCGAGGTCGCGCGCGTGTGCTCATTCGAGGACGCCGAGGACCCGTTTACCTTTGCCATCACGCAGCGGGCGCTCACGCTTGTCGGCTGTGGGCTCGACTCGGCACATATGGACCTGCTCGTGGCGGCCTTTGTCTTTAAACTTCTGTCGCACGTGGGCTATCGACCCGATTTTTCGGCCTGCGTGCTGTGCGGAGACCCCATGCTGTCGTACTTTTCGCCCCAGGCGGGCGGGCTCATGTGCGGTTCGTGCGCGTCGAGCGTTCCGGGTGCCGAGCTGGTTTCGACCGGTGAGGTCGAGTGGCTGCGCGCCCTCATGTCCATGACCTTCGATGCACTCATGGTCGAGCGAATCGACCCGCATACGGCGGCGTTCTTGCTCGGGCTTTCGCATGTGTGGGCTGCGACGCACACCGACCAGCGCCTCCGTGCGATGGAATTCATGTTGGGTCGGTGATGATGCGCATGGGCGGTCTGCTTGTGGTAACATACCGACCTGTTGGTACCTCGACCTTGGATGCTCGCTCCACCGACGGCTTCCCAGTCCGAGGCGAATAGTGTCGCCCGCGGGCGACAAGAAACGAAAGGTGAAACAATGACTGTTTCCAAAGAGCGCAAGGCTGAGCTGACTGCCCAGTTCGGTAACACCCCGGTCGACACCGGCAACCCCAAGGTTCAGGTCGCCATCCTGTCCGAGCGCATCAAGGAGCTGACCGAGCACATGAAGTCCCACCAGAAGGACTTCCACACCCGTCGTGGCCTGCTCATGCTCGTCGGCCGTCGTCGTCGTCTTCTCTCCTACATCAAGAAGAACGACATCGTCGAGTACCGTGAGCTCATCAAGGCTCTGGGCATCCGCGACAACATCCAGTAAGGATTTGTACATGCTAAGAGCGTCCTGCGCAGCGGGGCGCTCTTTTTGTGTAAGGGCGCGAACAATCACGCTCTGAAGCGTGGCGGGGGCAGGGGGCCCGCGTCACATGAGAAGCCCACAGGCAAGGGGCCTGTGGGGTAAAGGAGAACAATGACACTCGTATCCAAGACCTTTGAGCTGTACGGCAAGACCTACACCTTTGAGTCCGGCGAGCTTGCCAAGCAGGCCACCGGCGCCTGCCTGGTCAAGCAGGGCGACACCACGATGCTCGACACCGTGGTTGTCTCCAAGGAGCGCAAGAACTACGACTTCTTCCCGCTGACCGTCGACTTCAACGAGAAGATGTACGCAGCCGGCCGCATCCCGGGTGGTTACCTCAAGCGTGAGGGCCGTCCCAGCGAGAAGGCCACGCTCACCGCGCGCATGATTGACCGTCCGATTCGCCCGAGCTTCCCGGACGGCTTCCGCAACGAGGTGCACATTGTCGCAACCTCGCTCGTCGCCGACCAGGTCAACCCCTTCGACGTCATCAACGTCATGGGTGCCTCCCTGGCCATGACGCTCGGCGGCGTGCCCTTCGAGGGCCCGCTTGCCTGCGTGCGCATCGGCCGCAACGTGGAGACCGGCGAGTTTATCGTCAACCCCACCTATGAGGAGCGCGAGAACTCCGATCTGGACCTGGAGCTGGGTGGCTCCGCCGACTTCATCTCGATGGTCGAGGCCGGCGCCGAGGAGATCTCCGAGGACGACATGCTCGCCGCCATGAAGTTTGGCCAGGAGGCCCTTGCTGCCTTCTGCCAGGCTCAGGACGAGTTTGTCGCCGAGTGGGAGCAGGTCAACGGCGCCATCGTCAAGAAGGAGTACCCGCTCGACCAGCCCGTCGAGGAGGTCCAGGAGCGCATCTTCGCCCACTACGACGAGATGGCAGCCGCCCTTCGCGACGCCGACAAGCTCTCCCGTATCGGTAAGGTCGAGGCTCTGAAGGAGTCCATCCGTGCCGAGTTCACCGAGGAGGAGCAGTCCGCTTGGGAGCGCGAGATTCCCGTGGCGCTCAAGAAGCTCGAGAAGAAGGCTATGCGTACCATGGTCGTCGAGACCGGCGAGCGCGTCGACGGCCGTGCCGCCGATGAGATTCGCCCCATCATGGTGAAGGATAACTACCTGCCGCTCGTTCACGGCTCCGGTCTGTTCCAGCGTGGCCAGACCCAGGTGCTTTCCGTCCTGTCGCTCGGTATGCTCAACGAGGGCCAGCGTCTGGATACCATCGAGCCCACCGAGGGCAAGCGCTACATGCACCACTACAACTTCCCGCCGTTCTGCACCGGCGAGACCGGCCGCATGGGCAGCCCCAAGCGCCGCGAGATCGGCCACGGCAACCTGGCTGAGCGCGCTTTGCTTCCGGTGCTCCCCGACGAGAACGAGTTCCCCTACGCCATCCGCGTCGTCTCCGAGGTCATGGAGTCCAACGGCTCCTCTTCGATGGCTTCGACCTGCGGCTCCACGCTCGCCCTTATGGACGGCGGCGTGCCCATTAAGCGCCCGGTCTCCGGTATCGCCATGGGCCTGATCCAGGAGGAGGGCAAGACCGTGGTCCTGTCCGACATCCAGGGTCTCGAGGACTTCCTTGGCGACATGGACTTTAAGGTCACCGGCACCACCGAGGGCATTACCGCTCTGCAGATGGACAACAAGGCCACTGGTCTTACCTTTGACATCTTGGCCCGCGCCCTGCAGCAGGCCAAGGAGGGTCGCGCCTTCATCCTGCAGAAGATGCTCGATGTGATCCCCGAGCCGCGCCACACCACGCGCAGCACCGCTCCGCGTATCGTCTCCATCCAGGTTCCGACTGACAAGATTCGCGACGTCATCGGTTCCGGCGGTAAGGTCATCCGCGGCATCCAGGACGAGACCGGCGCTTCGGTCGACATCCAGGAGGACGGCACCGTCTTTGTCGGCGGCACCGGCGAGTCCGTCGATCAGGCTGTCGAGCGTATCAAGCTCATCATCAAGGTTCCCGAGCCGGGCGAGGAGTACACCGGTCGTGTGGTCTCCATCCAGCCCTTCGGCGCCTTCGTCAACCTGCTGCCCGGCAAGGACGGCCTGCTGCACATCTCCCGCGTCGCCAAGGGCCGCGTGGAGAAGGTCGAGGATGTCCTTAACGTGGGCGACGAGGTCAAGGTCGTCGTCATTGAGGTCGACGATCGCGGCAAGATCTCGCTCGATCGTCTTGACAAGCCCGAGGCTCCGGCTCGCGCCGAGGGTACCTCCGAGGGCGACGGCGAGCACTTCCAGCGTCGTGAGCGTCCGCGTCGCGAGCGCTCCGAGCGCAGCGACCGTCCGCGCCGTCCCGGCGACAACGGAGGCCGCAAGCCCCGCCGTCACCACGACGCCGAGTAACAGCCGTACATAAGCAGCACCGCAAGGGCGACTCCGGACAGGGGTCGCCCTTTTGCTTGCGCCCGGGAGGGCCGCATATGAAATTTCCTGCTCTACAGTCCTGCGCAAGACGGAAAGCACATTAAGTGCTTTCCTTTGCGTGCGGAACTCGCGATAAACTTCATATGCGGCCCTCCCGGGCGCAAGCAAAAGGACTGGTTAGTGCCGCTCGCAATTTAGTTAGACAGTCTATTCAGTAGTCAGATTTCGGATTTGTAGATAGACGCTGCAGCATTTCCCCAGATAAAATCGACCAAAATTAACCTGTCCCTTATTGGCCGGTTTCCCGTGGGGCGGGCACTGATGAAGTTTATCGCGAGTTCCGCACGAACAGGAGGCCACTTAATGTGGCCTCCGTCGTGAGCAGGACTGTAGAGCAGGAAACTTCATCAGTGCCCGCCCCACGGGAAACCGGCGGGATAGACCAGTTCAGATGGGGCTTTGATGCATGGGTGGTCTGTTGTTGTGCAAATGGGTATCATACTGTAGTTATTGCATCGACTCTGCGATGCATGTTTGTACGTTCCCGACGGTCGGTTTGCCAGAAGCGCCCCGTCGGTTGTTCCAGACCCGTTTCGAAGAAAGGAAACCACACTAACCTATGGCAGCTAAAAAATCATCTCCCTTGAAGATCATCCCGCTCGGCGGCCTTGATGGCATCGGCAAGAACATGACGGTCTTCGAGTGCGGCGACGACATGGTGCTCGTCGACGCCGGTCTTATGTTCCCGGATGACTCCCAGCCCGGTATCGACCTGGTGCTTCCCGACTACACCTATGTTCTGGAGAACGAGGAGAAGCTCCGCGGTATCATCGTTACTCACGGCCACGAGGACCACACCGGTTCGCTTCCGTACCTGCTGCAGGACCTCAACAACAAGGTGCCCATCTTCTCGAGCAAGCTGACGCTTGGCTTTATCGAGGGCAAGCTTTCTGAGTTCCGCATCCGCGCACCCAAGTTCCGCGAGGTCAAGGGCGGCAGCCATGTCAACCTCGGCGGCATCTCGCTCGACTTCTTCTCGATGACGCACTCCATCCCCGGCGCTCTGGGCGTGTTCATCCGCACCAATCAGGGCACCGTTATGCACACCGGCGACTTTAAGCTCGACCAGACGCCCATCGATGGCGTTACGCCCGACTATGCCGCTATCAGCCGCTTTGCCAAGCAGGGCATCGACCTGCTGCTTTCCGACTCCACCAATGCCACGGTTCCCGGCTTTACCAAGTCCGAGGCCGAGGTTGGTCCCAACCTGTTGCACGCCATCAAGAACGCCCCGGGTCGCGTGTTCGTCGCGTCGTTCTCGAGCCACATCCATCGTCTGCAGCAGATCTGCGATGCCGCCCGCAAGTGCGGCCGTAAGGTCGTTGTGACCGGTCGCTCCATGCTCACGAACACCCGCGTGGCGCGTGAGCTGGGCTACCTCAACATCGATGACGCCGATATCATCGATGCCTTCGATATCGATAACCTGCCCGACGATAAGATTGTCGTCATGTGCACCGGTTCGCAGGGCGAGCCGCTGTCGGCCCTGTCCCGCATGGCCAATGGCGAGCACAAGACGCTCTCCATCCACGAGGGCGATACCGTTATCCTTTCGGCAACTCCTGTTCCTGGCAACGAGAAGGCCGTCCAGCAGGTCGTCAACAGCCTGGCCAAGCTCGGCTGCGACGTGTGGGATAAGAACCGCGCTCTCGTCCACGTCTCGGGTCACGGTAGCCAGGAGGAGCTCAAGCTCCTGATGGCCATGGCCAAGCCCACGTACTTTATGCCGGTTCACGGTGAGGCCGTGCATCTGCGCGCCCATGCGCAGCTGGCCCGCAAGATGGGCATCAAGGACGATCATATCTTTATCCTCGATAACGGCGACACGCTCGAGATGCGCGGTGGTATCGTCAAGCGCGGTACGCCCGTCGAGTCCGGTGTCGTTTACGTCGACGGCCTGCGTATCGGCGATACCGACCCCATCGTCCTGCGCGATCGCCAGAAGCTCGCCAACGACGGTATGGTCACGGCCGTTGCCATCGTCTCCCTCAAACACAAGAAGATCGAGGCCATCGAGTTCTCGGGCCGCGGCGTCTCGTTTGCCATCGACGACCAGTTCTCCGAGGATGCCTCCGCGTCCATTATGAAGACGATCGAGAAGGGTAAGTTTAGCTTTACCAGCAGCGGTTCCGATGCCATTCGCAAGGCCGTGCGCGATTCGCTCTCTAACTTTATCTGGAGCCGTACGCGCACCCGTCCGATGATCATCCCGGTCGTCATGGAGGTTTAGTTTGGCGCGCGGATCTGCACAAAACGCCAAAGGCAATAAGGCCAATAACCAACCGGCATCTGCTAAGGGTGCCGGTTCCCATCTGCGTGCCAATAAGGGCCACGAGTCCGAGTTTGATGAGTTTGAGCCCCTGGTCGAGCCTTCGGCCAATCGCGATATCGCCGGTGTGGTCATCGCCGTTTTGGCGATCGCGTCCTTCATTGCCGTGATCTCTCCGGCAACAGCGCCCGTGACGGCTGCGGTTGCCGGTTTCTACCACCTGGGCTTTGGTCTGGGCGCCTACGTGCTGCCGATCGTCATCTTGCTGTTTGCCGCCACGCTCTTTTTGGGTGAGGACTCGCCGCTCAACGTGCGCTCTGTTGCGGGCGGCGCCTTGGTCTTTATCGCCGTCGTCTCCATTCTTTCGCTGATGGTGCCGGGCACGAGCGATTCGTGCGACCTTATGTTTACGCCGCAGAACCTTTCCGTGTCGGGCGGCTACATTGGCGCCTTTATCGCAAGTGCCTTGCAAAACGCCTTGGGTAAACCTATCGCCATGGTTGTCTTGCTGGGGCTTGTCGTCGTTGGTTTGGTCATTATCGGCTTTTCGGTGGGTGGCGTTTTGCGCTCCGCACGCGATCGCGCTGCCGATTTTGCCGAGCGTCGACGTGCCGATGTCAATGCGAGCCCGTGGGGCGATGAAGAGGCCCTGTCTGTTCCCGGCGTCGCTCGTCCGCACCTGAGCATTTTGCGCCAGAAGGGGACTGACGCCGCGGTGACCACGGTCATGGGTGGCGATGTCGACCCGGTTTTGGATGACGACGAGGACGATGACCCGTTTGTCGACGTATCCGAGTCGGTTGAAGCCGAGCGGGCCAAGACCACGCTGCTGCCGCGCCGTCATGCCAAGAAGGGCAAGACGGTTCCCAAGCTCAATACGAGTGAGCCCGACCCGTCTTGGTCCGATAGCGAGATTGAGCTCACCGAGGGCGATGACGAGGACGACGAGGCTCCGATTGAGACCGCAAAGACAACTTTGCTGCCGCGTCGCCATGCAAAGCGCGGCCAGGTCACCGGACAGCTTTCGATGGAGGACGATCCGGACAAGGTTGACGAGTCCGAGCCGCCGTTTGCCGTGAACCCTGTTTCGGCCGCACCTCAGATTCCCGACTTCTTAAAGCATCCCAAGGTTGCCGATGCGCCTGCCACGAGTGCTGTCGAATCGGCTGCGGCTCGTGATGGGGGAGCGGACGGCGGCGCCGCAGATAACGAGGGCGAAGAAGAGGACGGCCTCAAGCTTCCGCCGCTCGAAATCCTACATGCCAACCCGCAGTCGGCTTCTGCCGCGTCTTCGGATAAGGAGCTGGAGCAGACCGCTGAGTCACTGCAATCCACCTTGCTTGAGTTTGGCCGCAGTGCCCGCGTGGTCGGCTGGATCGCCGGCCCCACGGTGACGACCTTTAAGCTGCAACCTGGCGAGGGCGAGCGCGTGAGCAAGATTTCGAGCCTCGAGGACGATATTGCGCTTTCGCTCGCCGCCCAGTCGGTTCGTATCTTTGCCCCGATCCCCGGCACCTCTCTCGTTGGTATCGAGATTCCCAACCGCAAGCGCCAGAACGTCAATCTGGGCGACGTGCTGCCCTATGTGAAGGGCGGTCCGCTCGAGCTCGCCATCGGCCGCGACGCCGAGGGCACGCCGGTTGTCGCCGACCTCGCCAAGATGCCTCACCTGTTGATTGCCGGTACGACCGGTTCTGGTAAGTCGGTGATGATCAACTCCATCATCACGACCTTGCTCATGCGCGCCCTTCCCGAGGACGTTCGCCTGATCATGGTCGACCCCAAGCGCGTCGAGCTTGCGGGCTATAACGGTCTGCCGCATCTCTATGTGCCCGTGGTGACCGAGCCCAAGCAGGCCGCGAGCGCTCTGCAATGGGCTGTGTCCGAGATGGAGCGTCGCCTGAAGGTCTTCGAGCGTCTCAACGTGCGTAAGATCTCGACCTACAACGAAAAGCAGGCTGCTGGCGAGTTTGAGCATTACGACAATCCGCCGCAAAAGATGCCCTACCTTGTCATTATCATTGACGAGCTCTCTGACCTGATGATGGTCGCCGGTAAGGATGTCGAGGCCTCGATCGTGCGTATTGCACAGCTGGGCCGTGCCGCCGGTATTCACCTTATCGTTGCCACGCAGCGCCCCAGCTCCAACGTGGTGACGGGCCTCATTAAGGCCAACATCACCAACCGTATCGCCTTTAACGTCGCCACGGGCATCGACTCGCGCGTCATCATCGACCAGATGGGCGCCGAGAAGCTCACCGGTTTGGGCGACATGTTGTTCTCCAAGGTCGACTGGGGCAAGCCCCGCCGTATCCAGGGCTGCTTTGTCTCGGATGATGAGATCAACGAGATTGTCGAGTTCGTCAAGTCGCAGAGTGAGCCCGACTACCACGAGGAGATTCTGTCCGCCGTGGCGCCCGCTTCCATGTCCATGGCTGGTGGCGGCGGCATTGTCCGCACCGGAGTAGCCGAGCCGCAAGACGATGATCCGCTCATTTGGGAAGCCGCCCATATTGTGGTGGAATCGCAGCTTGGCTCCACATCTGGCCTGCAACGTCGTCTGAAGGTTGGCTATGCGCGTGCCGGGCGTATTATGGACATGCTGGAAGAAAAGGGTGTCGTCGGCCCGCCCGACGGTTCCAAGCCGCGCGAGGTCCTGTTGGACGAGGAGGGGCTTGCCGCGCTGGAATCTGTCGACGCCGAGATGGCACGTGAAGATCGTGAGTTTGGAGGATTCTGATGGCTGCACGCTTTGGTGACATGCTGCTCGAGCAGCGTCGCCGAATGGGCCTTTCCATTCAGCAGGTCGCCAACACCATCAAAATCAGGCCGCAGATCATCGAGTTTTTCGAGACCGGTAACTTTGCTTCGATGCCGCCGCGCGGCTATGCGCAGGGCATGATTTCGAGCTATGCTCGCTTTTTGGGCCTCAATCCGCGCGAGGTCGTCAATGCCTACTTTGACGAGCTGATGGCATACGAGCGCGAGACGTCGCAGCAGGGCGGTCGTTTTCAGGACGCCGCCGGCTATGTCAATTCACGTTCCTCGGTGGATAATGGGCGCTTCTTGATGGTTCAGGGTGGTCGCTCAACGCGTTATGGTCAGCGTCCGCAGCAGGCTGGCTATATTACCGAGACGGGTTCGGGCGAGGAGATTCGCTCACAGCGTGACCGGTTCCGCAGTACGCCGATGCCCGAGGACCGTGCACTTCCCGCTGCCCGCGGCGTGGCGCGTGACCCTCGTGCCGGCTACGGCGACGGCGGCTATTCCGATCGCGGTCACCGTGGTATCTCCACCGGACGTTCTCGCAGTGGCTATGCGGACGCCGATGCCACGCAGGTGACGCCGCGTCTTCGCTCTCAATCACAGCCGTATGGCCAGCGCTCTTCGGCTCCACGTGCGTGCCAGCGTGGCTATCAAGGCCGCGGTGAACTTGCGCCCCGCTCGGGTCAGCGCAGCCTTCAGGGCCAGGGTGGCTATCGCGGCCGTTCCGACAGCAATCGTGGTCGTATGCCTCAGGGAGGCGGCCGCAGCAGTTCCAGTCGTGGACGCGGCGGTTCCCGTACTCCTCAAAACAACGGTCTCGATCCGCGTATCGTCTACGCCGGCATCGGTGCCGTGGCGTTGCTGCTGATCGTGCTCATCGTGGTACTTCTGCGCGGCTGCGCATCTTCGACGCCCGAGACCACGCCCGAGACGCCCACTGCTACCAAGACGACGCCCAAGAAGTCCTCTAAGAAGACCGAAACGGTCGACGAGGATGAGGACACCGATGAGGCGACGGATGAGTCGACCGATTCGGACGCCACCAAGACGACGGCTAAAAAGGAAGAAAACGAGGTAACGAAGGTCAAGGTCTCCGTTGCCAAGGGAAAGACCGCCTGGATTGAGGTCAAGGTCGATGGCAAGTCGGTCTATGGCGCCCAGGCGACTGGCCCCTTTGAGCAGGAGTACACGCCTGAGTCCTCGATCGAGATCACCACGTCCAAGCCTTCCGATGTCACCGTTACCAAGAACGGCGAAAAGGTCCGTTACGATACCAAGACCTCGGGCGTGGCGCGTGTGACGATCACCGTTCCCAAGAAGGAGACGACTGGTTCCGAGAATGGTGAAAGTTCTGATGGTACCGACACCACCGATGGTGCCGGTACCACCGACGGCACCGATGCCCAATCCACGGATGGCGCCGATACCGCAACTGACGGCCAGACGCCCACCGATTCTACCGACTATTCGTACGATAGCTACTAAGCCGCTCGTACGCGAAAGGAAACATCATGGCTAAAGATTCCAGCTTCGACGTCGTGTCCGAGGTCAACATGCAAGAGGTCGACAACGCCTTCCAGCAAACCACGCGTGAGATTTCCCAGCGCTATGACCTGAAGGATTCCGGCGCCACGATCGAGCTTTCGAAGGGCGACAAGCTCTTTACGATCAACGCCCCGGCCGACTTTGTCTCCAAGCAGATTATCGACGTGCTGAGCTCCAAGCTCATCAAGCGCGGCATCGACCTCAAGGCTGTCTCGTGGGATGCTCCGCAGGCGGCATCGGGCGGCACCGTGCGCGTGCTCGGCCATATCGTCGAGGGTATCGACCAGACGACCGCCAAGAAGATCAACAAGGACATCAAGGACCAAAAGCTCAAGGTCAAGGTGACTATCGAGGCCGACAAGCTGCGTGTTTCCTCTGCTTCGAAGGACGCGTTGCAGACCGTGATCCAGTTCCTGCGCGACCAGGACTACGGCCAGCCGCTGCAGTTCACCAACTACCGCTAATATCATTCGAAAGGACTGCTCTCCAACATGGATACACCGTTGGGCTCCGTGCTCTACATCACCCTCGGGTGCGCTAAGAACGAGGTTGACACCGACCGCATGCGTTCTCTTTTGACCGCCGCGGGCTACGAGGAGGCATTCGACCCACAGGATGCCGATATCGCCATCGTCAATACATGCTCGTTCCTCGCCTCCGCAACGTCCGAGAGCATCGAGACCACGCTCGAGCTCGCCAACGAGGTTCAGGACGGCGTTCGTTCTTGTCCCATCGTCATGTGCGGCTGTGTGCCGTCGCGCTATGGCGACGACCTGCCTGACGAGCTGCCCGAGGTCGCTGCCTTTGTGAAGGCCGACGAGGAGGATGGCATTGTGACGGTCATCGATGGCGTGCTGGGTGTCGAGCGTGAGATTGCCGCCTATATTCCGCAGGTCAAGCGCACCGTCGAGGGCGCTGTCGCCTACGTCAAGATCTCCGATGGCTGCAACCGCTTCTGTAGCTTCTGCATGATCCCGTATATCCGCGGTCGTTATCACTCGCGCAATGCCGAGAGCATCATCTCCGAGGTGCGCGACTTGGTTGCCGGTGGCGTGCGAGAGATCGTGCTGATCGGCCAGGACACGGGTATTTGGGGCACCGACTTTGCCGACGAAGACGTCACCGATGGCTCGCCGCGCAATCTGGCGCAGCTGCTGCATGCCGTCGCCGAGGCCGTGCGCCCGCACAACGTCTGGGTCCGCGTGCTCTACCTGCAGCCCGAGGGCATGACCGATGAGCTTATCGATACGATTCGCGATACGCCCGAGGTACTGCCTTATATCGATATCCCCGTGCAGCACTGCGACGCGCGCATCCTCAAGGCTATGCGCCGTTCTGGTTCGCGCCAGGAACTCGAGGACCTGTTCCGTGATCTGCGTGAGCGTATCCCCGGCATTGTGATCCGTTCCACGGCCATGGTCGGCTTCCCGACCGAGACCGACGATGAGTTCCGCGACCTTATCGACTTTATGGACACCGTCGGCTTTGACTACACGAGCGTCTTTGCCTACTCGCAGGAGGAGGGCAGCCTGGCCGCTAAGATGGAGGGTCAGGTCGATGAGGAGGTCAAGCTCGAGCGCGCCCAGGAGGCCATGGACCTGGCCGAGTCGCTCGGTTTTGCCGCCACCGCCGCACATGTGGGCGAGCGCGCCCAGGTGATTGTCGACGGCATCGAGGAGACCGAGGACGGCGCCGAGCTGATCGGCCACGCTTGGTTCCAGGCGCCCGATTCCGATGGCGCGGTGCACTTGGACGCCAGCGAGGCGTCCGTGGGCGATATTCTGACGGTCGAGTTTACCGATAGCTTCTGCTATGAGCTTATCGGCCATGTTGTGGAGTAGGAGAGCATCGTGGCAAACGAGAGCAATAAGGAACTGACGAGTGTTTGGACGCCCGCCAACATCGTGACGTGCGTTCGCATCGTCTTTATCCCGGTGTTCATGATCGTGTCGGCGCTTTCTCACACGAGTGTTGCCGGTACAGATTGGAGCACCTTCGACGGCCCGCTCGCCGCCGCTGCCTTCATTCTGTATGTGATCCTGTCGTGCACCGATAAGGTCGACGGTTATCTGGCGCGCTCGCGCAACGAGATTACCGATTTCGGTAAGTTCTTGGACCCCATCGCCGATAAGCTGCTGGTGTTCTCGGCTCTGCTGCTGTTCTTGGATTTTGGCACTGTGACCGTGTGGTCCGTGTTCATTATCCTGTTCCGTGAGCTTCTGGTGAGCGCCCTTCGCATGGTCGCGAGTGCCGCCGGCGTGGTCGTTGCCGCCGATAAGCTTGGCAAGTACAAGACGGCGACCACGATGGTCTCCATCTGCGGTTACCTGTGCGCCTTTGCGATGGCCGGCTTGCACCTTGGCCCGCTGGCGCTGACGCTCGGCATCTACTCGGTGTCGCGCTTCCTGTACGCCGTTGCCGTTGTCCTGACCGTTATCTCGGGCGCCCAGTACTTCTGGAACTGCCGCAAGATCGTCTTTTCGGTCTAGGTCCTGGTGGGTATGACGGACTCTTTTGAGCAGATTTCCGCACATAACGAGGAGCTGGCGCGTCATATTGTCGAGCGCGCGAGCGCTCGGGGCGTGACGGTTTCGACGGCTGAGTCGCTGACAGCAGGTATGATTGCCTCGACGATTGCCGATATCCCGGGCGCCTCGGCGGTGCTGCGTGGCGGTGCGGTGACCTACTGCGATGAGATCAAGCATCGCGTTTTGGGCGTTGATCAGGAGACGCTCGACCGCTATACCGCGGTGTCGCATCAGACCGCGCGCGAGATGGCGGCGGGTTCGCTGGAGCTGTACCAGAGCGATATTGCAGTGAGCGCAACGGGTTATGCCGGCCCCGGCGGCGGCACTGAGGACGATCCGGCTGGCACTTTCTATATTGGCTGGGCGTATCGCGCGGCTGATGGGGAAGTGCCGGTCGTGGACTCTGTGCGCTGCCACTATGAGGGCGACCGTTCGTGTGTTCGTGCCCATGCGGTCGCGGAGGCATTGGGACGCATTGCCCTTTTGCTCAACTCTATGGAATAGACGTGTTTTAAGGGGCCTTAGGGCCCCTTAATTGTGGAGATAGGGACCTCTGACAAATTCAGCGTTTTTGCTGGTCATAGGTTTATTTTCGCCTTCCTTGCTTATATTTGGCCCTATGTGGTCAAGCATTTGGTCAGTATTTGGTCGGCGTTTGGTTGGGTTTTGGAAAGACTGCCTGCATATGATTTATCTGAACGGTTGACCACGAACAGCCGTTCGTTTATTATCGATGCAGGTTGTTAAGAGGAGGGCTTTTCATGGCCAAGAATTCAGGTCCCGTACGTACCGTTCATGCTCGCACGACGGGTAAAGAGCGCGATGAGATGATCGCCACCACCAAGGCCGAGATCGAGAAGAAATTCGGCCAGGGTTCCATCATGAGGTATGGTGACGGCGGCCCCGAGCTTGAGGTTGAGGCCATCCCCACGGGCGCTCTGGCACTCGATGCCGCTCTGGGTATCGGCGGTGTGCCGCGCGGCCGTATCGTCGAGATTTACGGTCCTGAGTCCTCCGGTAAGACGACGCTTTCGCTCGAGATCCTGGCCGAGGCCCAGGCAATGGGTGGCGTGGTGGCATTTATCGATGCCGAGCACGCGCTCGATCCCACGTATGCCGCGCGCATTGGCGTGGATATCGACGAGGTACTGATTTCCCAGCCCGATACGGGTGAGCAGGCGCTCGAGATTGTTGACATGCTCGTGCGTTCCGGCGCCATCGATGCCATCGTCGTCGACTCCGTCGCCGCGCTGACCCCGCGTGCCGAGATCGAGGGAGAGATCGGCGATACCACGGTCGGCTTGCAAGCTCGCCTGATGAGCCAGGCGCTCCGCAAGCTTGCCGGCTCGCTGTCCAAGTCCAACACGACGTGCATCTTCATTAACCAACTGCGTGAGAAGATCGGCGTCATGTTCGGCAACCCCGAGACCACGACGGGCGGCCGCGCCCTTAAGTTTTTCTCTTCGGTGCGTATCGACATTCGCCGCATCGACAGCATTAAGCTTAAGGATGAGGTTATCGGTAACCGCGTGCGCGCCAAGGTCGTTAAGAACAAGGTGGCAGCTCCGTTCCGTTCTGCTGAGTTTGACATCATGTACGGTACGGGCATCTCTAAGGAGGGCTCGATTCTGGACATGGCTGTCGAGTGCGGCATCTGCAAGAAGATGGGCTCCTGGTTTGCCTATGGCGAGGACAAGCTCGGCAACGGTCGCGAGGCCGCCAAGGCGTTCCTGCGCGAACACCCCGATTGCGCCGACGAGATTGAGCATAAGGTCCGCCTTGCCTGCGGGCTTGAGTTTGACGACGATGCTCCATCCGAGGTCGAGCTGACCGATCAGCCTGCGCCTGAGGAGTTTGACGAGCTTTACGCCATCGATGGTTCCGCCATGCTCGATGATGACGACGAGTAGCGGTTACGCTCATGTCGTATACGGTGACCGAGGCCACGGTCGTCTTTCCCGATAAGAAGGCGGCCTCCTCGTTCTCGAGCGGGTATGCGTCCAAAAAGCCTTGCGCACATATCGATTGTGAGCTTGAGGGCGGTTTTGAGCGGTCCATTTGGATTCCCGCGCGGGTCGCGCGCCTGTATGTCAAAAACCGCCCCGATCTTCCCTGTGATTGGGACAACTTTCGTGAGGCGGTGCAGCTCGTCGAGCGTAAATGTGCACTTACCATGGTGACCGAGATGCTATCGCGACGCGACCATGCGACGGGCGAGGTCCGTGACAAGCTGGCTCGCTACGGCTTTCACCAGACCGCGATCGATTTCGCCGTCGAGCGCGCCACCGAGTATCGCTTTTTAGACGAGAACCGCTTTTGCTCGTACTTTATCGAGGAACGCAAGCGGCGCGGTTGGGGACAGCGTAAAATCGAGACCGAGCTCAAGCGCCGTCATGTCGTGCTCGATGACATTCCCGGTTATCCCGAGGACTATTTTGCCGTCGAAGACGATTTGGCGCGTGCGTCAGCCCTGCTCGCCAAGCGGCGTGTTCCAGAGACGCGCGGATTCGAAAAACTGGTTCGGTTTTTGATGGGCAAGGGCTTCTCGTATCACATCGCCGCCGATGCCGTTAAGGCACGTCTCGATGCCGAACGTGAGGAATGTGCGGTTTAGGCGTATGCGTTTTGTGGCCCTGCCGTTCACCGCGTTTTAGCCGCCGTGCTGGGGCCATTTATTTGACAGTTGTTGTGGTTCAACGTACGATAAACACTGTCATTTGCTTTGTGATATGTGCTCATCTGTGATGAGTTTGTTTATATGTTTATCTGTATCCGACCCGCATAAGCTGCGCCCATATTACTCAAATGTCGCGAGCCGTTCGTAAGGACGGTTCGCTTTGTTGTGTAACGAATCCATAAAAAGGAGTGAGCATGCCTATCATCGCAGCGCTCGTTGGCATCGTTTTGGGTGCCATCGCCGCCATTGCCTACATGCGCACCGCCAAGCAGGGTAGTCTTCACGAGGCCGACGAAAAAATCCAGTCGGCACACGCACAGGCTGAGTCCCTGATCGGTGATGCCAAGCGTCAGGCCGAGACCCTCAAAAAAGAGGCTCTGCTCGAGGCTAAAGAGGAGATCATCAAGAACAAGCAGGCCGCCGAGGCCGAGGACAAGCAGCGTAAGAACGAGATTCGTACGCTCGAGAACCGCGTGATGCAGCGCGAGGAATCCCTTGATCGCCGCAACGACGCTCTCGACAAGCGCGAGCATCAGCTGTCCAGCCAGGCCGGTCAGGTCGAGAAGCGCTCCCGTGAGCTCGAGGAGCTCTGCGCAAAGCAGACCTCCGAGCTCGAGCGTATCGCCGACCTTACCCGCGAGGACGCCCACAAGGAGCTCCTCGATAAGGTTCGCGGCGAGGTCACCCACGAGGCCGCCACGATCATTCGCGAGTCCGAGCAGCAGGTTCGCGCCGAGTGCCACAAGACCGCCCAGGAGATTCTGTCTCTGGCGATTCAGCGCTGCGCTGCCGACCACACTGCCGAGGTCACCGTTACCTCCGTGCACATTCCCTCTGATGACCTCAAGGGCCGTATCATCGGTCGCGAGGGTCGCAACATCCGGACCTTCGAGCAGGTTTCCGGCGTCAACCTCGTGATCGACGACACGCCCGAGACCGTCGTTCTTTCGAGCTTCGACCCGGTCCGTCGTGAGACCGCCCGTGTCGCCCTCGAGAACCTCATCGCCGACGGCCGCATTCACCCTGCCCGTATCGAGGAGATGTATCACAAGGCCGCCGACCTGGTTCAGCAGCGCGTGCGCGAGGCTGGCGAGCAGGCTGCCTTCGATGCCGGCATCCACGACCTGCACCCCGAGATCGTCAAGACCCTTGGTGCCCTGCGCTACCGTACCTCGTTTGGTCAGAACGTGCTTCAGCATTCCCTCGAGGTCTCTGATCTGTGCGGCGTGATGGCTTCCGAGCTTGGCCTGGACGTTGTGACCGCCAAGCGCGCCGGCCTGCTTCATGACCTGGGCAAGGCAATCGACCACGACGTCGAGGGCCCGCATGCCGTCATCGGCGCCGAGCTTGCCCGCCGTTATGGCGAGAAGCCCGTTATCGTCCACGCTATTGAGGCTCACCATGCCGATGTCGACCCCAACACGGTGCTCGATGTCCTGGTGCAGGCCGCCGATGCTGTCTCTGCCTCTCGCCCCGGTGCCCGTCGCGAGTCTGCCGAGAACTACATCAAGCGTCTTGAGAAGCTCGAGGAGATCGCCAACTCTCATGACGGCGTCGAACGTACCTATGCCATGCAGGCCGGTCGCGAGGTCCACGTCATGGTCCAGCCAGACAAGATTTCCGATGCCCAGTCCACGGTTCTGGCTCACGATATCGCCCATCAGATCGAGGAAGAGATGGAGTATCCCGGTCAGGTGCGCGTCGTCGTGATTCGCGAGAGCCGCGCTGTCGATATCGCTAAATAACATGAGCGACGCGAACGAGCTCATCTCATTTATCGCGTCGATGTCGGGGGAGGGCAACCTTCGCGTCGAGGAGAACCTTGGCGAGGGGTATGTCCGCCTCCGCGTTTCGGAGGCCGAGCGGCGCCAGGCTAAGCACGACATTCAGCATGTCGAGGACATCGTCATCGAAATGCTCCGTAATGCTCGCGATGCCGGCGCCGACAAGGTCTATCTCGCCACGACCAAGGAAGATGGCGTCCGCACGCTTGTCTTTCTGGATAACGGTTCTGGCGTTCCGCAGGATATGCAAGAGCGAATCTTTGATGCCCGCGTTACCTCCAAGCTCGAGAGCATGAAGATGGACCGTTGGGGCGTTCACGGTCGTGGCATGGCATTGTTTTCGATCAAGCAGAACACCGACGAGGCCCGTGTGGTCACGTCCGGTGTCGATCTTGGTTCAGCCTTCAAGGTGAGCGTTGCGGCTAACCGCCTCAGTGAGCGTGCCGATCAGTCCAGCTGGCCCCAGGCCGTCAAGGATGAGGACGGACGTTATGTCTGTGCTCGCGGTCCGCATAATATTATTCGCGCTGCTTGTGAGTTTGCGCTCGAAGAGTTGCGTGGTTGCGATGTCTATCTTGGTTCTCCGTCTGAGATTGCCGCGACCCTTTATGCTCAGGCGTCAAGCCGGCTCGATACGTCTCGTCTCCTGTTCATTGATGACGAGAGCGAGCTTCCGGTTGTCGATCGTTTAGGCCTTGCTTCTGATGCCGAGGACTTTATCCGTATCTGTTCGGGTTTGGGTCTTGAGATGTCCGAGCGCACGGCCCATCGCATTTTGGTAGGGCAGATTAAGCCCGTTCGCGGTGTGACCGCGCGTCTGCTGCGCGAGCGTGATTCGTCCTCGCGTGCGCCGGCTCCTGTCGATCTCGCGAAGGATCGTCGCGGGCTACGTATTGCCAAGGATGACATTGCACAGTTTTCGCGTGCTGTGGAGCGCGACTTTAATGACCTTGCTGCCCGGTACTATCTCAACCTTTGCGGCGACCCAAAGATTCGTGTTTCGCGTGATCGAATCACCGTGACCTTTGATCTTGCCAAAGAGGAATAGTGCCTTTACCGAGTCCACTCGGTACGATACAGTTATTGCAGTTAAAACGTACTTTTAAATGCAGGAGTTTCTTCATGGATTGCCTGAAGGTATCAAGCAAATCATCGCCCGCGTCCGTTGCCGGCGCCATCGCCGGCATGGTCAAGGATGGTGTACCCGTCAACATCCAGTGTGTCGGCGCTGGTGCCGTCAACCAAGCCATTAAGGCCGTTGCTATCGCGCGCGGTTTTTTGATTCCAACCGGTTTTGATATTTCCTGCGCGCCCGTGTTCTCCGACATCCTCATTAACGGGGAGTCGCGCACGGCCATCCGCCTTTCTATCTACGTTCACCAGATCAATCGAGCTGCTATGGATAACGTCGTCATGGATGATGTTAAGCCTGTGGCATAGCTTCTGCTTGCCTCGTTCCGCTCCCCATCGTTAGGACTTATGCACATGGACCAGCGTTCCGTACGCGATATTCTTGCCGGTAAAACCTACTTTATCCGCACCTTTGGCTGCCAGATGAATCAGCACGACTCCGAGCGTGTGAGCGGTCTGCTTGATTCGTATGGCTGCCTCATGGCGCTCGATCCCGCGCATGCCGATATCGTTGTCTTCATGACGTGCTGCGTGCGCGAGGCCGCCGATACTCGCCTGTACGGTCAGTGCAATTCCTGCAAAAGCCTGCCGCCTTCGCCTTCGGGCAAGCGCGTGGTTGCCGTTGGCGGTTGCATCGCGCAGCGCGATGGCGAGGGCCTGCTCACCAACGTCGATAATGTCAATGTCATTTTTGGCACGCATTCCATCGCACATGTGGCCGAGCTCATTGCCGAGGCGTTCCTTGATGGTAAGCGTCATATCCGTGCCAATGAGCATGAGGATACGGACGCCATGAGCATGCCGTGGCATCGCGAGACCCAGTATCACGCTTGGGTGCCCATCATGACAGGCTGCAATAATTTCTGCACCTATTGCATCGTGCCGTATGTGCGTGGTCGCGAAAAGAGCCGCCCCTTCGAGGAGATTGTCGACGAGGTGACCGGTTTGGTACGCCAGGGCGTGCGTGAGATTACGCTGTTGGGCCAAAACGTTAACTCATATGGTCGCGATCTGTTTGGCAAGCCGCGTTTTGCCGATCTGCTGCGTGCCGTGGGCGATACGGGTGTGGAGCGTATCTTCTTTACGTCTTCACATCCCAAGGACCTGCTGCCCGAGACCATCGATGCCATGGCCGAGACGCCTGCCGTTATGCCGCAGCTGCATCTGGCCGTCCAGTCAGGTTCGACGCGGATCCTCAAAGAGATGAATCGCCGTTATACACGCGAGGACTATCTGGGCCTTGTCGATCGCATTCGCAACCGCATGCCCGACATCGCGCTCTCGACCGACATTATCGTTGGCTTCCCGGGTGAGACTGAAGAGGACTTTGAGCAGACGTTCTCACTTGCCGAGACGGTCCGCTATGCTCAGGCCTATACCTTCATCTATTCCAAGCGCGCCGGTACCCCGGCTGCCGAGATTGACGATCCTACGCCGCATGAGGTTATTCTCGAGCGTTTCAACCGCTTGGTTAAGGTTATCGAGACCACGGCATACGAGTATAACCAGGGTGAGCTTCATACTGTGGTGCCGGCGCTCATTGAGGGAACGAGTAAAAAGAACGACGCGGTCCTGCTGGGCAAGAGTCCCAAGAATCAGACTGTGCACGCGCCTATCCCCGAGGGTTACAGCATCGATCAGCTTGTTGGCAAGATCGTTGATGTTGACGTTGACGTTGCCAAGACCTGGTATTTGTCCGGCTCCGTTGTGGGCGAGCCTCGCTAATGGTTGCTCCCGGGGCAGGTCTTTCCGCCGTTGCGATCGTCGGTCCGACGGCGGTTGGTAAGAGCGATGTTGCCGACCGTTTGGCAGCCCGTCTTTCGTCCGAAGTGCTGTCGTGCGACGCGATGCAAATCTATCGCGGCATGGACATCGGTACCGCAAAGATGGCGCCCGATGAGTGTACGGCGCCGCTGCGTCTCGTCGACATTGTAGAGCCGGGTGTGGCATATTCTGCTGCGCTTTATCAGGCTGACGCTCGCGTGCATGTTGAACGTCTCCTTGGTTCGGGTTGCCTGCCGGTTTTTTGCGGAGGTACGGGGCTATATCTCAAGGCCGCCCTTGATGAGATGGACTTTCCCTCGGGTGAACTTGAGGACGATCGCCGTGCGGGCTATCAGGAGCTTGCCGAGCGTATTGGCGAGGAAGAACTGCATGCCTTGCTTGCCGAGCGCGATCCAGAATCGGCTGCTGTTATTCATCCCCATAACGTGCGCCGTGTGATTCGTGCGCTCGAGATGCATGATGATGGCGTCTCCTATGCGCAGCAAAAGTCGCAGTTTAGTGTTCCGCGCGAGCATTATCATGCCCTATGGTTTGGTCTGACGCGTAATCGCGAGGTGCTCTACGAGCGCATTAATCTGCGCGTCGATCTGATGTTTGAGCAGGGTCTTGTCGATGAGGTCCGCGGTCTTATGGACCAGGGGCTGGGTGATGCCCTGACGTCGATGCAGGCAATTGGCTATAAAGAGATCATCGATGCTTTCAATGGCGTGATGAGCATGGATGAGGCTCGCGAACTCATTAAGATGCGTTCGCGTCGTTATGCCAAGCGTCAGCTTTCGTGGTTTAAGCGCGATGACCGTATCGTGTGGTTTGATATGGATGAATGTACGATCGATGAGGTCGTTGAGGATATCCTGCATCGTATTGAGGCTGCCTAATGGCCCGTTTCCCCCTTGTTCCCACGGCACCCGAGCCCGAGTGTGCCATTTTAGTTGGTGTTGAGTGGCGCGACAATGCATGGCCGCTCGATCGCTCGCTTGATGAGCTGGAGCGTCTTGCCCACACAGCTGGTGCCCAGAGCGTGGCACGCTTGTCGCAGCGTTTGGTAAAGCCGTATCCTAAATCGTTTATCGGTTCCGGTAAGGTTGAAGAGCTGTGCGGCCTGGTGCATCGCATGGATGCCGATGTCGTTATTTTTGACGACGACCTGACCCCCTCGCAGCAATCCTATTTGGAGAAAGCCGTGGGCGAGCCGGTAAAGATTATCGATCGTACAGCACTGATCCTGGATATCTTTGGCCTGCATGCTCAGACGCGTGAGGGACGCCTGCAGGTACAGCTGGCACAGCTTCAATATTTGTTGCCTCGCTTGCGTGGCATGTGGAGCCATCTCGCCAAGGAGCAGACGCGCGGCGGCATCGGCTCACGTTTTGGTCAGGGCGAAAGTCAGCTCGAGGTCGACCGTCGCCTCATTCGTAATAAGATCGCTGCGCTTCGTCGTGAGCTCAAGCAGGTTGAACAGCGTCGCGATGTTCAATCCAAGAGCCGCATTGAGTCACCGGCGTTTCGCGTCGCGTTAGCCGGTTATACCAATGCCGGTAAATCGACGTTGCTTAATCGTCTGACCGGCTCTACGGTACTTTCGCAGGACAAGCTGTTTGCTACGCTCGACCCTACGACGCGTTCGTATCGCCTGCCCGGCGGTCGCGGCATGACGATTACCGATACCGTCGGCTTTATTCAAAAGCTGCCGCATGGTCTGGTCGATGCCTTTAAATCGACGCTGTCCGAGGTGTTGGGTGCCGATCTAATTCTCAAAGTCGTAGATGCGTCTGACGAGGACTATGAGCGGCAGCTGGAGGCTGTCGACCGCGTGCTTGATGAGATCGGCGCCGGAGAGCGTTTAACGCTGACCGTATTCAATAAAATCGATCTTCTCGATAGCGTCGATCGATTGAGTTTCCGTCGTCGTTATCCCGAAGCCGTTCTGTTCTCGGCCCAGACGGGTGAGGGACTCGACGATCTCGTCGACCGTATTGCTCGCGAGGCAGCTGCCACCGATGTGTTGCTCTCCGCTGATATTCCGTATCGCGAGGGCGCTCTCATCACGCTGGTGCATGAGCAGGGAACCCTTCTGCATGAGGAATATCTCGAGGACGGCGTTCGCATTGTGGCGAAACTGCCGGCTCGTATTGCACCGCGGCTTGAGCGTTATCGTACCGAGTAGATGAGCTTCAAAATGCCCAGAATGATGGGCTGATGCAGTAGATAAAAGGGGAGTGCATGGCGTCCAAGGCTGGCGAGCGCCGGCAGGGGGTTGGCGTAGGCCCAGCTAGGGACGGTCTTATCGATTCCCTGCGCTATGTGTGCGGCGAAGTATCCTGCAAGATACATAAAGATAAACGGGATGATGGGGTAGTAATCACCTGAGATAAACCCAGGGCTCGGAAATCCCAGCCACGCCAGGTAGGGGACAGGGTAGATCGTTTTGGGGATGCTCCAGGTGATTGCGAACAACATAAGGCATAGGGGCATGCCCCATCTCGCCGTTATCTTCTTAAGGACGGGATCGGTCAACGCTACGATGCCGGTGCATGCGGCCATGCAGTAGATGATGCCAAAATTAACCGAATCGTCGACTGAGACAAGTGTTGTTGCCAACCAGACAACGAGTGCTGCTAAGGCGTATTTGGCGGCACGTTTGATATTGTTGCGCGAAAGGGTGCACATCCAACCGGCGATAAACAAAAATACCCAGCTGATGCTGGCGCGCCAGATGTCTTGAAAGACTGACTGGGTAAACCAGGGCATATCCCAGCCGTACAGGTAGGCGAGATCATAGCAAGCGTGAAAACCTGCCATAGAAATCATCGTAAACCCGCGGACGGTATCAAATATGGTTATGCGTTTTTGCATTACGAGAACCGGCGCATCAAGCCGACGACTTTGCCCAGGATAACGGGATTCGTTGCATAGATAGGTTCCATGGTGTCGTTCTCGGGCTGCAAGCGCACACGCCCCTGCTCCTTGTAGAACGTCTTGACGGTCGCCGAACCATCAATCATGGCCACGACAATTTCGCCGTTCATGGCACTCTTTTGTTCACGGACGATGATGTAATCGCCATTGAAGATGCCGACATTGATCATTGAGCTCCCATGCACCTCAAGGATAAAGGAACCCTGATCAGTGGCGATTTCGGTCGGGATAGTAAACGTGTCTTCGATATTCTGCTCGGCCAGAATGGGAATCCCAGCCGCGACGCGACCAACGAGCGGTAGCGAGACCGTTCCGCGAGGTGCGGTGGGCTCGTCAGATTTAGAAATTGAGACAGAGGAACCGTCTTCGTTAAAGAGTTCCAGGGCGCGCGGTTTGGTGGCATCGCGCTTGAGTAGCCCGCGCGCCTCCAGGGCAGAGAGATGGGCGTGCACGGTGCTGGGGGAGGAAAGGCCCACGGCAGAAGCCATTTCGCGCACGCTGGGCGGATAACCCTTCTCCTGCTGATATTCCTTGATGAAGTCGTAAATTTGCTGCTGACGCTTGGTAATTTTGCGAGCCATCAGGGCATCCTCTCTACCCATGCCAAACAAATGTTCGAATTTTGCTTGACAGGAACAACTGTTCGAAGATAATAATAACCGAACATTCGTTCTCGCGCTAGATATTTTTGTCCGCGCGGCTTGATAAAACTGTTCTCAGCAAAACACGCGAGAGGAGAACATGATGAACGCAACGAATATGGTCCAGGGTAACCTCGCCCTTAAGCTCGAGACGCCTGCAGAACCCACATTTACGGTTGTTCAGGGTGGCCGCTCCGGCATTCAGCCTTTGACCGTAAAGCCTGCTCGCAATCAGCAGGCTGTAGTCGCGCCGGCCCGCGCTGCCCTGAAGGTTTCGACGATTGTCGCCGTTGCCGTTGCGTTTACGCTCTTCTTTGTCCTCGCTACGTCGGTCTTTAACGCTCGTCACGCTGCGTATGCCGAGTCCGTTTCCAACATTACCTACGAGACTATTCGCGTTCAGCCTGGCGATTCTCTTTGGTCGCTTGCCGAGGAATATCCAATCGAAGGCCTTTCCACGCAAGAGACTTCCGATATGATCCGTAACGTCAATCATCTGGAGCATGGTTCGCTCGCCGCCGGTGCGCATCTTAAGGTTCCCGCTCGTTCGTAATCATTATCGCGCTGCGCATGGTACCCTTGTTATCGTTTAAGAGGAGGTACCATGCGCTGTCCCAAATGCGGCAAGGCACATACCCGCGTCGTTGATTCCCGTATGCAGGAGTCAAATAACACCATTAAGCGTCGTCGCGAATGTTGCTCGTGTAACTACCGCTTTACAACGTTTGAGCGATGTGAAGACCCAATCGAGGTCATTAAGTCAGACGGAACCAAGCAGCGGTTCGATCGCAATAAACTGCTCGTCGGCTTGATGCGCGCCACCATCAAGCGCGATATCGACACTAAGAAGCTCAATGAGATTATCGACGACATCGAGGTCGAGCTGCGCTCTCGCACACTGACGGCCGTCACGTCCCATGAGTTGGGTGACATGGTGCTCAAGCGCTTGGCCAAGATCGACAAGGTGGCCTACATTCGCTTTGCCTCGGTCTACCGCGATTTCAAAGACGTCGATGAGTTTCTGCAAGAGCTCGACAAGCTAAGGTGATTCCATGTCTAACATTACCGTCAACATAAAGCGTCTCGACCCCACCGTCGAGCTTCCCAAATACGCCCATCCCTCCGATGCCGGCTTGGATCTATGCTCCAACGAGGACTGCGTCCTGAAGCCCTTCGAACGCTGTCTGGTCTCTACGGGGCTGGCCATCGCCCTGCCCGATGGCTACGCCGGCTTCGTCCAGCCTCGCAGCGGCCTAGCTATTAAGCAGGGACTTTCTATAGTCAACACGCCTGGCCTCATCGACGCCCACTACCGAGGAGAACTCAAGGTCATCCTCATTAACCTAGACCCCACGAACAACATCCAAATCAAAAAAGGCGACCGCATAGCCCAACTCGTCATCCAAGAAGTCCCCACGGTCAACCTCATAGAGGTAGACGAACTAGACGAAACCGACCGAGGCAAAGGAGGCTTCGGCTCCAGCGGCATCGCCTAGGGCGCTCGTATCCCTCCCGCCCGGGGCTTACCTATATCATTCCATGCTCAAACATTCTCACGTCGCTTCGCTCGCTGCGAAACTGCGCGTGGAACGATATGTGTGAGAGGCAGGCGGGCGGTTACTCGCTTGAAACAATATTTACTTTTCTAGTAAGTCGATGCGATAAAAGGACGCCTCCTTTGTCGCATCGACTTACTGTATTTATATTTTCTGGTTCCCCTTTGCAGATTCTACTGGAGGGGAATCTGGTATAGCTGCTAGTACGTAAACGCAGCTTACCTGCGGGAGGCCCCTATATATCGTCCCACGCGCAGTTTCGCAGCGAAGCGAGAATGTTTGAGCATGGGATGATATATAGGGGCCTCCCGCAGGTAAGCGGACATAAAGACGCTAGCGGATATGCGCGGGTTTTTCGCCCCAGTAGAAGCGGCAGAAGGCTCGTTTGCGCTTTTGGGGTTTGCCTACGAGCTCCATGGTTGCGATGGCTATGTCTTCGGCTGCGTGGGGGCGGCGTAGTACTTCGCCGTTGATGAGTAGGGCTTTGAGTGATTCGGGATGGTCGTGCAAGTGACGTAGGGTAACGATGAGCTCTCGTGCGGTGGTGACATGCATGCTGGCGCCCATGCCGGTGAGCATGGTGGTGTTGGCCTTTTCCTGGCCATAGGACTTGCCCAGCAGAATCATCGGCAGATGTGCGCATAGGCACTCGGTGACCGTGAGTCCGCCCGATTTGAGAATTGCCAGGTCGCAGCCGTGCATAAGCGCTGCCATATCATCGACATAGTCCAGAACCGTGACGTTTTCGAGCTTCATGGCGTCGAAGAGCGTTTTGAGGCGGGTGGCATATTCGGTGTCTTTGCCCGGCAAAAAGACAAAGCGCATGTCTTCGAAGCTGCGTAGGAAGGGGAGGGTGCGGTCCATCTCCGCGCGAAAGCGAACGTACGGTTGAGGCAAACTGGCACCGGCCATTACCAGCACGACGGTCTTCTCGGTGGGGAGGTTGAACTTAGCTAGCTCTTCCTCGCGATCGTAATCCGTGTCGAATCCGGCGCGAATAGGAATGCCGGTAATGCGAATCTTTGTCTCGAGCACCTTGCGCGGACGCAGCGTTTCGGCCATAAATTCGTTGGCAACACAGAATAAATCGGTGTCCTTGTGGGGCCACCATCCCTCGACTTCGTAGTCGGTCGGTACGCAGATGACCGGATAATCGATACCCGTAATTACGCGGGCGCCCACGGCAACATTGGCTGCTGTGATGTGCGTTGCAACCACGGCTATGGGCCTGCGGCTACGAATATATTCGTTGAAGGCGGGGAACATAATTCGCGACCATGCCGTTCCGCCACCCCAGAGAAGATGTCCCGTAAGCGTATATCGCCAGGTCAGGTCGTAAATGGGGCGCGTGGCTCCCGTAAAAGAAGCCGCGGTCTTATTGCCGTCGAATTTAATACGTCCAAAATCAAGGATATCGAGCACTTCAATCTCAATATCCTCGGGGATGCCATTGGTGCCGCGGATGAGGTCGAATGCCTGCGCTATCGCATTTGCGGCGGCCTTGTGGCCCGAGCCAACGGAGGCATGCACGATGGTCACGAGAGGTTTTTGCTGAGCCAGGAGCGTGGTTTGCTCCGATTGGGGAGTGCTGTGCGTGAGCAGGGGAGCGTCGTCACTCGTCTGCGCCTGGTCCATCGATAACTCCCCTTCAGCTTTGTAATACGGATTTATCATTGTAGTGCATGAGTGTCACGTTCACGTAAATTTGGGTACGAGCGCAAAGAACGACAACGTTTCGACGAAAGGACGCTTCATGACTACCGATAAGCCGATCGATGTTGCGATTATCGGTGGCGGCCCCGCGGGCTATGCTGCCGCCATTTATGCTGCGCGTGCCAACCTGACGACGACCGTGATTGAGCAGGGCATGTCGGGAGGGCAGATCGCCACAACCAATGAGGTCGAGAACTATCCGGGTTTCCCGCTCCTGAGTGGCGCCGAACTCGGCGAGCGTTTTCAGCAGCATGCAGAGGGCCTGGGAGCACAGGTTACATGGAGCATGGTTACGGGTATCGATTACGATGCCGATGCAGCGTTGTTTACGGTGCATCACGATATGGGCGATACGCTGGCCTCGAGCGTTATCGCTTGCATGGGTGCCACGCCGCGTCCGGCAGGTTTCGCAGGCGAGGATACGTATCGCGGTCGTGGCGTTTCATATTGCGCAACATGTGACGGCATGTTTTTCCGCGGCAAGCAGGTTTTTGTAATCGGTGGTGGCAATTCGGCATGCGAAGAGGCGCTGTTCCTGTCCGACATTGCCAGCGGTGTGACCATCGTGCTGCGCCGCGACCAGTTCCGTGCGCCCGATGGTGTTGTTCAGAAAGTACTCGCAAAGGACAATATTACAGTTAGGTACCAAACTAGTATTGTGGAGCTATCGGGCGAAGCCATGCCAACGACGATTACCTTTAAGGACAATGCATCTGGGGAAACTCATGCCGAGTCATTTGAGCCCGGCTCGTTTGGCATCTTTGTCTTTACGGGGACGCAGCCACATACCGAGCTTGTTGAGCATCTAGTCGATCTGGCTCCCGACGGCGGTATTGTCACCGATGATTCGATGGCCACCCGTACGCCCGGCTTATTCGCAGCTGGCGATATCCGTTCCAAGCGTTTACGCCAGGTTGTGACTGCCGTTTCTGACGGAGCCATAGCGGCAACCGGCGCATACGCTTTTCTACGCGGATAAGTACGATAATATATCTTATGTAAGGTTGCTATATTCAAACAAAGTGGTTGGACGATGCATCAATGTGTTGTCCAACCACTTTTACTTGCCGGCTATGTGGTATGCAAAACTAGATAACCTAGAATACAATATAGAAAATGAACGGAGGACCTTTATGAACCACGTTAAACACGTTATTCCGATGTCCGATTCGTCGGTCAGTATTAAGCCTGAGGATATTCAGCCCACTGTGCTGCCCGATGCATTTATTCAGTCCGAAATCGTGTGCAAACTCAATACGTTGAGTCTGTCGCGCTATGACCAGTTGCCCAATGTGACGCTCTACCGCGACCAGGTCATTGAGTATGTTGCGCTGTGGATGGAGCCGCTGTCCATTTGCGTTGAGCACCCTGTCATTACGCCATCGATGATCAATAACTACGTTAAGGTCGGCCTGGTGCCTGCTCCGGTCAAAAAGCAATATGGCCGCGAGCAGATTGCCCGCCTGATCGCTATCTGCCTCTTTAAACAGGTGCTACCTATTGCTGCGGTGCAGGCACTCTTCAACATTCAGCGTTTGAGCTACGATGCCCCGACTGCCTTCGATTATGTGGTCGATCAGCTCGAGGCATCGATTCGTTCGGCGTTTTCCGTTGAGCAGACGCCGGTTCCCGATACGGCGCATCAGGTAACGCGTGAGTCGCTGCTTGTGCGCAGTGCAGTTTCATCCTTCGTTTCGAAGGCGTACCTGATGAGCTATCTAAAGTTTAATGGGTTTAATAGCTAGCCGACGTGTAAAACGGGCGGGGCAAAGAGCCATCTGTCGCTTTGTCCCGCCCATATTTTTGCTTGGTTGGACTTTACTTGCCCGAAGCTACGCCCATGCCGTAGCCGATGATGAGGCCGTGCATCTCGGCGTAATAGGAATCCAGGCCGTTGCAGGGCATGATGATGGTCTTGGAGCCGGGCCAATGCTCGACTATGCGGTCAGTAAGCGCCTGGGCTCCAGCTTCGTTCTCAACGTGATCGATGATGACCTCGCCGCCCGTAAAACCCTCGGCTTCCATGGTGTCGATGATCTTGTTGAGCATCTTCTTTTCGCCACGCGTGTGCCCGACGAGTTCGATTTTACCGGCCTCGCTCGCCGTGCCCAAAATGCGGATATTGAGCTTGTTGGCAATGACGCCGGCTGCCTTAGGGATACGTCCGGCTTTGGCGAGGTTTTCGTAATTGCACAAACTGAAGAGGATTTTGCTGTTCTGTTCAAGGCTATCGAAGTATGCGCAAGCATCCTCGAATGAGACATCCGGGTTGCTTACAAGATAGCGGTCGAACAGCAAGAAAATGAGATCCATTTTGCCGCCAGCTGCGCGTGAATTGACTAGATGAATCTGTCGGTCGGGCTCCTCGGCAAGAACCATATCGCGAGCCGTGGCTGCCGCGTTGTAGCTGCCCGACACGCCCTCAGAGATCGGCATGCAGATGGTCTTGTCGGCCAATTTGAAGAGCTCGGCCCACTCCCCTACGCTGGGACAAGCGCTCGAAGAAGCGTTCGTCTCCGCCTGAACAGCGCAGTTGAGCTCATGTACATCAAGCGAAAGGTCATCGACGAATTCACGCTCCCCCACTCGAATTTTGAGGGGCGCAAATGCAAAGGTGGTATGGGGCGCGGTCGGTTGCCAATCGCGGAGGTTACAGCTTGAATCTGAGATAAGTGCCCAGCTCATAGAGGGTCCTTTCTAATTGTTCCTCAACAATTATAGCCTTCTTGCAAACCGAATGTACGGCTATCTAGTTTTGAATACTAGATAGCCGTACAAGATTAGAGACAAAAGAATAGACCTCGCGACTTTAAGCCACGAGGTCCACATTCACACGCTGTGTAAGATGACTTAGTAGCGCACGAAGATATAGTTGTTGTTCATGCCGGCGGCAACGGAGCTGATGATGACGCCCGTTTTGTAGTCGGAAGCATGGATCATCTGACCATTACCGATATAAATGCCGGTATGGTAGGAGTTAACCACAACATCGCCGGGTTGCGGATCGGACACACGGGTCCAACCCATGAAGTCGACCGTGGTGCCCAGACGGCAGTAGCGTCCCGTGAGGCAATAGCTTACAAAACCGGAGCAGTCAAAGCTGTTCGGTCCAATGCCGCCCCAAGAATACGCATAGCCGAGCTTGCTGTAGGCGCGCGAAACAACGGAGCCACCATCAACAGACTGACTCGGTGCCGAAGGCGTGGGAGCCGGAGCGGGCGTGGGGGCAGGCTGCGGTGCGGGAGCCGGCGTGTTGCCGCCCTGGTTGTTGTTATTGTTGGTCTGGCCGCCATTGTTGGTGTTCTCGGTCGTACCGGCGGTGTCGTTGCTCACCGTGGCCTTTTCGGCGGTGCTAGCATTAATGCCAGCCTGCAGCGCAGCGTTGGCCTCGGCCTCGGCAGCGAGCTCGGCCTGCAGCTGCGAATCCAGGGAGTTCACGACACTCTGAGCCTCAGCCTGCTGGGCATTGAGCTCGTCGACCTTCTTTTGCGTCGCGGCGACGTTCTTCTCCTGCTCGGCCTGCTTATCGGTGAGCTGCTGCTTAAGCTCCTTGACCTCTTGAATGGTCTGAGCTTGCTTATCGGAAACTTTGCCGTAGTAGAACAGACGGTTGAGCATATCGCTCAGATCATCGACACCCGTCAAAACCTGAAGCAGGCTCAGACCGCCGGTTTTGTACTCGCCGGCGACATAGGTCGAGAGCTTGGCCTGACCATCGGCGATCTCCTGCTGCTTTTGCGTGATCTCGCCGGCAGTCTGATCGAGCGCCTGCGTCTGCGTGGCAAGCTCATCGTAAATCTGCTGGGTTTGGGTGCCGATCTGCTCGAGTTTCGTACGAGCAGCGGCAAGGTCGGATGCGGTATCGGCGTAGGCAGGAGCCGCGAGGCCCAAGCCCAAAACACAAGCGAGGGTTGCCGTAGCAGCGCAGCGTGCCATATTTTTGTGCGTGTTTGCTGTGCGCATGTAGCTTCCTTTCCAGTAACTAAGGGTAACGGCTAGCCTACCGTCACCAGGCTAAAGAGCTCCACATCGTCATCAGACGGCGTGAGCTTCTCGCGCGGGTTGAGAAACGCAAGCTCAAGTATACAACCGTAACCGATAAGCTTTGCGCCCATATCTCGCACCAGTTTACCTGTTGCCTCGACGGTTCCGCCCGTCGCGACCAAGTCGTCCAGAATCAACACGGTATCTTTAGAGCTGATAGCGTCGGCATGGATCTCAATTGAATCGGTGCCGTACTCGAGCTCGTAGCTCTGGCTTACGGTCTCGCGCGGCAGCTTGCCCGGTTTACGTGCGGGAACAAAGCCGGCGCCAAGGGCTACAGCCACCGGTACGCCAACCATAAAGCCGCGAGCCTCGGGACCCACGACCTTGGTGATTCCCATGCCGGCAAAGTGCTCGGCGAGGGTATCGGTCATGGCTTTGAGCGCCTCGGGATTGCCAAAGAGCGGCGTGATGTCTTTAAAGATGACTCCGGGCTCGGGATAGTCGGGGATGTCGACGATTTGAGATTCGAAGTCGTACATTGCATGACCTTTCAATGGGTTGCCGGATAAGCGGCAGCGGTTATTTGCCCTCCGTGGCGGTGCCGGAGTGCGAAGGGGCGACGACCTTGAGCGGCTTTACGAGAGAATCCTCGTGCGAAGCCGGCGTGGCTATCTCTTCGTTTTTGGCTTTGGTGGACTCGGAGCGAGTGATTTCCTCATCGAGTGCATCGATGTCGGCGTCCTCGACCACGGCATTGAGCGACTCAAAAACGCGGTTCTTGAGCAACGCAGTGTGCACACCCTCGGTCAGGTCATGAAGCTTCTTAAACGCACGCTCGAGCTTGGCGTCGCGCTCGTCATCGGAGGTATCCATTCCGAGCATGCTCACGAGCACCTGCTCAAACATCGAGGACTCGCGGTTGGCGGAAGACACGTACTGACGCAGGTTGCGGGGCTCGATATGGAAGCGTGACAGCTCGGAGCAGTAGCGGATGATTGGAAAATCGCGACCATCGACGAGCTCACGATTCTGCGGACTCTTGATGATGCGAATGAGGTCGTTCTCGGCGAGCGAGCGGATAAACGAAATCTCGACGCCCAGCATATCGGGAATGGTCTCAATGGGATGCAGCTTTTGCTTAGTCTCCTTGGGCTCCGTCTTGAGCGGAACATCGGACAGCAAGCCCACCTCGTAAGCGAGCGTTGACAGGTCCGTGGCGTTTTCCAAGCGCTGCTTAATCACGTTGAGAGGCATGTAGCGGGTCTTCTGCAAATGCAGGATGACCTCCAGGCGATCAACGTCCTCCTTAGAGTACTGACGGTATCCCTTAGGCGTACGATGAGGGGTAATGAGCCCCTCATCTTCTAGAAATCTAATTTTTGAGTTCGAAAGATCGGGGTATGCGCCTCGAAGAAGGTTGACGACTTGGCCGATACTCAGATAGTTGCGTTCGGCCATGCCCTACTCACCGGTTTCGATGCGCTCCGGCGTGCTCTCGTGGTAGATGAGCGTAAACGTACCGATCTGGACGGAAGAACCATCGTGCAGCGGGGCCGCGTTGACAATGGCGCCGTCGACCCAGGTGCCATTGAGCGAGCCCAGGTCCTCAATGCGAGCGCCGAGGCCCTCGCGAATAATGCGCGCGTGGCTACGCGAAACGGTCATGTCATTGAGGAAGATGCCGTTTGCAGGATCGCGGCCGATGGTGGTCACGTCGTCCTCGAGCTCAAAGGCGGCACCAGTCTGCGGACCCTTGACGATGGACAGAACGGGGGCGGTGATGCGCACGTTGGCCATGAGGTCGGGAACGGTGACGTCGCTTGAAGGCACGCGGAATACGCAGGTAGCGTCAGCAGTCTTATCATTCTGAGGCATATTATTAACCATGTTGTCCATGACAACCCCTAACTTATCGCGGACGTGCCGCAAATAATGAACCGTACGTAATCATACCCCAACGAATCAGTCTTCGATTTCAGGGTTCAGAAAGTCGATGTCCTCGTCCTCGGGATACGCGAGAGCCTGTTTAATGGCCACTCCGCCCTTAATGGAATAGATGACAGCCGTGAGCATGGAGAAGATCACGCCGCCGTACACAAAGAAGATGCCGAGGGGCACCGAGCTTCCGTTGAGGCCCGGGAAGGCCGTAAGGGTTGAAGGTAAAAGATGCAGGCCGTCAATAACGGGGAACCCGAGCAGCATGAGCGAGAAGCCGGTCATGAGCAGTGCAGTGGCAATCTTTCCGGGAAAGACGACATCGATGGGGCGACGGTGATAATGACGAACGATAAGCGTGCCGATGCCCAGATAGATGTCGCGGCCAATAATGAGCACGCAGACCCAGATTGGCAGCTCTCCGCGAACCACCAGCCCAAGTACGCCGGTGAACAGCAGCGCTCGGTCGCAGATGGGATCCATGACCTTGCCGAGCCACGAGACCGTCTTGGTCATGCGGGCGATCTGACCGTCCATCCAGTCGGTAGAGGCGGCAACGGCGTAGATAACGATGGCGATGACGCGGTTGTTATCCGTCACAAACAGGTACAGAAATACCAGGGTGAGGATCAGGCGCGTAAAGGTGATGAAATTGGAGATCGTAAAGATCTTATTCGACGGGTAATCGGAAGTGCCGATAAGCTCCTTTTTGATCTTCTTTTTGATGCCCACAGGACTCCCCCGCTGGTTAACGACAAAACTTTCGATACTATACCCGTTCCGGCGATGTCTATCCAGCGTAAGCATAGAGAGTCCAGACATATGGAGGATGCTACTGGGTTGTGCGGGATTCTGCATTTGTGTACATCAGCCTCCAAATATGACATTTTTCGGCATCTTTGATGGCTGATGTACACGTTTTGATTCGGTGATTACATCGATCGGGAAAGTTGTTGCCTTAAGCGAATTAATCATGATGTGCGGGTCGAGAAGGGTTGGCGCTAAAAGAACCCAACGGCCGTTACGGCTTCGTTAGAAACGCGCCCCACCATGGATGGTGAACCCGAAAGGTAAAGCGTGCGGGCACGGTGGCTCGGCCCGCGCGCCCGGAAGAGAAAGGATAAACCCATGGGTTACATGCTCGAGACGCGCGGGCTCACCAAGCGCTTCGGCCGCGGCGACCAGGCGCAGGACGCCGTGGCCGACGTGAGCCTTCATATCCGCGAGGGCGAGGTGTACGGGCTGCTCGGTCCCAACGGCGCCGGCAAGTCGACAACGCTCAAGATGATCTGCGGGATGCTGCGGCCGACGGCCGGGGAGATCCTCTTTGCCGGGCACGCCTGGCGCCGCGAGGACCTCTACGCAATCGGCAGCCTCATCGAGGAGGCGCCG
>JAXIXR010000031.1:0-2105 GCA_036304905.1 Collinsella sp. | reverse complement strand
TCTACGCCCGCAACACCGTCACCAACGACGTGCTGTACAAGGAGGGCCTGGACCTTCTCGTCGTGCCCTCCGCCGAGCTCTCCCGCGGCCGCGGCGGCCCGCGCTGCATGAGCATGCCCTTCTGGCGCGAGGACCTCTAAGGTCTTCAAGGACCCGTACAGGTCATAATACATACATCTAGCTGCCATTAGATGTCTCCCATTGGGGCGGTGCGGGTTTTCGCACCGCCCCAATCTTGTATGAGGAACGTCAACACGATTGGATGACTGCTTTTGTAAGGAGCTTGGCCATGGACATCAAGACGATTGGCGTTGAGGAATGGCTCAACGTTTGGGAGAAGAGCGCCACGTGGGACATCGCCCAGTCGACGATCTCGTCGCTCACCATGGGCGAGCTGCGCGCGCTCGATGAACAGGACGGCGCCACGTTCTACGAGCGCCTGGACCGCGAGAAGATGAACTACGGCTGGATCGAGGGCTCGCCGGAGTTTAAGGCCGAGGTTGCCAAGCTGTATCGTCGGGAGGTCAATCCCGATCACATTCTGCAGACCAATGGCTGCACGGGCGCTAACCTCAACGCCATCATGGCTGTGGTCGAGCCCGGCGACCATGTTATCGCCGAGTGGCCCACCTACGCGCCGCTCTACGAGATTCCGCGCACGCTGGGCGCCGAGGTCGAGTATTGGGAGCTTCGCGAGGAACTCGGCTGGAAGCCCGATATCGAGGAACTCAAGCGCTTGGTGCGTCCCAACACCAAGCTTATCTGCATAAACAACGCATCTAACCCCATCGGTACGGTGCTCGATGCCGATATGCTCGGCCAGATTGCCGAGATCGCCCGCTCGGTGGGCGCCTACGTGCTGTGCGACGAGGTATATCTGCCGCTCGAAAACACTGAGTCCTTTATGTCGATGGTCGACGTGTACGAGAGGGCCATTGTCACCAACTCGTTGTCGAAGACCTATTCGACACCTGCGGCCCGCGTGGGCTGGGTCCTGGCCGACAAAGAGGTGTCCAACCGCATCCGTACCTATCGCGATTACACCATGATCTGCGGCGGCGTGTTCAACGATGCTCTGGCGACCTATGTGCTTGAGCACAAGGATAAGATTCTCGAGCGCAATCGCAAGATCGTGTTTGGCAACCGCGATATCGCGCAGGCTTGGATCGATACGCAGCATCGCGTTTCCTGGACGGCCCCGCAGGGCGTGTCCACCTCGTTTATCCAGCTGGATATTCCCGAGGATGACGAGGAGTTCTGCAGGCGCCTGCTGTCCGAGAGGGGAGTGCTGCTGGTCCCCGGTAGCCGTTTTGAGCTTCCCTGCGGCGCACGCCTGGGCTACTGCGCGAGCGAGGACGTTCTGCGCGAGGGCCTGAGGCTTTTGGGCGAGGCACTGGCGGAGTTCGATCGCTAGGATTCCGATGGTCTTCGGGGGCCTTATCCAAATTAGCCGAAGATAATCGAAAACGGACCCGTTTCCCTAGGGGAAGCGGGTCCGTTTTTCTATACCGAGAAGTCAAGTTGTTACAAATGGGGCCGTAAAGCGAGGCGGTATCCGCTGGGCCTTATACTGAGTTTCCGGTGAACGGTATCAAGCGTCTGGTAAACGGTAATTTATTTATCAGAAATGAATAGGACAAACTTTTTTCTGAATAAAAATGAAAATGGTTGAGACGCGGTGTGAACCGCTAATTCTATTCATAGCTTTATTGGAAATATGCAATATGAGGGTGGTTTAGCAAAGTTTAGTTCCATTTGATTTTAGGATTGAAAACGCGTTTAAGCACGTAAATACGCTTTATTAAGATGAAGTGTGCCATGCGTGAAGTATATGTGTATGCCGTTCACCCCCTATAAAAAACCGTTCGGGGGCAAGGTGGAAGTATGAGCTGATTTTGGATATAAATATGTCGTCAGCAATAACGCCTCACACGGAGGGGCGCTAACGAATCGGCCCTGACAAGGGCCCGAAAGAAAGGTAGGAGGCCATGACGAAAGGTCTGCACGTGCCTTCCGAGATCGGCAAGCTCAGGAAGGTCTGCCTGCACCGTCCCGGCGACGAGCTCCTCAACCTGCCGCCCGACGAGCTCGAGCGACTCCTGTTC
>JAXIXR010000030.1:0-2326 GCA_036304905.1 Collinsella sp. | reverse complement strand
GGCCAGAGCATGGGGGGCACGCCCGGTCCCGTTCCGAACCCGGAAGCTAAGCCCCATCGCGCCGAGAGTACTGCGGGGTCAGCCCGTGGGAGGCCAGGGCGCCGCTGACCGGTGGACGGCACCGAGCCGTACGCTTGAACTTGGAAGGGGGAGGCCTCGCGGCCTCCTCCTTTTTGCGTTATATGCGGCATTCACTAAGCAATTAAATCAATCCAATCATCCACCGGTGAATATAAACGTTCACCGTTCTGTGGCCGGTTCTCTGTTCTCAATGGACTAATATTTGCTTTAGCGCGCTGATGCGCTTGTCCTGTTTTACACGGGTTGTTTTATTGATTGTGACGGAAGGACTCACATGGCAGATGTTCATGAGCTGCTTGATACTTGGATTGCCAATGTCAAGGACGAGGAGCTCCTCGCTGAGCTCAACACGATGAAGGAGCGGGGTGACGAAGACGCCATCACCGACGCTTTCTTCCAAGATCTCGCCTTCGGTACCGCCGGTCTACGTGGCACTATCGGTGCAGGCACTAACCGTATGAATATCTATACGGTTGGTCGCGCGACGCAGGGTTTTGCTGACTATCTCAATGCGACCTTCGAGCATCCGACGGTTGCCATCGCTCGCGATAGCCGCAATAAGGGTGAACTGTTCGTTAAGACGACGGCTGCCATTCTTGCCGCAAACGGCGTGACTGCTCTCGTGTATCCTAAGATTTCTCCCGTGCCGACGCTTTCCTGGGCCGTCCGTGACCTTAAGTGCTCCGGTGGCATTTGCATGACCGCTAGTCATAATCCAGCGCCTTATAACGGCTATAAGGCCTATGGCCCCGACGGCTGCCAGATTACCAGCGAGGCTGCCGATGCAATTTCTAAGGCTATCGCCGAGACCGATACGTTTACCGGCGTGAAGTCCATGGACTTCGATGAGGCTCTTGAGCAGGGTCTGGTCAAATGGATCGATGACTCGTGCCTCGAGCGTTATTATGACGCCGTTCTCGCCCGCGGCGTGACCAACCTTTCTGCCGAGGAGATCGCTGGTGCTCCGCTTAAGCTCGTCTACACTCCGCTCAACGGCACCGGCCTCATTCCCGTCACGACGGTGCTCGAGCGCGCTGGCATCACCGATGTCACGGTTGTTCCCGAGCAGAAGGAGCCTAACGGCGATTTCCCGACCTGCCCGTATCCTAACCCCGAGATTCGCCAGGCCATGCAGAAGGGCATTGACCTGTGCGAGCAGGTTCACCCTGATCTGCTGCTTGCAACCGATCCTGACGCCGATCGCGTTGGCGTTGCCGTTAAGAATAGCGATGACTATCTGCTGCTGACCGGCAATGAGATGGGCGTTCTGCTGCTCGACTATATCTGCAAGACCCGCGCTGCTCGCGGTGAGGACCTCACTAAGAAGGTTGCTGTCACTACTATCGTTTCTTCCGCCATGGTTGACGCTCTGGCCGATGAGTACGGTTTTGAGCTCCGTCGTTGCCTGACGGGCTTCAAGTACATCGGCGACATCATTACTTCTCTTTCCGATGCTGGCGAGGTCGATCGCTTTATCTTCGGTTTTGAGGAGAGCTACGGCTATCTGGCCGGCGACCACGTGCGCGACAAGGACGCCGTGAGCACTTCGCTTTTGATTTGCCAGATGGCGCAGTATTACAAGCTCCAGGGAAAGAACCTTGCCGACGCGATGCACGAGCTGTACGAGAAGTATGGCTACTATCACAACAAGACGATTTCGCTGAGCTATCCGGGTGCTGAGGGTGCGGCAAAGATGGCCGGCATCATGGCCGGTCTGCGCGAGAACCCGCCCGCGGAGCTCGCCGGTTCCAAGATTGAGGCCGTCGTTGATTACAACACCTGCGTGAACGGCCTGCCGAAGGCTAATGTTATTGAGTTCGATCTTGAGGGTGGCAACAAGGGTATTGTTCGTCCTTCCGGCACCGAGCCCAAGATTAAGCTGTACATCTTCGCTAAGGGCGCGGATGCCGCCGAGGCTGATGCATCACTTGACGCGATCGAGGAGTCCGGTCGCAAGCTGCTGGCATAAGGTATTTAAGAGTCTATCGCTATAGATGGGCGAAAGAGGGGATCTCGGATGCGAGGTCCCCTCCTGTTTTTAACCAGCCAGCCGAGAGTACTTAGATGTGTAGGAAATGTGTACGCCCAGATTCCCGCCCCCGGAGCCCCTCCGGTCTGGCAATATATCTCCTTGCCGCGCGGCCCGGTGGAACCGGATGAGCCGCAAAGCGTGCACCTTGAGAACCGGATACTGCGAGGATGGACACACCAGTTGTGTCGCATCCGGGCAGACATCGAACCATTT
>JAXIXR010000029.1:0-23639 GCA_036304905.1 Collinsella sp. | reverse complement strand
TCGACTGTTACGATGTTCGCAGACACGGCCCGTGCCCCTTTCGTCGTTGATTTGTTGTTTAGCCGCTAGAAATCATATGACGGGGCGCGGGCCGTGTTCCGCTATGCGGTTGTCAATTTGCGAAAGAAATTATGCGTCACCAGAAGAACGCTCATGTTTCTGTCGCGGTCAGCTTTTATTAGTGCAATGTCGCTCTGAAGATAAATGTCGTCCGAGTTAGAACTGAGGGTAATGCAGTTGACATCCGAAGACCTATCATCTTTTTTACGTTGACGGTCTTTAATTCTGTTGACCCTGTATCACAGTTGAAAACCCTAAGTGCAACGACGCCGTCCTCGGTATTGTCCTGTAAGGCATATAGGCGGCTCATGTCTTTTGAGTAACTGTAGTACCACCAAGAGTCATCTTTATCTGGCTGGTATGTCTGGACCAGTTTGTCGGATTCAAGATCATAGATTTCGACCAATTTAGGATCGTCTTCATCGTCATAGTGCTCCACGGCAGCCCTATTGCCATCATCGGAGACGGTTACATTGGTCCAGGCATATTTGGCCGAAGTGATGGGATGGACTGTTTGGGTCTGGTTGTCTGGTGAGAATACGATCAAATTATTACCGTCTTCCCAGTAGAGCTGATCGCTATCGGTGATATATGCGTAATCAAGGCATTCATCTGATATATTGATGGGGCTCATGCTGCCATCATTGAAATTGATAAGGGATATTGTCTTTCGGTTGAAATCGTCATCGCAGTCGTACAGATAGCCGAACTTTGTATGGCCGTTCGTGCGGATATCCGAGTTTTCACTACTTACCTTAAAGCTATACGACTTCTCAAGTTCAGGCGTTGGTACACTACCGCCGGCTAATGCTGCAGGAGGGGTTGCGAGCGGAGACAGGGCCGCGATCAGGCCGATGGCGACTGCTGCGATCCTTCCGCTTTTTTGGATGCTCTTAAACATGGCAATCCTTTCCTCTAGATTCGAATGACGATACTGCCATGGTTAATCGGGATTCCGAAATCTTGTTGCGCAACATTCACCATCGGCAACATTTTTCGGCCAGCTGTAATGATCCGTTTTCCTCCGTCCCCAAGAGATCATTCTGAGTTGCGGTGAAATAGGGACTTAATACGGGCTCCAGAGGCCAAAAGCAGTCCCTATTCCACCGCAACTTCATGGGGATGTGTGACAATGCCCGTCGGAAAACATCTGCTGTCTTTGGGGGTCTAGCTATGCTGTACGAGTTTTGTGCCGAGAACTTTGAGCGAGTGCCGGCGGCCATCGAGGCCGGTGCGGGGCGCATTGAGCTGTGCGACAACCTCGCCGTCGGTGGCACCACGCCTTCCGCCGGCGTTATCAGCGCTACGGTCAGCTATGCTCACGAGCATGACGCGCGAGTGATGTGCATGATTCGCCCGCGTGGCGGTGACTTTCACTACAACCAGGACGAGCTGCGCATGATGGAGATGGACTTGGGTCTTGCCGTGAGCGCCGGCGTTGACGGCCTGGTCTTTGGCTGCTGCAAGCCCTGTGCCGGCGGCTGGGCGCTCGACGAGCTCACCCTCGGCGCCCTCGTGATGGCTACGGGCTGCGCGACCGAGGAGTGCAAGCGCGGGGCCATCGATATCACCTTCCACATGGCCTTTGACCAGCTTTCGCTCGAGGCTCAGCTCGATGCCATTGACACACTCGCCGACTGCGGCATCACGCGCATCCTGACGCATGGTGGTGCTGCTGGAACGCCGATCGAGGACAACCTGGAGTACCTGTCGCGTCTTGTCGAGTATGCGGGCGACCGCCTGACCATCCTTCCCGGCGGCGGCATTTCTACGGCCAACCGCGATACCGTGGCGGCGGCATTGAGCGTCTCCGAGCTCCATGGCACCAAGATCGTGCAGTTGGAGGTATAACCCGTGGCGCTGGTATTTGACGTTCAGCAGGCGAACGGTAAGCCCGACGATAATCGTCGCCCTGGCACCGCGTGCCCCTTTTGCGACACGGAGGGGCTCGCCAACATCATCGAGCGCGATGGTGACTGCATCTGGCTCGAGAATAAGTTCAAGACCTTGCGGGCCACCCGTCAGACCGTATTGATCGAGTCGGCCAATCACGACGCCGACCTGGCGACCTATGAACCGGATGAGCTGCATCATGTGATGCGGTTTGCCCTGGGCTGTTGGCAGCAGATGATCGATTCCCAACAGTACCTCAGCGTGCTCATGTACAAGAACAAAGGCCCGCTTTCGGGCGGCAGCCTCGTCCATCCTCACATGCAGATTGTGGGTTTGGAGCAGGAAGACGGCTATGCTTCGCTGACTTCCGCCAATTTCGAAGGCATCAATGTCTGGCGGCAGGGGAGAATCTCGGTCAACATCTCAACCGAGCCGATCATGGGATTCTTTGAGGTCAACGTCTCGGCTCCACAGGGAATCGCCGCCAGCGACGACGCCCGCGACCAAGCCGAAGCGGACCTGTTTGCCGATGCGATTCAGGTGGCCCTGCGCTATATCCTGCACGAACACCACGGCGGTCGCGCGGAGTCGTACAACTTGTTCTTCTACCACATGGACGGCCGGACCATTGCCAAGGCGTTGCCACGTTGGGTGGTATCGCCCTACTTCGTGGGCTATCGTCTGGCCCAGGTTAATGCCGAGACCACGCTCTATATCGATGCTGAGCGCCTACGCGCGCATCTGGAAACGCTCGTATAGCAAGGCGAGCGCCTGCGAAAAGTGTGCTGCCTAGCGTGCCATCGCGTCGCGCCCAGCCTTGACCCGCTTGCGCTGTTTGGCGCGCTCCTCGCCGGTCAGTCGCTCAAAGAGATGTCCGATAACCGAGGCGAGCACCTGCTGAAACAGCGTTCCGCACATGACGGGAAACACGACCTCGCCGGGAAAATACTGCGTGGCGATGACGGCGCCCGAAGAGATATTGCGCATGCCGCAGGTAAAGCACATGGTGGTCGTCTCGCTATACGGCAGGTGCAACGCGCGGGCGACCAGAATGCCGACGACAAAGCCGCTGATGGCGAAGGTCAAAATAAAGAGGGCAACTTCCAGGCGCACCGCATTCATGTGTAGCACGTACTCGCTCATGGCGGTGGAGTTGGAGGCGATGGCACCCATCATCATAAACTTGCAGGCGGGCGAAAGCGCGGGGGAGAGTTTCTCGTGTCCCCATCCGCGCGTGAACTCGTTGATCACGATGCCGAGCACGGCGGGGATGGCGATCATAAAGGCCATGTTCTGCATCATGCCCGTAACATCGATTGCAACGGTGGCACCCAGCAGGAGCTTAAGCGTGAGCGGAATCGTGACGGGCGAGATGACCGAGGACGTCAGGATGATGGTGAGCGCGAGCGGGCCGTTGCCGCCGAACATACTGATCCACATAAAGGCGGTGACTGCCACGGGTACGCTGTACTCGAGCACGATGCCGCAGACAAGGTTGGGGTTGGAGCCAAAGAATAACGATCCCATGGCATAGGCTGCGATAGGGATAAGCACCGCCGAGACGAGTAACGCCAAGACCAGGTGCAGCGGACGGCGGAACACCTCGGTTACCTGGTGAAAGGTGTTGCTGAGCGCACCCTGAAACGTCATAAAGGCAAACAGGGTGGGAACGATGGGCTTGAGTACGCCAATCTGTTGGGGAAAGAGCACGCCGAGCGCCACGCAAATCGGAACGATGACCTGCATGTGCCCCGCGAGAAACTTGCCCAGTCCAACCCATTGCTTCATATGCGCTTGTGACTCCCTTTGCCCGTGAATCCGTTTTGAATGGATATGCTAGACGCTCGCATGCGTCCGTGCGTCAGAAACGCTCGAATATTTCGAGGCTATTACCGGCATCGTTTACCGAAACCGCGGCGTGCTGCGGCGATTTGCGTCTGCTCTGCACGGTATAATAAATCCGTTCAACAGATCTGCCTGCCGAAGCGGGCATACACAGAGGACTCATCGCTATGAACCGTGAGAGGTATCGCGGCGACCTGCCCCTATCGGGGGTGGGCGCCTATGTCATCGCTTAAGACGACGCATCGCTGGGCGGTCGCTCGGCAAAACCCCGAGCTCGAAAAGGAGCTTTCGGCTGGCTTGGGCATACCCGGGCTGGTGGCGCGCATTATGGTCGCGCACGGCATTACATCCATCGAAGAAGGCCAACTGTTTTTGACGCCTTCGCTCGATCGCGACTGGGCGGACCCGCTCGTTATTCCGGGCATGGCGGTCGTCGCCGACCGCGTTGAGCGTGCTATTCACAGCCACGAGCGCATCGCCGTCTTTGGCGATTTTGACGTCGACGGCATTACGTCGACTTGTCTGTTGACCGAGGCGCTACGTTCGTTTGGCGCCAACGTCACGCCGTTTATCCCGCATCGCTTTGACGAGGGCTACGGCCTGTCGCGTGCGGCGCTCGACCGCGTCAACGAGCTCGCCCAACCCAACCTGATTGTGACCGTCGATAACGGTATTGCCGCCAAGGAAGAGGTTTCCTATCTGGAGAGCCTGGGGATCGATTTGGTGGTCACGGACCATCACGAGCCCTCCGACCAGGTGCCGCAGGGCGTGCCCTTGACCGACCCCAAGCTCGAGGACGAGGGTCCCTCGCGTGAGCTTGCCGGTGCCGGCGTGGCACTCAAGCTGGTGCAGGTTCTGGGCGAGCGTTTGGGCAAGCCGTCGTATTGGCGTTCGCTGATAGAGGTCGCGGCGCTGGGCACCGTGTCCGACATGATGCCGCTCACGCCCGAGAACCGCGCGTTGGTTGCCGAGGGCATCCAGCAGATGCGCGTGACGGCTCGTCCCGGCTACATCGCGCTGGCAGCGCTCGCCAAGGCCGACCTCTCTAGCATTACGGCCGATGGCCTGTCGTTTTCGCTCATTCCCCGCTTGAACGCCGCCGGTCGCATGGCCGATCCCAAGCTGGCGCTCGACCTGCTGCTTGCCCGCGATCCTATCGAGGCAAGCGCGCTGGCGGCCGAGCTCGAGGAGATCAACCGTCAGCGCCGCGAGATCGAAGCGGAGCTCACACGCGACGCCATGGCAAAGGTCGAGGAGACTTATGATGGCGGTCGCGCAATCGTCGTGGGTGGCGAGGGCTGGCACGAGGGCGTCAAGGGTATCGTAGCGAGCCGTCTGACCAACCGTTATCACGTGCCGGCGCTGCTCTTTTCGATCGAGGACGGCGTTGCACGCGGATCGGGCCGCTCGGTGGGCAAGGTCAACCTGTTCGATGCCGTAGAGCGCTGCTCGGATCTGCTGATTCGCCGCGGCGGGCATGCGGGTGCGGTGGGCGTGACCATCGAGGCGTCCAAGCTCGACGAGTTCCGTCGTCGCCTTTCGGCCGTGCTATCGGAGCTTCCCGCCGATGACTTTGAGGACACTGACGAGGTTGCCGCCACCGTTGACCTCTCCGAGCTAAATATCGAGACTATCGAGCAGATTTCTCGTCTTGAGCCGTTTGGCCAGGGCAATAAGGTGCCGCTGTTGGCGGCCGAGGGCGTGACGATGTGCGATCGCGCCGTGGTGGGCAAAACCGGCGAGCACATGCGCTTTGTGGCGACTGATGGCGCCGCGAGTGTGCCGGCCATCATGTTCCGCGTGCCACAGATCGATAGGCTCATCAATTGCGACAGCGCCGTCGACTTGGTATTCGAGGCCGTGGCCGAGCATTGGCAGGGACGCGTGAAGCCCAAGCTCATGATCAAGGATGTCTTGGTGCGTGATACCACGGCGCCCAATATCGACGATCCGGCGTGCGAGCTTCGTCGCGGCGTGCAACCGGCGGACTTAGGCCCGCGCCTGGAGTCGCGTAAACGCGAGACGCTCGCCCAGCTTTCTTATACCGAGCTCACGCGCTCGCTTATCCATAGCTTTATCGGCTCGAACCAGCCACATCGCGCGCAGGTCGAGGCACTCGACGCGCTCGCCGACCACCAGAGCGTTTTGGCCGTTATGGGGACGGGACGTGGTAAGTCTCTGATTTTCCACGTGCACGCCGCACGCGAGGCGGTCCTTCGCGGTCGCGCGAGCATCTTTGTCTATCCGCTGCGCGCGCTCGTTGCCGACCAGGCCTATCATCTTTCATCGACGATGGCTGCGCTCGGCATTGGCGTGGGCGTGTTGACCGGCGAGACCGTGGAGGCAGCGCGCGATGACGTGTTTGCCGGCCTGGCTTCGGGCCGCACCGGCATCGTGCTCACGACGCCGGAGTTCCTGTCTATTCACCGAGACCGCTTTGCTCGCTCGGGTCGTATCGGGTTTGTCGTTATCGACGAGGCGCATCATGCCGGTCTTGCCAAGGGCGGCGACCGTAGCGCATACCTCGACATGCCCGACATCCTCAAGGCCCTGGGCGATCCGGTCGTTATGGCGGCGACGGCCACCGCGACGGCTCCGGTCGTGGCGGAGCTTGCCCGCGTGTTGCCGATTACCCGTACGGTGGTCGACGAGACCGTGCGCGAGAACTTGCGGCTCGAGGACGACCGCGATCTTGCGAGCCGCGAAAACCGCCTGGTGTCCATCGTCGCGACGGGGGAGAAGACCGTCATCTACGTTAACTCGCGTGATCAGTCCGTGGCGCTTGCCAAGACGCTACGCAAACGCGTTCCCGACTACGCGTCGCATATCGCCTTTTACAACGCGGGCCTTACGCGCACCGACCGCCATCGCGTAGAGGAGGCGTTTCGTGACGGATGCCTCAGCTGCATCGTCTCGACCTCTGCCTTTGGCGAGGGCGTCAACCTTCCCGATATTCGCCATGTCGTGCTCTACCACATGCCGTTTGGCGCGATTGAGTTTAACCAGATGAGCGGCCGCGCCGGTCGCGATGGCCAGCCCGCCGTGATCCACCTGCTCTATTCGTCGCGCGACGCCCGCATTAACGAGCGCCTACTCGACTGCTATGCGCCCGAGCGCGACGAGCTCGTCACGCTCTATCGCGCGCTGCAAACCATGTGGCGCTCCAACCGCGGCAAGACCGGGGACGATTCCTTTAGCGCGAGCGATATCGACATCGCGCAGATGTGCCTTGCCATCGATGCTCGCACGCCGGTCGACGAGCGCTCGGTGGAGAGTGGCCTGGGAATCTTCGAAGAGCTTGGTTTCTGTCGCGTTTCGGGGTTTGACGACACCCGTCGCATCGCGATGGCCGAAAACCCCGGCCGTGTGCAATTGAGCAGGTCAATTCGCTATTTGGAGGGGTTGCGTTCGCGCATGGAGTTCTCGGCTTTCCGGAGTTGGGCGCTCGATTCGTGCGCTTCTGATATGCTAGCCAAAGTTAACCGCCCGATCGTACCGCGGGCCTAGGGGAAGGGGACCTCGATGGATGCCGCAGCCCGTACCGCCCATGATTCCACCCTCCAGCCGTTCTCGGAGATGGAGCACTATAAGCATGCCGATGAGCTGCCGCCCGAGATTATGGCGGACAGCTACGACAAGCTGGAGCGCCTGTGCCTCAAATATATGAATGAGGACGACTTTTCTAAGGTGGAGCAGGCCTATTGCTTTGCTGCCGAGAAGCACTGCAACCAAAAGCGCCGCTCGGGTGAGATGTACATCAACCATCCCGTCGAGGTGGCCATCATTTTGGCCGATCTCAAGATGGACTGCGATGTGGTGTGCGCCGCGCTGCTGCACGATACCGTCGAGGATACCGAGACCTCGCTTGCTGATGTTTCCGGCCTGTTTGGCGATACGGTGGCCGAGCTCGTCGATGGCGTGACCAAGCTCACCAACATCGAAGTCGACAGCATGGACGAGAAACAGGCGCTCACGCTGCGCAAGATGTTCCTCGCCATGTCCAAGGACATCCGCGTTATCATCGTCAAACTCGCCGACCGCCTGCATAATATGCGCACGCTCGCCGCCCTGCGCGAGGACCGTCGCCTGTTTAAGGCACGCGAGACTATGGACGTGTACGCGCCCCTGGCCGACCGCCTGGGCATGAGCTCTATTAAGTGGGAGCTCGAGGATCTGTCCTTCTTCTATTTGGAGCCCGACGCCTACCAGCGCATCGCGCGCATGGTGGCAGAGTCGCGTGAGGTTCGCGAGCGCTATCTGGCCGAGACTATCAAGACGCTCACCGATGAACTCAACCGCATTGGCCTGGAGGGCTTCCAGATCAACGGCCGCTCCAAGCACTATTGGTCCATCTACCAAAAGATGAAGCGCAAAGGCAAGGAATTCTCCGAGATTTATGACTTGGTGGCGCTGCGCGTCATCACTCATTCGGTGCGCGATTGCTATTCCACGCTCGGTGCGGTGCATACGCTGTGGCACCCCATGCCCGGTCGCTTTAAAGACTATATCGCCATGCCCAAGGTCAATAACTATCAGTCGCTTCATACGACGGTTATCGGCCCCACGGCCCGTCCGCTCGAGATTCAGATTCGAACCTACGAGATGCACGAGCAGGCCGAGTACGGCATCGCCGCCCACTGGCTGTACAAGAAGTCGGGCGGATCGTCTGCTTCAAAGACCAATGATGCCCAGCGTCTGGACGACCAGATAAACTGGCTCAAGCATTCGCTCGATTGGGCAGCGTCTGATGAGATTGCCGATGCCAAGGAATACCTGCACTCGTTGAAGGTCGACCTCTTCGACCAGGAGATCTTTGTCTTTACGCCCAAGGGCGAGGTCATGGCGCTTCGTGCCGGCTCCACGCCGCTCGACTTTGCCTATGCCGTTCACACCGAGGTGGGCAACCACTGCGTCGGCGCTAAGATCAACGGTGCGGTCGCGCCGCTCACGCATGAGATCAAGACGGGCGACCGCGTTGAAATCCTGACCAATAAGAGTTCCAAGCCGTCGCGCGATTGGCTCAAGATCGTCAAGACACCTTCGGCCAAGTCGAAGATTCGCCGTTACTTCGCTGCCGCGACCAAAGACGATGACGCTGCCGCCGGCCGCGATATACTGGCCAAGGACCTGCGCAAGCGCGGGTACGGCATCTCTACGCCGCGATCTACGCGTGCGCTCAATGCCGTGGCAGAGCAGTTTAACTACAAGCAGCTCGAGGACCTGTTCGCAGCCGTTGGGGCGGGCAAAGTCGCCCCGCGTGCCGTGGGCAACAAAGTCGAGCAGATCTTGGATCCCAAGCCCGAGGAGCAGCTCGCCAAGGCCGAGGCCATTGCCGAGGTCGTGAAGCAGCCCGCGCGCGGATCCAACCGCAAGCCCCAAAAGCGTGGCAAGAGCGCCAGCAACGGTATCATCGTCAAGGGCGAGAGCAACAGCGGCTTGCTGGTTCGTCTGGCGCATTGTTGCAACCCCGTGACGGGCGACGATATCGTGGGCTTCATCACGCGCGGCCGCGGCGTCTCGGTGCACCGTGCCAACTGCCCCAACGTCAAGGGTCTTATGGAACACCCCGAGCGCATGATTGACGTTGAGTGGGACGGCGCTGCCGATACCCTGTTCCAGGTTGAGATCGTGGTCGAGTGCCTGGACCGCATGGGCCTTCTCAAGGATGTCACCATTGCCATTGGCGATGCGGGCGGCAATATCCTTTCTGCCGCCACGTCGACCAACCGCGAGGGTATTGCAACCCTGCGCTTTATGGTCGAGATTTCGGACGCGAGTGGTCTGGATCCGCTGCTGGCTTCCATCAGCAGTGTCGACTCGGTCTATGACGCACGCCGTCTGATGCCGGGTGAGGGTGGAGCTCAGCTCAAGCGTCGCGTTTAGTCGCGACGAACGTGCCACATTATCGATATTCGCTACACTCGAGGCATCGTTTGATGCCTCGAGTTCTATAGAGAGGAGAGGGGCATGAGTGCTGTGTCCTTGGATTTAACTCCCAAGGGATCGGTCGAGATCGAGACGCTCGTAAACGGTCCCATTCAGACCAATAGCTATGCTGTCATTTCGGACAATGAGTGCGTGATTATCGACCCCGCATGGGAAGGCGAGCGCTTGGTGGAGCATATTCGAGCCGAACACCCCGATGTGCAGGTGCTCGGCGCCGTTTGCACGCACGGTCACGCCGACCATGTTGGCGGTGTCGCTGGAGTTCGGGCCGCCGTTGGCGCCGACGCCCTGTACGAGCTGTGTGGCAAGGACGCAGCAGTGCCGCATGCGAATATCGAGGAGCAGCGAGCGATGTGGGGCATCGAGACGCCCGATCCAGGTGAGCCGACGCGGCTGCTTGCCGAGGGCGACACCATTGAGCTGGGCGACATTTGCCTGCAGGTAATTGAGGTGCCCGGGCACACACCGGGCGGCATCGTTCTGTTCGCCGCCACTGAGCAGAGGAACATTGCCTTTGTGGGCGACACCCTATTCCCGGGCAGCCACGGCCGCACCGATCTTGCCGGTGGCGACGAGGCAGCGATTCTGCGCTCGCTCTCCAAGCTCGCCCACATGCTTCCACCCGATACCGTTTGTTTGACTGGCCACGGTCCCTCGACCACTATGGCGCGTGAACTCATGTGCAACCCGTTCATGCGCTAGACAGTTTCCGTTTCCACCCAAGAGACTTCCGACTTCTGGGGAAATCGGGATTGTGGAACACCTTTCATAAACCTTGTATCTTTCTAATTGTCGGATAGATACGGGGAGGTGAAACGTTGGTGTTAGATTCACAGGTTCAAAAAGTACTTGACTACATAGAGGCTAATCACGATGTTTCGCCCGCTCGTCTTTGCGAAGAGTTTGGCGTGAGCGATCGCACGATTCGTACTTATGTCAAGAAGCTCAACGCTGTCCTCGAGCCTCAGGCCCATATCCATAAACACCGTGGCGGGGGTTATACCCTCAATATCAGCGATTGCGACGCATACCGCTCGATCAAGGACGATGCATCCAATGGGGGTCTCAAGTCAATTCCCTCTACGAGCGAGGGGCGCGTTGAGTACTTGCTGAACGACCTGTTGAGTCGCGTCGACTGGATCACCCTGGACGATCTTTCGGAGATCCTCTATGTATCCCGCAATGCTATTTCAGGCGATCTCAAGCGGGTTGAGGCACAGCTGGCCAAGTTCGATCTCAAGCTTGAACGGCGTCCTCATTACGGGATTCGCGTGAGCGGCTCGGAGATGTCGCGTCGCCTCTGCTTGGCAAGCATTACGCTCGACAAGCTTGCAGAGCATCGTGAGAGCGATTCTCAGAACCAGGTGACCCTCGACACGATTGCCACCTGTGTGAATGAGGTCATTGCCGAGGAAGGCTTCCAAATCAACTCAGCGGCCTATCAAAACTTGCTGGTTCATATCGCGGTCGCCATTTGGCGAATCCGCGAGCAGTGCTACGTCCCGCTCGAAGCCGAACATATTGAGAAGCTGCGTACAGCGCGCGAGTTTGCGGTGGCCGGTTGTGTGGCTTTGCGTATCGAGAAAGCTTTCGACATTCGGCTCCCAGAGGAGGAGGTTGCCTACATCGCCATTCACCTTGCGGGAAAGCAATCTCTGTATGCTAGTTCCGACGGTGCAGATGAAGGTCTCGTAATTTCTGACGAGGTTTGGGATGTGGTCACTGAGATGCTCGAGTGCATCTGGGATTCCTATCACTTTGATTTTCGCGGCGATCTTGAGCTCCGCATGAACCTCGCGCGTCATATCGTTCCGCTTGCCGTGCGTCTCAAATATCGCATGCATATCGATAATCCGCTGCTTGCCGATATCAAGGAGAGATTCGCGCTCGCGTTGTCGATGGCACTCGATTCGTCGGTCATCCTTGCCGAGCACTACGGTAGTCGTCTTTCGGATGACGAGATCGGCTATATCGCACTCGCCTTCGCCTTGGCGCTTGAGCGCCAGAAGAGCGAGGTCCCGCGTAAGAATATCCTCGTAGTGTGCGCGAGCGGACAGGGAAGCGCCAAGCTCCTTGAGTACCGATACCGCCAAGAGTTCGGTGCTCTCGTGGACAAGATTGTGACCTGCGATGCCTCCCATGTCGACAGTATTGATATGACGGGTATCGATTACGTTTTTACCACGGTGCCCCTGCATCGAGCGCTTCCGGTGCCCGTGCGCGAGGTGAGCTTCTTTCTCGATGCCGATGATATGCACGATGTTCGTGAGATTCTTGCCGGTGCAAATGTTACCGGTGACCTTGCACCTTATTTTTCGGCTGACCTTTTTGTCTCCGATATGGTCGCTGCAGACAAGAACGAGGTCATCTCAATTCTATGCGAGCAGGTCGCCGCCATGCGTAACGTGCCTGACGAGTTTAAGCAGCTGGTCATGCGTCGCGAGGAACTCGCGCAGACGAGTTTTGGCAATCAGGTCGCCATGCCCCATTCGGTCAAGGCCGTGACGGACGAGACGTTTGTTTGCGTTGGACTGCTGCGCGAGCCGGTCGAATGGAACGGGCAAGCGGTGCGGGCGGTCTTTCTAGTATCAGTCTCAAAGGCTAAGGACAAGAAGCTTGACCGTTTCTACCGCAGTATGGCCAAGATGCTTACCAGCAAAGAGGCTATCCAGGGGCTTGTCGACAACCAACGATGGGAGACCGTCGTCAAGCTTTTGAATATGTATGGAAAAACAGACAACAACGAGTAGAAGGAGACACCGATGGACGAGAGCAAATATGAAAATGCCCTTCAAATCATCCTGCATGCGGGCAACGCCAAGTCCGCCGCGCTCATGGCAATCGACGCCGCCCATGATGGCGATTTCGAAGAGGCCGAGAAACAGCTCGCCGAGGCGCAGTCCGAGATGAGCGCTGCCCACAAGATGCAGTTCGAGCTCACTCAGGCTGAAGCGAACGGCAATACCGTCGATATCAACATCATCTTGATCCATGCCGAAGACCATCTGACGATGGCCATCATGGCGAGTGATTTTGCCGAGCGCTTTATCGAGCTTTATCGCGATAAGTACGAGGGCAAGTAACCCTAAAATACCGAGTTTGGTCAATCGGGCGCCCAAGATGAGCGCTTTTGAAAGGAGTCCGTTATGAACATCATGTTGGCTTGCTGTGCTGGTATGAGCACCTCGCTCGTTGTGAGCAAGATGGAGGAGGCCGCTAAGGCCCAGGGCAAGGATGATTACAAGATTTGGGCCGTCGAGCAAGGCCAGGTTGCCGAGGAACTCGGAAACTTTGACGTTTTGCTGCTTGGCCCGCAGGTCCGCCATCTTCAGCGCAAGCTCACCAAAGTCGTTGACGGCAAAGCTCCCGTTGCCGTAATCGATCCGGTTGCCTACGGCAGCTGCGATGGCGCCAAGGTCCTCAAGCAGGCGGAGGACCTGGTCGCCAAGGCATAAGGGCTCAATAGCCCAAAATCGCCGCTGTGCGACTAGCACTCGACAGCGGTCTACATCCGAAAGCACGTCATTAACTTTCGAAAGCAGGTACATCATATGGCTTTCTCCGAGAAATTCGAAGATGTGATGATGGTTGTCGCAGAAAAAGTAGGCGACAACGTATATCTCTCCGCAATTAAGGATGCCTTTACCGCGTTTATGCCCTTCGTTATCGTGGGTTCTATGGGCACGCTGCTCAAGACGTTGGTCTCTTCCACCACGACGGGGCTTGCACAATGGGTGCCCGCGCTCGCGGGGCTTGAGCCGGCATTTTCCGCTATCAACTACTGCACCATGTCCTTCATGACGGTGCCCATCACCTTCCTGATTGGCCTTTACCTGGCCCGTGCCAAGAAGGCTCCGGAGTATCCGACGGCGCTCGTCTCCGTGGCGGCCTACATCTCCATGATTTGCACCTCTATCAAGGTCGACGGTGCCGGCACGGCTCTCGAGGCTCCGGTGTCTGGTCTTCTTACCACTCAGATGGGCGCTCAGGGTCTTTTTGTCGGCATGATCACGGCCGTTGTGTTCGGTTCGCTTTTCTGCTGGCTCTCTAAGATCGACCAGATCAAGATCAAGATGCCTCCTTCGGTTCCCTCTGGTATCTCCCAGTCCTTCAACGTTATGATCCCGGTCTTTATTGTCCTCGTCGTGAGCGCTATCTTCGGCCTTGGCTTCCAGGCCCTTACCGGCTCCTATATCAACGATTGGATCTACGGCCTTATGCAGGCTCCGCTCGAGGCGGCCTTCAAGACTCCGGCTGGCGTTGTCATCATCGTTGTCGTGTCCCAGCTCTTCTGGGTTCTCGGTATCCATGGCGGTCTCATTGTTTCCCCGGTGCGCAACCCCATGTTCAATGCCGCAATCGCCGCCAACACCGCCGCCCTTGCCGCTGGCACCATGCCCGATTCTCCGTTCACCATGGGTTTTTGGAACTGCTTCGTTGCTCCCGGTGGCGCCGGTATGACCCTCTGCCTCATCATCGCTATTTTCCTGTGCTCCAAGCGCGATGAGGAAAAGGCTATCGCCAAGCTCGGTTTCCTGCCTGGCATCTGCGGCATCTCCGAGCCCGTCGTCTTCGGTATCCCTCTGGTCTTGAACCCGATCTACGCGATTCCGTTTGCCTTTGGTTCCGGTATCTGCGTCGCCATCGCCATGTTCGCCACCTCTATCGGCTTCCTTCCCTGCAACACCGTTGACGTGCCCTTTGGTGTGCCCATCCTGCTTAATGCCTTTGTTGGCCATGGCTGGCAGGGTGTTGTGGTCCAAGTCGTCGAGCTCGTCGTGGGCGTCCTTATCTGGATCCCCTTCGTCCTCGCCAACAGCAAGCTGGCCAAGAAGGAGCAGGAAGAGGCTGCTCAGGCCTAATGGCTACACCTATCGGCTGTCCGATAATATGCCTGTAACTTCGAGGGGCGCGGTGCACGGGAGCGCCGTGCCCCTCTTTTTAACTAAGGAGATAACTATGAGCTACGTGTTCCCAGAAGGCTTTTTGTGGGGCGGTGCCACTGCCGCCAACCAGTGCGAGGGTGCTTGGGATGTGGATGGCAAGGGCCTTTCGGTCGCCGACTGCACCACCTATAAGCCCAAGGTCGACAAAAAGGACTACGCGGCCCTTCACGGCATCACTGACGAACAGATCAAGGAGGCCGAGGCTTCGACCGATATCCACGTGTACCCCAAGCGTCACGGCATCGACTTCTTTCATCGCTACAAGGAGGACATTGCGCTTTTCCAGGAGATGGGCTTCAAGACGCTGCGCGTATCCATCCAGTGGACTCGCCTGTTCCCCACGGGTACAGAGGAAGAGCCGCTCCAGGCCGGCATCGACTACTACCGCGACCTGTTCCGCACCATGAAGGATGCGGGCATTGAGCCACTTGTGACGCTTCACCACTACGAGATGCCGCTCTATTTGGCAAACCACTACGATGGTTGGGGCAAGCGCGAAGTCATCGACTTCTTCTTGCGCTTCTGCGAAGTCTGCTTCCGCGAGTTTGGAAAGTACGTTACCTATTGGCTCACATTCAATGAGATCGACTCTGTGTTCCGCCACCCCTGGACCACGATCGGCGTTTGCACCGAGCGTTATCCCGAGGATAAGCGCGAGGAGCTTATCTACCAGTGCGTGCACAATCAGTTTGTGGCGAGCGCCCTTGCCACCAAGATGCTGCACGAGATGGTTCCCGGTGCTCAGATGGGCTGCATGGTCACGCGCACCCTCACCTATCCCGAGAACTGCAATCCCAAAAACATGCTGCTTGCGCAGAAGGACAACCGCGATAACTACTTCTATAGCGATGTCCAGGTACTTGGCGAGTATCCGCAGCATGTGCTCAACTATTGGAAGCGCAAGGGCATCCACGTCGAGTTCGGCATGGGTGACGAGGCCATTCTCAAGCAGTATCCGGTCGACTTCGTCTCGTTTTCTTATTACATGTCGATGGTTGACTCCATTGATGCGGACAAGCGCGAGAAAGTCGGAGGAAACCTTGCTACCGGCGTCAAGAACCCCTTCCTGCCCATTTCTGACTGGGGTTGGCAGGTCGACCCCGATGGCCTCACCTACGCGTTGATCGATATGCAGGACCGCTACCATAAGCCGCTCTTTATCGTCGAGAACGGTCTTGGCGCCTACGATAAGGTCAACGAAGACGGCACGATTGACGATGACTATCGCATCGACTACTTCCGTGAGCACATTAAGGCCATCGGCGCTGCTATCGAGGAAGGTGTCGACGTGATGGGCTATACCCCGTGGGGGTGCATCGACCTGGTCTCGATGTCGACGTGCGAAATGGACAAACGGTACGGCTTTATCTATGTTGACCTCGACAATGAGGGCAACGGTACCTATGCACGCTCTAAGAAGAAGAGCTTCGATTGGTACCAGAAGGTTATCGCCACCAACGGTGCTGACCTCGACTAGCTTTCATTCAACAAGTGTGAGGGCCGTCGCGATGACGGCCCGTTTCCTATAGAAAAGAGGACGACCATGGGTGTTTTTCCAAAAGACTTTCTTTGGGGCGGCGCGACTGCTGCCAATCAGTTCGAGGGAGCCTGGGACGTAGACGGCAAGGGTCCGAGTTGCATGGATATGGCCACTAACGGCAACCATCACCACCCGCGCGAGATCACGCCCGAGCTCGACCCCAACAAGCTCTATCCCTGTCACGATGGTGTCGATTTCTACCATCACTACAAAGAGGACATCGCCTTGCTCGCCGAGATGGGATTCAAGGTCTTTCGTTTCTCGATGAACTGGCCTCGCGTCTTCCCAACGGGATTCGAAGATGAGCCCAACGCGGCTGGCCTTGCGTTTTACGATTGCGTGATGGACGAGTGCCATAAGTACGGCATCGAACCGCTCGTGACGCTGAGTCATTACGAGATGCCTTTTGCCATGTGCCAGAAAGTCGATGGCTGGGCTTCGCGCGAGGCTATTGACTGCTACGTGAAGTATGCCAAGACCGTCATGGAGCATTTCAAGGGCAAGTGTCGCTACTGGCTCACGTTCAACGAGATCAATTGCGGCATGATGTCCCTTGGCAACTACATGAGTCTCGGCATTCTGAATCCGGGCTCCTTTGACCTTCGCCATCAGAAAGATGACCCGCAGAAGCGTTTGCAGGCGCTGCACCATCAGTTTGTCGCAAGTGCTCTTGCGGTCAAGGCGGGGCACGAGATCGACCCCGACAACAAGATGGGTTGTATGATTGCCTACATGCTGGCCTATCCGCTCACGCCCAATCCTGCGGACGTCGAGCTTGCCCGCGAGCGTAACCAGTATCGCAACTACTACTGTTCAGATGTCCAAGTGCGCGGCGAGTACCCCTACTTTGCCCAGCGCATCTGGGACGAGGAGGGCGTGACGCTCGATATCACCGACGAGGACCGTAAGATTCTCAAAGAGGGTACGGTCGATTTCTATACGCACAGCTACTATCAGAGCCAGTGCGCAAGCACTGACCCTGCCGAGGAGACGAGCGGTAACCTTCTCGGGGGCGCCAAGAATCCTTACCTCAAGGAGACTGCATGGGAGTGGCCAATCGACCCTATGGGTCTGCGTATCATGCTCAACCAGGTGTACGAGCGCTATCAAATTCCCATTATGGTGGTTGAGAACGGCCTCGGCTGCTGCGACGAGGTCAATCCGGATGGATTCATCGACGACGACTATCGTATCGAGTACTTGCGCGATCACATCAAGGCCATGGCCGAGGCCATCAAGGATGGTGTTGAGGTCTGGGGCTACACGCCTTGGGGCTGCATCGACCTGGTGAGCAATGCCGATGGAGAGATGGCCAAGCGCTACGGGTTTGTTTATGTCGATAAGCACGATGACGGCACCGGTACTATGGAGCGCTCGCGTAAAAAGAGCTTCTACTGGTACAAGAAGGTTATTGAGACCAACGGCGAGGAGCTGTAATGGGAGGAGCGGTTGCCGCGCTTATCAGTCAGATCGTCATCATGTTTATCCTGATGGCGATCGGCTATTTTCTCTACCGCATGAAGATTATCGACCGCAAGGGCACGAGCCAGATGGCCAATGTGGTCATCTATGTGGCGTATCCCTGCATTACGCTGAGAACCCTTATGGTCGACTTCGAACCCAACATGATCCGCGACGCGGGATTTTGCTTTGTGCTTACCGTTGTGGTCACACTAATTTCGATTCCGCTCACGCGTCTGTTTTTTAAAAAGGAGGATGGTGTCGCCCGTTACGGTGCCATCTTCTCCAACAGCGGCTTTATCGGGGTTCCCATTGTTATGGGCGTGTTCGGGTCCGAATACGTCTTCTACCTCTCCATCGGAGTCTCATGCCTCACGTTTTTCATTTGGACGTATGGCGTATGGTTGGTTTCGGGTGATAAGAGCCAGATGTCCTTTAAGAACTGCATTACTAACCCCAATCTCATCATGATCTTGATTGGTCTTGTTTGCTTTTTCTTTTCAATCCATCCGCCCGCGTTGATGGCGACGATTCTCGATGACCTGGGTGCGCTCAATACGGGCCTTGTGATGCTTGTGCTTGGAGCCTATTTGGCGCAGAGCGATATGCGCGCTGTCGTTACGAGCAAAAAGGCCTATCTCGTTAGCTTGGTGAGACTCGTCATCATCCCGGCGATCGTTGTTGGCATATTGGCGCTCTTCCCGTGGATTGATGCCAAGGTTCGCCTCACGATGCTTATCGCTCTCGGTGCACCTGTCGCATCGTTCGCGGCCATCTTGTCCGAGAAATACGGCGGCAACTATAAGTTTGGAATCGGTTTGGTGACGCTGTCCACGATTCTGTCGCTCGTCGCCATGCCCATCATGCTTGAGCTCGCGTCTTTGGTGATCGTATAGCTGGTTGGTATTTGGGGGGTTGACAATAACGTCAACCCCCCAAACTCGTCAACGGCCGTTCTGAGGCGGCAGGCGGTATAAAAAATCGCTAAAGTACCCATATTCGTGAACAAACGAACGTTTATGCCCGGGTGCGCCGTGGTAAAATCTCAGGCGTTATCGGAGCAACCTTACAGGAGGTTTCTTTTATGCTCGTCAACGCAGCAGACATGCTCAAGAAGGCTGAGGCCGGCAAGTACGGTCTCGGTGCCTTCAACACCAACAACCTCGAGTGGACCCTGGCTATTCTCCAGGCCGCCGAGGAGGCCAAGTCTCCGCTGATCCTTCAGTGCACCGCTGGTGCCGCTAAGTGGATGGGCGGTTTCAAGGTCTGCGCCGACATGGTCAAGGCTGCCGTCGAGGCCACGGGCGTTACCGTTCCCGTCGCCCTTCACCTCGATCACGGTTCTTACGAGGACTGCTTCAAGTGCATCGAGGCCGGCTTCACGTCCATCATGTATGACGGCTCTCACGAGGAGACCTTCCAGCTTAACCTCGACCGCACCAAGGAGCTCGTTGAGCTTGCCCACTCCAAGGGCATGTCCATCGAGGCCGAGGTCGGCGGCATCGGCGGCACCGAGGACGGCGTGACCTCCAGCGGCGAGCTCGCTGATCCTGCTGAGTGCAAGCAGATCGCTGACCTGGGCGTCGACTTCCTCGCCTGCGGTATCGGCAACATCCACGGCGTGTACCCTGCCGACTGGGCTGGCCTTTCCTTCGAGCGTCTGGGCGAGATCAAGGCCCAGACCGGCGATCTGCCCCTCGTCCTGCACGGTGGCACCGGCATCCCCGAGGATCAGATCAAGAAGGCCATTTCCCTGGGCATCTCCAAGATCAACGTCAACACCGACCTGCAGCTCGTCTTCGCCAAGGGCGTTCGCGAGTACATCGAGGCTGGCAAGGATCAGCAGGGCAAGGGCTTTGACCCCCGCAAGCTCCTCAAGCCTGGTCGCGACAACATCGTTGCCCGCACCAAGGAGCTCATGGAGGAGTTTGGCTCCGTCAACAAGGCGTAAGTAGCGGTTTAACTTCCCGCCGGAGGCCCCGTTTCCCCTACGCTGTTTCCCTCGCGCTCACCTGGCTTCGCCAGAAGTCGCGCGACGGAATCAGCTCCGGGGAAACGGGCCTCCTTCGTTAACTCGCTACAGGGTTACTGGGCTAAATTAAGATGGCTACTGGCTTTGCCAGAAGTCGCGCCAAGGAAACAGCTCCGGGGGACGGGGCTTCCTTCGTTTAACGCCGCAGGGTTACTGGGCTGAATTCATTTTTTATAGGCACCGTTTATCAGTGTTGGGGGCTCCTTAATTGGGGCTTTCTTTTTTATCTCGCTACAATGGGCTTCAAGCGTTCTAGTGACTTGGAGTTTTGGTATGGCTGTTATTAATGTGCTGCCTTCGGATGGGAAGGTTATTGACGAGGGCCCAGTTGGTTGCTCTGCTGATGTTCACTGTGATGACTTTCGTCATCTCGATGTTGGACTGCCGCCCGAGATTCTTCGTCTTAAGGATGCCGGGTATTTGACGCAGGCTGTTGCTGCCTGCGATCGCCTTTTGGAGCAGAACCCCGAGCCTTCGCTGGCTGCTTGTGTTCGTGCCGAGCGGTATCGCATGCTCGAGACGCCGCTTCATTTTTCGGTGTCGCGCGATCAGGCTATTGCGATGATTCGCGAGGAGTGGCCAGAGTTTATCGAAGAGCAGTTTGATGACCTGATTAATCGTAAGCGTATTGACTGGCGCTTTATCGATGGCGAGCTGTTCGTTCTCGACAACTTCCTGGATTCTTTGCGCGTGTATCCCAAGGAGGTTCCGGGTCTGCGCCCCGATTCTACGGATGGTATGGCGCTGCGCAATCAGATGCTTAAGGAGATGGAATCGCAAGGCGGGCTGTCTCGCGCCATTACGCTCAAGGCATGCGTGTCTGTTCCTGGTGCTCTGGAGGGAGAGACTGTTCGCTCGTGGCTACCCGTTGCCGCCGCCTGTCGTCAACAGTCTCATATCGAGGTTCTCGATATGACGCCGGAGGGTGCTGTTGCCCCCGCGAATGCTTCGGCGCGTACCGCCTCGTGGTCTTCTTCGAGTGAGCGCTCATTCTCGGTGACCTATCGCTATCAAATTGATGCCGCTTATCGTGATGTCTATGGGGGTGCGCTTCCGGTGCATCCTTGCATGGACGTGCCACTGCCCGTGGACACCTCCGAGGACCGTCCGCACATTGCATTCACGCCGTATCTGCAGCAGCTGACGGCCCGTGTCATTGACGGGCTCGAGGATCCGCTCGATCGCGCCCGTGCTATCTATGATTACCTGACGCAGCATATCGACTATCGCTATCAGCCGCCGTACTTGCTTTTGGGATCTATTGCCGATGACTGCGCGCATTCGCTCCGCGGCGATTGCGGCGTTATGGCGCTCACGTTTATCACCATGTGCCGTATCGCGGGCGTGCCTGCCCGTTGGCAGAGCGGCCTGTATGTTACGCCCGATTCGGTGGGGTCGCACGACTGGGCAGAGTTCTATACGCCGCAGACCGGTTGGCTCAACGCCGACGTATCATTTGGGTCTTCTGCTCGCAGGATGGGGGAGGAGTGGCGCCGCCGTCACTACTTTGGCAATCTCGACCCGTGGCGTATGGTGGCCAACAATCGATTCCAGGCAGAGTTTGAGCCCTCTTTCGACGGCATGCGCGAGGACCCTTACGATAACCAGATGGGTGAGGCTTCGGTCGACGGTCGCGGATGCCGTCGGCGCGAGATGCTCCGCACGGTCGAACTCATCGAAATGCTCGATGTTCCATTTTCGGACTAATCGGTAGAAAGCTGTGATAAACTAACTCACGCATTGCGTGCCCGAGTGGCGGAATTGGCAGACGCAGTGGACTCAAAATCCACCGTTGGCAACAACGTGCGAGTTCGAGTCTCGCCTCGGGCACCATACATGCAAGTGAGCGTTCAAGGGGGTTGCGGCCCCCTTTTTCGTGCCGAACTCGCGTGAGCGCGCGGAGCGTTAAGCAAACAGGCCTGTGGCCTGTTTGTAGCGGAGCGCGGCGAGGGCGCCATGCGCCCGAAGCCCGGGGCTTCGCGAAGCGAAGGCCCTTCGAGTCTCGCCTCGGGCACCATACATGCAAGTGGACGTTCAAGGGGGTCAAGGCTCCCTTTTTCGTGTACGTAATGTGATAACGCGCGGTACGTGTTATTATCGCCAAGGCGTTGTCCCCGCAATGCCTTAAAGAGGAACCCGAGGGTTCCCACCTTTTGGCGCCAATGAGCAGCTGACTGGTCATACAACTTAGATTCCCTTCCTCAAATCGAGGAAGTCTATGTGTACGACCTGGTTGCTGAGAAGCGCCGGGTTATTTTTTTATGAATGGAGGTAGGGAAAATAGCTAAGTCTGATGACACCCGCATCAACGACGAGATCACTGCATCTTCGTGTCGTTTGATTGGCGTCGATGGCTCTCAGCTCGGCCTGTTCGCCATCCGCGATGCCCAGCGCGTCGCCGACGATCAGGGTCTCGACCTAGTCGAGATCGCTCCCAACGCGGAGCCGCCGGTCTGCAAGGTCATGGACTACGGTAAGTTCAAGTACCAGCAGGCCATGAAGGCCAAGGCTGCTCGTAAGAACCAGTCCAAGGTCGAGGTCAAGGAAATGAAGTTCCGACCCAAGATCGACGTTGGCGACTACGAGACCAAGAAGGGCCACGTTCTGCGTTTCCTCAAGAAGGGCGCACGCGTTAAGATCACCATCATGTTCCGCGGCCGTGAGATGGCTCACCCGGAGCAGGGTCTTAACGTTCTCGAGCGTCTCGCCGAGGATCTCAAGCCTTACGCTACGGTCGAGTCCAAGCCTAAGATGGAAGGCCGTAACATGCTTATGCTGCTCGCCCCGATTAAGGGCGCCTTCGATGAGGATAAAGCGGCAAGCGATACCAAGTAACTAGTGTTCTGTAACCGATTAAGGAGTATTTCATGCCTAAGATGAAGTCCCACAGCGGCACCAAGAAGCGTTTCCGCAAGACTGGCACCGGCAAGCTTATGCGCGCCAAGGCTTTCAAGAGCCACATCCTGAGCAAGAAGTCCACCAAGCGTAAGCGTGGCTTCCGTCAGGAGACCGAGATCGCCGCTGCCGACCGCAAGGTCATCAAGTCGCGTCTCGCCTAAGTTCGCGTTCCCGTTTTTCGTTTTACCGTCTAGGAGTTGATAGAACATGGCACGTATTAAGCGCGCTGTTGCCGCCAAGAAGAAGCGCCGTACCGTTATGCACCGTGCGAAGGGTTACTACGGTGCCGCTTCGCGTACTTACAAGCATGCTAAAGAGCAGGTCCAGCACTCCCTGCAGTATCAGTATCGTGATCGCCGCAACAAGAAGCGCGAGATCCGCTCTCTCTGGATCACCCGCATCAACGCTGCCGCTCGCCTGAACGACATCTCTTACTCTCAGTTCATGCACGGCCTGAAGGTTGCCGGCATCGAGCTCGACCGCAAGGTCCTGGCTCAGATGGCTTACGAGGACATCGAGTCCTTCAACGAGCTGGCCACCATCGCCAAGAAGGCTCTAGAGGCCTAATAGATTCTCTTGAATCGCTAGGGGAGTGTCGCGTTGTGCGCGGCGCTCCCTCTTTTTATCTGAAGCGCGGTTTACATTGCTAAAAGCGCGGGTAGATAAACACTTATAGGTGACCGATCTCTATATATTCCTGAACCAAAGGGTCATCATCTGATACGTGCGGAAGATCCGCACCAGTCTTTCTATTACCTATAGAAAGCAATATGTTGTGTAGGACTTGTGAAGAGTGGAATTGACGTCCCACAGGGCTTCGCGGTCTGGCAATATATCTCCTTGCCGCGCGGCCCGGTCGGACCGGATCAGCCGCCAGGCGTGCACCTTGAGAACCGGATACTGCGAGGATGGACACACCAGATGTGTCGCATCCGGGCAGACATCGAACCATTTGAAATGGTCTAACTTGGATTTGTTTTTCGCAAGGCCGCCGAGAGGCGGCCCCGAGAAATTCCTT